>JAXDBN010000193.1:0-36511 GCA_034678805.1 Syntrophomonadaceae bacterium
GACCCGGGGCGGATATACCACCATTGCTGTAATCAGAACAATTAAGGCTATAGCCAGCTTTTTCATTGATTGCCTCCCAGTAACTGAAGTTATACCTTATATATTCTAACAGAAATATATTCATTACTTTAATGAAAATCAGATGGCTGCTCCCATCTTTTTGCCCTCAAAAGCGACCCTTTGTTTTAGGTCCTCCATTAGAGTTTGGAATTGTATCAAGTCCAGCGATTGAGCCCCGTCACATAAAGCCCGGGCTGGATCGTTGTGAGCCTCAATCATCAAACCATCCGCTCCTACTGCCACAGCGGCTTTGGCCAGGGGAGCCACCAGGGCCCGTAAACCCGAGGCATGACTGGGATCAACGATTACGGGGAGGTGGGACCTTTGTTTGAGCAGGGGAACCGCTGAGATATCCAGGGTATTACGGGTCGAGGTTTCAAAGGTGCGAATGCCTCGCTCGCATAAAATTACCTGGCTGTTGCCCTCGGACATAATATATTCGGCACTCATCAACAGCTCTTCCAGGGTGTTGGCCAAACCTCTTTTCAGGAGAACCGGCTTGTTAAACCGACCCACCTCTTTCAGCAAATCGAAGTTCTGCATATTGCGGGCTCCAACCTGTATTACGTCAATTTCTTCGAAGAGGGGCAGCTGGGTCTGGTTCATTATTTCGGTGACCACCGGCATACCGGTCTCCTTTTTGGCTTTCAGGAGCAGGCGCAGGCCATCTTCCTGTAATCCCATAAAAGCATATGGCGATGTGCGGGGTTTGAACGCGCCGCCGCGCAGCAGGGTTGCCCCGCTGGCCTTGACCGACTGGGCGATTTGTATAATTTGAGCCTCGCTTTCCACCGAACAGGGGCCGGATATTACCTGGAACATACCCTCGCCAATGGGTATACCCCCGGCATTGACCACTGTATCATCGGGGTGAACGGTCCGGTTCACCGCCTTATATGGTTCCGTTATGCGCTTGCCATATTTAATGATATCATTGGTCTGCACTATCAGATCTATATCAATGACGGCGGTATTGCCGATCAAACATACCGCTGTATGTTCGGTGCCGGGGCTTAAAAAGGTTTTAAATCCACGGGCTTCGATCTGTTTGGTAAGATCATCGATTTTTTCCTGAGGCACTCCTGGTTTCAATATGAAGATCATTTCAATCCCAGCCTTCCTATATAATGGCTTCAGCCTAGAGCTCTGATCAAGGTTATTATGTCCCGGATTTTGGTTTCATCCTTAATCCCATCGGTCTCCACCCCGCTGCTGATATCGACCCCATAGGGATGGCAGCTGGTGACCGCGGACAATATATTCCCGGCATTGAGACCGCCGGCCAGGAAAAACGGTTTGGTAATAGGGGGGATGATCGCCCAGTCGAATGTTTGGCCGCTGCCCCCGTATTGATCGGCAAGATGGGTATCTAGCAGCAGCAGATCCGCTGGTGATGTGTCCGCAGCTGTTATCTGTTCCGCATCCCGGACTCGTACCGCCTTGATCACCGGGCAGGTTACGGATTGTTGCAGCTGCCTAATATAGGCCTCCGTCTCATCGCCATGCAGCTGGACCACATCGATTATGCCCCTGGTACAGAGGTCAATCACAACCGGCAGACTCTCGTTGACGAAGACTCCGACCGTCTTGATGCGCCGATCAAGTTTCTGTTTGAATTGCTCGGCTTGTTCAGGTGATATACGGCGGCGGCTATCCGCCATTACAAAACCAGCATAATCGGGCAGGCAACGATTAACTGAATCAATATCCTTTTCCCTGGTTAAACCGCAAATCTTAATCCTGATCATGCTCCCGTACCCCTCAATTCCATAAGCAGGGCCCTTTTGTCAACGGCCCGCATCAGTGCTTCCCCGATCAGCACCCCGTTTACCTGGTTAGCCCGCAGTAATTGGGTATCAGCCGCGGAACTGATGCCACTTTCGGCAACAAATAATACATTGTCCGGTACCAACCGGCGCAGCTTAATGCTATTGCCGAGGTCCACCGTAAAATCGCGGAGATTGCGATTATTTACCCCGATGATACGGGCGCCGGCCCTGAGAGCCTTTTCCACTTCCCGTTCGTTATGCGCCTCCACCAGGGCGGATAGACCCAGTTGATCACATAAACCTAAATAATTACTGATGGTATCCTCATCAAGCAGCGAGCAGATTAGCAGCACCGCCGCCGCCCCCAGGGTTTTGGCTTCATAGATCTGGTACTCATCGACGGTAAAGTCTTTCCGCAGCACTGGTATTAGGACGGCATGGGCTATTTCCTCCAGGTATTCATCCCGGCCCTTAAAGTATTCCGGTTCGGTCAGAACCGAAATGGCAGCTGCTCCAGCCTGTTCATAGGCAACCGCAATCTGCAGATAAGGGAAGTCGGGGGCAATGATCCCTTTCGACGGTGAAGCCTTCTTTATCTCGCAGATAAAATTTATATCTGGTCCGCGCAGGGCCTGTTCAAAAGGGAATCCGGTGTTCCCAGGCATATTAAGGGAGGTACGTTTTATCTGTATCAGCGGCACCCGGTTTTTACTTTGTTCAACTCGCTGACGGGCGCCCGCAGCTAAACGATTGAGTATCATTGTTAGGCCTCGTTGGTCAGCCGGCGGAATTCCTCCAGCTTGGCGACGGCCTTCCCGGAATCTATCAAGTCCTGGGCCAGCTTCACACAATCACTGACGCTGCAGTCGTCTATACCCAGGTATAAAGCCATGGCGGCGTTAAGAACCACCACATCACGTTTGGGCCCTCTTTCCCTGCCGTTGAGAATATCAAGAGTGATCTGGGCATTCTCCTGTGGAGTTCCCCCTACTAAATCCTCCGGCGAACAACTCTGCAGGCCAAAGTTTTCGGGAGTGATATCGTAACAGGTCAGTTCTCCAAAACGTATTTCACAAACATGAGTCGGTCCGGTAAGGGTGACTTCGTCCATGCCATCAGAACCGCTTACGGCCAGACCTCTGACTACACCCAGATTTGCCAGCACCTGGGCCAGGGGTTCCACCAGCTTGCGATCGTAAACACCCATCAATTGCATAGTGGCACCGGCAGGATTAGCCAGCGGGCCCAGGACATTAAATATGGTCCTGACCCCCATCTCCCGGCGCACCGGGGCTGCGTGCTTCATGGAAGAGTGGTAGAGCTGGGCAAACATGAAGCAAATACCGCTTTTGTTCAAAATAGCCTCGTTTTGCTCCGGGGTGAGGTTAAGGTTGACACCCAGATTCTCAAGAACATCAGCTGCACCGCTCTTACTTGATACGCCCCGGTTGCCGTGCTTGGCTACCGGCACCCCCCCGGCAGCCACTACAAAAGCCGAGGTGGTGGAAATATTGAAGGTGGAAAGTTCATCGCCGCCGGTGCCGACAATATCTATTACCTTGCGCACCGGATGAATTTTGAGCCCCTTTTCCCGCATTACCTCCGCGCAGGCGGTGATTTCTTCCACTGTTTCGCCTTTCATCCGCAGGCCCGCCAATAAAGCCCCCATTTGGGCAGGGGTAGCGGTGCCATCCATCATCTGCCGCATCACGTTTTTGGTTGTTTCCAGATCGAGGTCTTTACCGCTGATTACATCCTTAATTGCCTTCTGTATCATTTAAGGTCCCTCCTATATCTCTAAAAAATTTTGCAGAATGGTTATACCCATGGGGGTCAGTATCGATTCCGGGTGAAATTGGACGCCGTAAACAGGATATGTTTTATGTTGAACGGCCATTACCTCACCGAGATCGTCTTCGGCTACTACCTGTAAATAATCAGGAATAGTATCCGGGCTGGCCGCTAAGGAATGGTACCGGCCGGCCTCTATACGGGAAGGCAGACCGCGGAAAATAGGGCAGCTGGTATCGATCTTAAGACAGCTTTTTTTCCCGTGCATCAGCTTGCGGGCATAAGTAATTTTGCTGCCGTAAACCTCACATATCCCCTGATGGCCCAAACATACACCCAATATGGGTATTTTGCCTTGCAGATGCCGGACCAAATCCTCACAAACACCGGCGTCTCTTGGGTAACCTGGGCCAGGTGAAAGGATAATGTGGCTAGGTTCCATTGCTTCTATCTCTGCAACGGTCAGTTCATCATTGCGAACCACTCGTATCTCAGAGGTGATACTGCCGGCTAGCTGTACCAGGTTGTAAGTAAAACTGTCATAATTGTCGATTAATAATAACATCAGTATTCCACCTCACTGGCATTACAAATGGCGTTGATTACCGCCATGGCTTTATAGCCTGATTCATCATATTCTCTTTCCGGGATACTATCGGCTACTATCCCGCCGCCCGCCTGAACGTATACCCGGTCGCCCTTTTTTACCGCCATGCGGATGGCGATGCAGGTATCCATATTGCCGGTAAAGTCGACATATCCAAGGGCCCCCCCGTAGATACCGCGGGGGACTCTTTCGATCTCTTCAATGATTTCGCAGGCTCTTATTTTGGGTGCCCCGGATAGGGTCCCGGCCGGCAATACTGCTTCGATAGCACTAAAGCCGTCACAGCCGGGGACGATTTCGCTGTCCACCTGGGAGCAGATGTGCATAATGGTCGAATAGCGATGGATCACCATGTACTCGCTGACTTTAACCGTGCCATACTTTGATATCTTACCGAGATCATTTCGGCCCAGGTCTACCAGCATATTGTGTTCAGCCAGCTCTTTTTCATCAGCCAGTAACTCCCTTTCCAGTTCTCTGTCCTCTGCTTCAGTTGTACCCCTGGGGCGGGATCCGGCCACCGGGAAAGTGGTCAGCCGGCCCTGCTGCAGCCTCACCAGTGTTTCCGGGGAGGTGCTCATTATTTCATCCCCGTCTATATGCATATAAACCATATAAGGGGAGGGATTAGTGGTTCTCAGTACCCGGTATGCATTAAGCAGGCTGCTATGGTAAGGGGCACTGAATTGGCGGGAGATTACCGCCTGGAAAATGTCGCCCTCAAAAATATATTCCTTGGTGCGGTTTACCATGGCGCAGTATTCATCAAGGGTGACGTTACTGGAAAACACAACGTTTTTGTCACTCTTAAGGCTGGGCAGGGGGCGGGTATCACGGATGAGACTGGCCATAGCTTCTAATTCAGCCGTGGCCGCTCCGTAGTTTTCCATCATGTGATCGGTTTGCATATTGACCACCAGGCAGATTTTTTGTTTGAGATGGTCAAAGGCTATTACCCGGTCAAACAGCATCAGATCGAAGTCATATTGGTCGCCGCGCTTTATTGTAAGCTTGGGTTCGGCATACCCGAACATGGCGTATCCGAAATAGCCCACGAAGCCGCCGGTAAAAGGCGGCATGCCCGCCAAGCGCGGCGATTTATAGGCCGCCTGGATCTCCCGCAGGACATCCAGCGGGGCGTTGGTGTCCATGACGGTTACCTGATCGTCACGCTCAATAGTTACCTGACCCTGCAGGCCGTATACCCGCAAGACAGGATCGAAACCCAGGAAGGAGTAACGTCCCCATTTTTCTCCGCCCTCAACACTTTCCAGTAAAAAATAGCGCCGACTGATGCCCGCCAACCGTCGCAGCAAGTTGATCGGGGTAATAATATCAGCATAGATTTCCCGACAGATGGGGATGATGCTGTAGTCACTGCTCAGCTGCCGAATGGTATCGGTATCCGGTTTTATCATCCCATGCCCGTTTCCCTTACTCACTTCCGGGTCTCCTTTCTCTCCATAATTAGCCAATAAAAAAAGCTTTTGTCCCAAACATAGGACAAAAGCTTATAGCTTCTGCGGTACCACCCAAATTGACAACCTAGTTGCCCACTCATTTTATGCACCATCATGCATACCCCACTGATAACGGACAGGGTTCCCGTCGGCGTCTACTCCCGCATCGGTTTCGAGCCGCCCTCGCAAGTCCATTCAATTAGTTCCGTATTACCGCATTCACACCGGGTAGCGGCTCTCTGAAATACTTTCCCTAATCTACTTCTCTCGCTCATCAGTTTGATTCGTATATGCCAATAACAATAAACGGTGGAGAAGAATTTGTCAACAGGCTTTTTTATCTCAGGCTATATGGTAATTATATACAAAATAAGCCGGCAATCTTTAAACAGGAGCTCATTTCTGTTACCATAAGTATATGTATAATGCATACAATTCCGGGGTTCTAATTGGGGAAGGAGAAATTATGGTATTCAAAGAATCCAGTGAGCACAGCCAGAAGATGCTGGATAGACTATCCGTTCAGGCCGAGAAATGCAGCGCTATAGACCAGGAACTTTACAATAAGTACATTGTCAAACGGGGATTGCGGGACATTGATGGTATGGGGGTACTGGTAGGGCTCACCGAAATAGGGGAGGTCCACTCCTATATTATAGACGAGAACGAAATGATTCCAGTGCCAGGCCGACTGATTTACCGGGGCATAGACATCTTCGATATTGTTAATGGTTTTTGGAACGAAGGCCGGTTTGGTTTCGAGGAAACTGCTTATCTGCTCTTGTTTGGCGAACTGCCCAAACTAGATGAGTTGGAGGAGTTTCGTCATTTGCTGGCTGACAACCAGAACCTGCCAGCCGGTTTCGTCCGCGATGTAATCTTTAAAGCCCCCAGCAAGGATATGATGAATGTTATCTCCCGGGGAGTACTTTCGCTCTATAGCTACGATAACAATGCCGATGACACCTCGATAAACAATGTATTAAGGCAGTGTTTGCAGTTGATTGCCTTTTTCCCGTCTTTGGCAGTGTACGGTTATCAGGCCTATACGCACTATCACCATAACAATAGTTTATTTATTCATAGTTCCCAGCCGGAACTTTCCATTGCCGAGAATATTTTGCATATGCTGCGCCCCGACAGCCAGTATACTGCGCTCGAAGCCCGGCTGTTGGACCTGGCCCTGGTATTGCATGCCGAACACGGGGGAGGAAACAATTCAACCTTTGTAACCCATGTACTTACTTCATCGGGGACTGATACCTATTCGGTCATGGCGGCTGCTTTGGGTTCATTAAAAGGGCCCCGGCACGGGGGGGCCAATGCCATGGTCTCAATAATGTTTGAACATCTTAAGAAGAATATCCGGCATTGGGATGATGAAGAGGAAATCGAGGCCTATCTGATCAGAATGCTTAACGGCGAGGTCTTTGACCAAAAAGGTTTGATATATGGTTTGGGACACGCAGTATACTCCATATCTGATCCCCGGGCAATCATTTTGAAAAAAGCGGCCGCGCAATTGGCCCGGGAGAATGGTTTCGAGGCAGAATTCAATTTATATGCAAATATTGAGAAAATAGGGCCGCAGGCGATAGCCAAGGTGCGTAAGATATACAAAGGGGTCAGTGCTAATGTCGACTTCTATTCAGGATTCGTATACAGGATGTTGGGAATACCACTGGAGCTGTATACCCCGTTATTTGCCATTGCCAGGATAGTAGGCTGGAGCGCCCACCGGATTGAAGAGTTGGTTAATGCCGGCAAGATAATACGGCCGGCTTACAAAAGCGTAGCCGCCCGCAGGGAATATACGGCCCTCAATGACCGGAGTACCAAAGACTGAAGGTTATACTGAGATCTTACCAATCAATAAATTGCGGCCGGGGAACTTACACCGGTCAATCACTAAACTGACTGCCAGGCTTAACAGGGAACAAGCCGTAAAGGTAAAAGCCAGCTGCAGCAGTATATCAATCTGGTGCAGATATAGACGGGACAAGATGTTTATGTAGTACAGCACCATGGCATGAACAAAATAACACCCCAAGGAATATCGCCCGTATAACTTAAGCACCTTTTGCAAAGGCCGATAATGCTGAAAAGCGGTTTGAGCCCGGTAAAGGACTGTTAACAGGGCCGAGGTTATAAATACAGCCATTACCGGCGTAAGCGGCAGGGTGTAATTGAAGTTCAAGTGGTAAATTCCAGACGGGTCGGTATGACCGGTTTTGACCACCTGGTAAAATACGAAGACGAAGGCTAAAAGATATACGAAAACGTTGGTTTTTTGTATATCTTTTGTTATTTGCCGGAGTTTACCCACATACAAACCGGCATAACCCCCCAACATAAAATAGAAAAACCAGCTCAAGAACAGCCGATCCCGGTAATTCCACAGGGTAATCAACCAGGGGGTCTCGATACCAGCCATCTGGGGAAGCGGCTTACCCCACAACCACAACAGGCCAAGGTAGCTCACCAGGCTGACAGTTAGTATAAATACCGGTTGGTCCTTGTATTTCAAAACAAACCACCGGAACAGGGGGAACAACAAGTAAAACTGGATTATGGCTACCATAAACCAGAGATGATAACAGGCATCACCACTTAGTGTGAGACGGGCAATGCTGCCTGCTGCTGCCAACGGGTGGACCAATGCTTTGTACCCTCCCGACCAGAAGTAATAGATCAAGGTCCAGATGAAATAAGGTATAAAGGCCTGGCTCAGCCGCTTGCTTATGAATTTACGATAATCGAAATAACCATGACCATGGTTATAGAAAAGCACCAGACCAGTGATGGTTATAAACATGGGGACCGCGTACCTTATCAGGATAAGCAGAAAAGCGTTGATACAGGCAGCCACCTGATTCATATCACCGGCATAGATATAAACCGCCAGTGAATGCTGCAAGGCAATGGCCAGGAAGGTCAAACCTCTGAGGATATCTATTTCATCTAATCGATGTTTTAGCATTATGGCGTATTCTCTATCTCGGCGGAAATTTCCTGCTTGTTCGGCAATAAAACCCAAAATCAGAAGAAGCCGATTACAGGTCTGTTGAGCCCAATGCTAATCCCGCACAGAACTTCTGGCGGAACTGCTGCTGACCCCACCAGATACAATAAAAGTCATCATTTCGGCGCTGCTTATACATAAAGGTCTGACTTGGTCGCCGGGAAAAACCAGCAGCTGGCCGGCAAAATTATAGGATTGGGGAATGTAGACCGAAACATAATCCGGCAACCCCAGGAGTTCAAGTGAGTCACTGGTTACAAATCCGAGTACGTGGGCGTGACTTTCTGCAGACAGTCTAACCATAACCGGTTTATCAAAACTTTTTTTCTCGCCAACAAAAGCGTTGAGCATGTCTTTAACAGATCCATACAGGAGTTTCACCAGGGGTAAACGATTTAGGAAGCGATCAAAATACTTGAAAATCCCCCGGGTCAAAAAGTTGGACACCAGGAAACCGATAGTGATTACTAATAACAGTGTCGTCAAAAAACCGATGCCAGGAATAATTCCTAGACCTGGCAGAGGTACTTTAATGAGGTTATCGATTTTAATGAAAACGATGTAGAAAATATAAACGGTTAGTACTATAGGAACCAAGAATAAAAGCCCCTCAAAAAAATAGCTGACCAGTCTTTTCATGCCAGTCCTCCAATCCCGGTAGTGTTATTGTTTGCCTACTCAATTATACCAAACTTTACCAGGCAAACAAAAAGCCCGTGGCGGTAAAGCGGCACGGCCTTTTTAATCGATCTGTCAACCATATAGATTTTATAGCACTAAGCCAGGGGCTATAAAGCAGAATGAGCGCTGCTTCAGTATTTTCGGATGATACTTTAGGTTAGCTGAACATGTTTGCTGGGCGGGATGACAATTGCTTCTCCGTCCAGGAGAACTTCGTCATACTGATTGAAACAGGTAGTCCTGAGCTTGACCCGGCCTTTCTCCATTAAATCGATAACCTCGGTCTGTGCCTTGACAGTGTCATTAATAAAGCAGGGTTGCAGGAACTGAATGTTCTGGGTTTCATAAATGGTTCCAGATCCGGGCATGCGATTGCCGATCACATTGGAAACCAGACCGATCAGCAGCATGCCGTGGACTATCCGGGTTTTGAAATGTCCCTGTTTAGCCTTCTTTTCATTGACATGCAGCCAGCTGTAATCTCCAGTAATACCTGCATACATATAGACATCAGTTTCGGTAATGGTTTTTTCCACGTGTCCGGTGTCGCCAATATTCAACTCGCTGTATATATTTTCGATCATTAATATCACATCCTTAATAGTCTATTTGACGGAATAGGTTGTCTACCTTATAAACCAACATATTGGGCTATATAATAAATCCTAAATTTGATAAATGGTTGAGAGGCAGCGAATAAGGCGGTTATGGCCGCAGCCATAACCGCTGGTTAGGATGATTCCTAGGTGTTGGAATTCTGATATGAAGAGGTTATCTTTTGGAAGAGGTCATCGAAATATTCTATTCGGGGTAGTTCAAAATTCTTGACCGCCCCTACAAACGATTCTTCCATCATCTTTTGAAAATAAAGTTGGTTGTTCTTGAATTGACTGGCGAATTCATCCAGCATCCGGCTGCCTTCTTCGCGGGCTTGCTGCCCCTGCTCCAGTGACTTCTGAAAATATTTTCCCAGTTGATCCTGATTCCAGTTTAAACTTCCCATGGCCTGCCTCGTGAAGTCCCATAACTGTTCGGTGCTTTTTTCCCAGGTAGCAAACATTTTTTCCAGATTTTCAATGTTGTTCAAATAATACACTCCTTTCTTAATAGGTGGCCTTATTTTCCTTTTAGTCTCACTTGTTCAGGCCGTACATCGATATATATATTCGGGGGGGAATCAATTATGACAATCTGAGCGACGGGCAGGAAAAAAATTTTCTGCGCAATCAAATTGGCTTATAGCGGGCAAATGTGGCCAATTTCGGCAACAAGGGGCTTTTACTCCCCGGAATTGTATGGATATTACATTTGTTGCAGTGAAGGAAAGGAGGTTGGTCCCGAATATAGCAGACTTTACTTGTCGAATAGGGCAATTCATAATATTATTTAATACATGCAGGACTGAAAATCGATTGGGGGTAACCCATTATGGAATTGGAACAATGCCTAAACTTTGCCCTAACCAAGGCACAGCGCCATGTTAATCAGCTTTTTAAGGCGGAACTGGCACCCTATGGTGTGACTCCTGGCCAGTACGCAGTATTGAAATGCTTGTGGGATGAGAATGCCCAGACAGCCAGGAAGATTGCTGAACGACTGGTATTGGACAGTTCCACCATAACTGGCATCCTGGACAGGATGGAACAAAAAGGCCTGATCGAGAAGCATTCCGATCCCAAAGACCGTCGGGCCCTGCAGGTAGTACTGACTAAAGCCGGCAAAGATTTGGAAAATCCCGTCACCCAGACGATTGTCAATGCTAATCGTAAGGCACTGGTGATGCTGGACGCACTGAAGGGCGAGGAATTAAAGCATATGCTGGATGAAATCAGTTCAGCGGATTAAGCTGAATTTTAGACCAATAAGTTGCTATCAATATATTATTCAACCTATCGTGAGAGATCCTTCTGAATCACGCTTTATATCCTTTATAAACATATAATCCGATTTCCGCTCCCGGGATTAATCCAAGAGAACGGTTTATTCTCGAAAAACATCTTCTGACAGGAGTCAGCTGATAAAGTGGAGAACTCATATAGGTGGAGGTGGTTCTATGAGTTATCGACAGCATCTGCGCCATTTTCTGCGCTACCGTAAAATAGCCCGGGTTTTCCTGAAGTATGGGCTGGGAAATGTCATATATGTGTTGGGGCTCGATCGTTTTCTCGCCCGCCGCCAAGTAGAAGGATTGAAAAAAACCAGGGAACCTGAACATATAAAGGCAGCCCGTTTCTGCCAGGCCATGATAGAGCTGGGGCCTACCTTCATAAAAGTGGGGCAGTTATTCAGTACTCGTCCTGATGTGTTTTCGCCGGTATATATTGAGGAATTGGAGAGATTGCAGGACCGGGTACCTCCCTTTTCTTATGATCAGGTGGTGGCGCAGCTTACCGCCGAACTGGGTCATCCAGATAAAATATTTGCCGAGTTTGACCAGGTACCCCTGGCCTCTGCTTCTATAGGACAGGTACATGCTGCCCGGCTCAAGAGCGGGGAAAGGGTGATTGTAAAAGTCCAGCGCCCTAATATAGAAAAGATGATGGAGAATGATCTGGAAATCCTGATTGAATTGGCCAGTGCCGCCGAGCATCGTTCCGAGGGAATGCGGCGGTTAGGAATGAAGGATATATTGAAGGATTTTTCCCGTTTGATAATGCGTGAGCTGGACTATGACCGGGAAGGCCGCAATACCGAAAGGTTCCGGCAGAATTTTGCCAATGATAAGCGGGTTGTTATTCCCCAAATATACTGGGAGTATACTACCCGGCGGATTTTAACCGAGGATTATATCGAAGGGATAAAACTTAGTAACGTAGAGGAAATAACCGCCCGGGGATGGGACCGGCATAAGGTGGCCCAATTGGGCACCTCAGCTTTCCTGACCCAGATATTGAGGCATGGCTTTTTCCAGGCCGACCCCCATCCCGGCAATATGCTGATTGTTGATGAAGACCACATTGCATTCATCGATTTTGGCCAGGTAAGCGCCCTGAGCGAAATGCGCTTGCAGAGCATAGGCGAATTACTGATAAGTTTCAGTAACCAGGAGATTGACCGGGCGGTAGCGGCCCTGCAGGAAATGGGGATCGTGAACGACAATATCGACCTGGGTGGTTTCTATGAAGACCTGTCAGATCTCATGGAAATGGTGGGAGCGGTCAAGATAGTGAATGTAGACATGGATCGGATGCGCAAGGATTTTCTTGACATGGCTTATCGTTATAACCTGAAGATACCAGCCTACTTTACATCATTGATGAAAGCTCTGATAACGGTTGAAGGGGTGGGGGCCAAATTCGATCCCGCCTTCAACTTCGCGGAAAGTGCGGGCCCCCTGGCCAAACAGATTGTAAAGGACCGCTTCAAACCTGATAATGTTGAGAAATTCCTGCGCCATAAATACTATACCAAGGTCCGCCCCCTGACCAACTTGCCGGCCAATCTAAACCGGTTTGTGCAAAACACTGATCAGGGCAGGCTTTCTATGGGTATGCAGATCAGTTTCAGTGAAGCTGCCCGTAAGAGTATGATCAAAATAGTGAACCAGTTGAGTGCCAGTCTGATAATTGCCGGAGGGTTGGTCAGTTCGGCGCTGATTATTCAGTCTACCGAAACGGAGAGAATAGTGAGTCATTCTATGGTGGGCGTAATCGGGTTTGGGGTATCTTTAGTAGCCCTGCTGATCTTTATCTGGTCGTTTGTACGGAAATAACATGCCCCTGCAGATTTAATAAACCACCTAACGGGGCCGGTAGTCTCTTATACAAATAGCGCCATCTTCTACATAGGCGACTTCAGGTTGGGGCTGCTTGGAATTACCGCTGGGAACAATCGAAATTTTATCACCGATACGGATCTGTTTGGGCGATAGATTAATTGCAAATATGGTCCGGCTGATATCTCCATAACAACCGGCATGGGCTATTCCTTCCAACCGGCCCAGGACAATTATATCCCGGGCTGCGGTAATCTCAGAGCTCTCATGGACATTTCCCCATATAATCATGGAACCTTCACTGTGCAGCTTCTGACCGCTGCGAAGATTTCGGTAAATGAATACATCCTCACCTGCGGTTTTGGTGCGGCGGGCAGGGGTATGGACGTTATGCATAATCATACCGTATTCCAGGCATAAACGCTGCAAGCCCGCAATTTCTTCGTGAGTCAATGATTTCAGCCCGTCTCCTTGAAACAGCACCGGGGAACCATTAAAGATTTGGGGGGTGGCCTCGAACTTGCTTTTCAATATGGCTGTAAGTTCATCACCAGTACCTTGCGAAAACACGAATACCAGGTTCTCGTTTATACCTTTAATGTCTACCTTGGCCAAGATACTCTACCTTCCTTTTAAGGGGATGCTGATATCCAGGGCTGAATGCCGCCCTTCCGATGTGATGCGCACATCTGGGGTACCATCTATTTCCATGTGTTTAGCGATTAAGGCAATTATTTCTCTTTGTAGGGTTTCCATTAGCTGAGCCGATGATCCCACCCGATCATGGGTTAAAACTACACGCAGCCGGTCATTGGCCCTGGAGCGGCTGGAGGGTTGTCTATCGGAAAGGATCCTTTTTAAAAATTCCAACATGTTTTGCTCCCCTCCCTATTTGCCGAAACCAAAGTTCCGTTTTAGTTTGCCCCAAAAACTCTCTTCCTGTATGGTCATAAAGGGCACCTCTTTACCTAAAATGCGCTGAACAATATTGTTAAAGGCCTGGGCTGCGGCCGACCGCTCATTGAGAATGATCGGTTCACCGCGGTTGGTAGATATTACTACCCCGCTATCCTCTGGAACCACTCCCAGCAACTCAATGCACAGGTGTTCAATCAGATCCTCGATGCTCAACATGTCGCCCCGGCGTACCATATCGGGCCGGATGCGATTTACCAGCAGCTTAATATCCCGGAATTCGGCTGATTCCAACATGCCTATAATGCGATCAGCATCCCGGACTGCAGATACCTCGGGATTGGTCACTACTATAGCTTTATCAGCTGCGGCTATGGCATTGCGGAAACCTTGCTCGATGCCTGCCGGGCAGTCAATCAGGATGAAGTCGAAATCGGGTCTGAGTTCCTTACATACTTCCACCACCTGCTCGGCAGTGATATCATCTTTGTTGCGGGTCTGAGCGGCCGGCAGCATAAAAAGCTCAGGAAAACGCTTGTCCTTAACCAGAGCTTGCTTCAAAGTGCATTCACCTTCGACGACCTGCACTATATCGTAAATTACTCTGTTTTCCAGTCCCAGGATCAAGTCTAATTTCTTCAGGCCGATATCCAGATCCATGACCACAACGCTGTAGTTTTGTTTTGCCAGACCGGTGCTGATGTTGGCCACGGCAGTAGTCTTTCCAACCCCGCCTTTACCGGAAGTAACTACTATTACTTGACTGTCAGGGTTTTTCTTAGCCATTCTAGCGAGCCTCCTCAAAATTTGGTTCGTTCCAGATATATGGAAACCTGATAATCGTACCAGGAACAATTACTTCAAAAAATGACATAAGCAGACACATCTACCTAATTGTAAAACATATTTATGTCGTAATAAACTGCAATTTTGTGATAATCCTGGCAAGTTACCCTAGATCTATCAGCAGGCAGGGATTGGTGGGCGATAAGAAATATTTGGCAGGCAGTATAATAATTTTGAGATAGAAGCGTATATACATTATATAATATAGGGTAGTCTGAAATTCTTTAATGAAAAGTACACGAAAGGCAGGCAAGATGAAACTTTTAACCAAAATCGGCATTTTCTTGGCAGCTGTTTTTTTATTTGCTTTCTTTTTCTTTATCGGGGTGTCTTTAACCCAGACAACGCCCAGGGTGGTCAATTTTTTCACCGGCATAAGCACCTGGGAATACCAGGTCCAGGGGCAGACAGTGGTCTATTACAGCGATGGCGAGGAAATGGGCAAGATCGGTTACCAACGCCAATACAGCGAGGATTTCCCGGAGTTCTTGGAAAAGGCGGTAGTAGCTGTGGAGGATAGCCGTTTCTACGAGCACCAGGGATTCGACGCCAAAAGTATTGGCAGGGCCATCTATAACGACATAAAGGCTGGTTCTAAGGCTGAAGGCGGCAGTACCATCACTCAACAGCTGGCCCGCACATTATTTTTGAGTAATGAAAAGAGTTTTAGCCGCAAGATTAAGGAAATATTTATAGCCGTTTCCATCGAAGACAAGTATAGCAAAGATGCCATATTGAATATGTACCTCAACGAGATATTTGTCGGGCGGGGTTGCTCAGGCATGGCTACTGCGGCCAATATATATTTCGGTAAAGATGTCTCGAAACTGAATAAAGCGGAAATGACTATCCTGGCCGGCATAATTCAGTCCCCGGGCTGGTATTCACCCGATACCAACCTGGAGGGGCTTAAGAGCCGCCAGCAGACAGTGGTCGATGTAATGGTGGATCAGGGGATAATTACAGCGGCGGAAGGCCAGACCATCATGAAGACGAAGCTGTACTTTAAAAACTACGAGCCTTACACCGCCAAGCATCCCTACTATATGAGCTACCTTGCCGCTATCCTGGAGGATAAAATCGGTTCGCAAAAGCTGTACGGCGGTGGTCTGAAGATTTATACCACCATAGACAGCCGCATGCAAACGGCGGCAGAATCATCGGTCACTGCCAATGCCAAATCCTTCTCCAGCCGGGGTATTACTGCCAAGGATATAGCCCTGGTGTCTATTGATCCATCCACCGGCAGTATCAGAGCTCTGGTGGGGGGGGCCAACTGGAGTAAAAACCAGGTCAATATGGCTGTGCTTCCGAGGCAGCCTGGTTCAGTAATCAAACCCCTATATTATGCCGCTGCCATTAATGAGGGGGTTATAAAGGCGGATACCGTTCTAAACAATAAGAAACGCGACTTCAACGGGTACAGTCCTGATAACTATTCGTCCAGTCCTGAGAAGGTTAAAGCCAGTGATGCGCTTATTCATTCATACAACGTGGCTTCAGTAGAAGTATTGAATAAACTGGGCGTTGAAAAAGCGGTCAAATACTTAACTGCATATGGAATTACCACAGTTCAGAAGGATGATCATAACCTGGCTCTGGGTCTGGGTGGTATGAGCAAGGGCATATCTCCCCTGCAAATGGCGGCGGCCTACTGCGTATTCCCTAACCAGGGCAAGGTGCCGGGAATTCATACAGTGAGCAAAATCGTAGATGCCAGGAAAAAAGTAATTTACGAGGATGACAGCGTATCCAACCGGGTTATTAGCACTGGTACGGCTAAAACCATGGACACTATTTTGAAAGCAGTAGTCAGTTCGGGTACGGGCTCAAACGCCCGGGTCGCTATCGCCAGTGGAGGTAAGACCGGCACTACCGAGGGAGCTCCCGGCAAAAATACTGCTCATGACCTGTGGTATATGGGTTATACTTCCGAACTGGTCACCGCAGTATGGGTAGGGAACAGTGACAATACCGAAATCAAAGGCTTTGGTACCTATGGGGGGACGGTTGCCGGACCGGTCTGGCGTGATTATATGAACAGGCTGATCAGCAGGGGTGTATTTAAAGAAGCGCCAGTATACACAGATAATGAGGATGAGGAAACCGATACAACAGATCAGCCAGAAGCAACGACTCCGCCGGAACAAGAGAATGGATCAGCGACCAACCCATCTGCCCAACCGGGTGGAGATAATCAAACGGGTCCGGTAATACCAAACAACGGGGAGACAACCCCGGGTACTACCACCAACCCGGAGCAAGGTACAGGTACGGGTACGGGTACGGGCAACAGCCCCCCCAACAATCAGGTGGTTCCTCCCGCCCAAAATAATAACACCGGCCAAAACACAACCTAGTAACACTTTTACACCTCCTGCTTAGTATAGAGCAAGGAGGTGTTTTGTTTTGCGAACATTTGACCACGAGATCCTGGGGATATTTCGCAGCCTGGCCCAAAAAGGCCCCTGGAGTCCGCCCGGGGTTTCTTTATTGGCTGCCCGCCGAATGTGGCCCTCAACCAGGGGTGAAGATTCAGTGGTAGCTGTATTGGACACCGGGGTCGATTACAACCATCCCGATTTGAAAGGCAACATAATTGGGGGTGCCAGCTTCGTGGCTGCAGAGCGGGACTATATGGACAGGAATGGTCACGGCACTCACGTTGCCGGAACCATAGCAGCCAACGGGCAGATTCTGGGAGTAGCCCCTGATACCAAGATTCTGGCAGTAAAGGTATTGAGCCAAACTGGCAGCGGCACTTATAAAGGAATAACCTCCGGGCTCAAATATGCCCGGGAGTGGAAAGGGCCGCAGGGACAAAGAGTTAACGTGATCAATATGAGTCTGGGCGGTCCGGATCCGGAGAAAGAGATGTATGATGAGATAATCAGGGTCATTCACTCCGGCATCACGGTGGTATGCGCAGCCGGCAACGAAGGGGATGGAAGGGCTGATACACCCGAGTTTTCTTTTCCGGCCTATTATCAAGAGACAATAGCTGTGGGGGCGGTAAACCTGCAGACACGAATTGCCAATTTCAGCAACAGCAACAATCACATAGATATGGTTGCTCCCGGTGTTGAAACCTACTCCACTTTTCCCGGCGCTCGTTATGTTAAACTATCCGGCACTTCCATGGCTGCCCCTCATATAAGCGGTGCTGCCGCCCTGATTTACTCCCGTTATAAAAAGCGTTTCGGAACCTACCCAACCCCCGGCACCGTAAATTTACTGCTCCAATATTTAAGTATTGATCTGGGGGAAGCCGGATTTGATGATTTCTATGGATTCGGCATGTTCAGCTTCAATATTGATGGCGGCAAGGCAATTCAAGTGGTATCCGACAACAAGAATTATACCATCAACGGGCAGCAATACCAGTGGGAGCATGCACCGGTTACAAACGAATCAGCCATTCAAGGTAATCTAATAGAATTAAGCGAGGTGCTTGGCTGTAATAGCGATGTCACCATGAGTCAGGGTAATCCGGCCAGCAATAAAGACAAAATGGATATCTGGTATTAAGCGGGTAATACGCGAGACTTTTCTTCCTCCTGCTAAAGGAATATATAACCTCTCTGTCGAATAAGCAATAAACAGGCAGGTTGCAGGCTGTACTAGGCAGAGCCATAAATATTAAAAAGGGGGAAGAACAATGTCTAAGCTGCACATTTATGCCGTGTCCGACTCTGTAGGCGAAACTGCCGAAAAAATAGCGGTGGCTGCGGTATTGCAATTTGATATTGATAGGAGCATTACCCGCTTTTCACGGGTGACCAAAGAGGATCAGGTTTCAGAGATAATTGATAAAGCGGTTGCAGAGGACGCTATCATTATCTACACCATGGTCAAACCCGAATTAGCTGCATTCTTGGATGCCAAGGCAACAGAGAAAGGCTTATGCTCTATCAGTTTACTCAGGCCATTATTTAAAGCCATTCAGGATAAAACGGGGAGAGAACCCTCGCATACAATCGGACTTACGCATAAGACTGATAATGAGTACTTCAACCGGGTTAAGGCAATCGAATATGCCATCGAGCATGACAATGGGGCAAATCTGGATACGGTCGACCAGGCCGACTTGATTATTCTGGGATTGCCACGTACCTCTAAAACACCATTGGCCATGCACCTGGCTAATTTGAGTTTCAAAGTAGCCAATTTCCCGATTTCTTTGGATACCAAGATCCCCGAAGAGATACTAAAATTAAAGGATAAGGTGCCAATGGTTGGCTTGACCATCGACATGGATACCATGCTGGAGCTTCGCCGCGAGAGAGCCCGGAGCTTTGACCTGCCTCAGGATATCGATTCACTGGATGAACTGGTTGCCGAAGAATTGGATAATGCCTACCGGATTTATGCCAAACTGAAATGTCTGGTCGTAGATGTGACTCTGGCCGATATAGAAGATATAGCCAGTTCAATTACCCAGAAATTCAGACTGCCTCTGAAGTTTACTCATGTGAGAATGAAATAGAGGCATCAAAACGCTGTGAAACGGTTTTATCCATTGCAGCGGACTCATTGTGATTAGCCCAGGGGGATTACCAGGTGCCCTTCGTATACATTTTAAAATGCAGAGACGACACATATTATACCGGTTATACCGTGGATATTGGCCACCGCCTGGATGAGCACCAGAAGGGATTGGCCAGTAAATACACCCGGGGGCGCACTCCAGTGGAATTGGTATACTTGGAACAATGTCCTACTAAGAGCGAAGCAATGAAGCGCGAGCTTGAAATCAAGAAGTTGACCCGGGCCGCAAAAACCATACTTATCGAGCAGACCAAAACAAAAAGATAGGATCACAAATGAGCACCTTCCATTATTTTGGAGGGTGCTTTCTATATGTTTAAACCGTGATAAAAAATGATCATGACTCTGTTATGGTAACCAGATTTGATTTTAACTACATAAAAAAACTGGCTCCAGGGGAAAATACCTAAAAGTAAGTAGGTTCTAGAAAGGGAGGCAATGAAATGCGCGCTAAACGGGGATCAGTAGTGAGCAAAGACGAATTTCTCCAAGAGGGGTCATATGCTAAAGAGGAATACGAAGGATTAATTGTCAGTTCCGATGAAAAAGAGGGTTGCTACAATCTGGGTGTCCAGCTAGCCGAGGACCGGGTGCTCTTTGTTGATCAGGCAACCGACCGGGATATTCACAAGAAATTGGAGATGTGGGTGCCGCAGATACAGGCGATCCAACGTCAACATAACGTCAAGAACAATTCCGCCAATTATGCAGAGTAATTTTTAGAACAGATCCAAATAACATATAGAGTGCGTTTGCAAGGGGCCTTTGGGCTCCTTAATTTTGGCAGTGGCATACATCCCTCCACTCCTCAGTATATATATCAAGAGGAGTGATTATATGCCGGAAATAATAGGTTTGTTAAGGTATCCTTTTTATGATCGACAATGGTTAGTTAAGATGCTGGTGGGAGCAGTCATTATACTGATACCGGTGGTTAATATCATTTCCCTGGGTTATTTTCTAAGGTGCGCCAATATGGGGCAGCGGGGCCGTCACTGTATGCCGGATTGGTATGACTGGAAAGACTATTTCAGCGACGGTTGTATGGTATTATTCATCACCCTTATTTATATAGTTATACCCTTGGGGATAGGGATTATTGTCATAACCATTCCGGTGGTAGGAACTTCTCTGTCCTTTCTGCTTTTCTTAATTGTGAGCGCGTTCATACCAATGGCCCTGGCCAACTATGCATTACATCAAAATCTCCGAGACGCTTTGATGATCATAGAAGTTTTCCGGCAGATAAGCAGGGTCTTAGGGGTATACACAATTGCTTATTTTGCGGCTTTGCTGATAAGTTTAGCCTCAATAGCCCTCCTGGTCACGATTCCTATGCTGGGTTTATTAATTGGTCTGATCATTTTCTATACTAACGTAGTGTTTTTTCACCTGCTAGGTTGCTTGCATCGCGAGGCATTCTAATCCTGATTGGGCTTGAATAAATTTTTTGGTTGCGGTAAAATGGTTTTTGCGTCGGGATGTAGCGCAGCTTGGTAGCGCGTCTGGTTCGGGACCAGAAGGCCGCAGGTTCGAATCCTGTCATCCCGACCATTAAAAAGCCCATAAAATAAGGGTTCCTGAAATCAGGAACCCTTTGCTATTTTCTGTTTTTGCTCTGGTGCTGCAACCGTGCTGCAACCGGGAAAATAACCCTTCAAATAAGTAATTCCGGCAGATTCTCTAACGCACATCAAAATCCTTTATTTCTCAATTTCTTTCTATAAAAAATTAAAATAATAGCATTTATAATACTGAAAATTATAAAACAGCCTGCATATATTCCCCAACCTATTGCTTGACCAATACCGTCTTTTTCAAAATGAAAATGACTAATGCTACCTATTATAAAAATAAGCATGTTTAAGAGCGTAGTTTGGATTATTGTTGTTATTAGACCAACCGATTTTTTTAGTCTAGTTATACCATAAACTGGGGTTAATATCATGGCGGCAACAATAGGCGTAAAAAATACAATAATAAGAACCATTTATTTTAATACCTCTTTTCACAAATAAGGGGTGTTAAAGTCTTTCAACCTTTTTAAACACCCCTTTGTATTTACCTTACCAATATTGTGTTAATTGTGTCCATTGGGTTCCTGAACCACCATGTTGAACTTTTGGGCTTGTTTCAATCCATGGTTCATCTGCGCCGATGTTATTATGTTCCCAAACATAATCGGGATAAGATACATCAAAATGTGTAGGAGTTCCAGAACTTGTTCCAGTATCTGATCTACCCCAAACCCAAACATTACGCCATTCATAGGCATATTCTACAACACCATCACACCTAATGTCGGTAATTTCATCTACATTTATATAAATACCAGGATATTCATCATAATCAAGTATATCATAGGCTGTGTATGTTATTTCCGGGTCAGCATCCATGGCCGCCGCTGTTTCTAAAATATTAGTTTGATCTGTTTCGGTAATTGATGGATTTACAAATGCTCCAACATAAGTTTGTCCATTTATAAATGTGTTCCAATCACTTAATTGAATCGTAGTATTATAACCTCTTATTTCATAAATACCAACACCTGCCTTACGGAGACCAGCATGTTGGAGTCCAAATGCTACCCATGAACCTTCTCGATACCTTGCATCTGCATCATAAGCCATAACCGGGGTTGTTGTCATAAATATATTTATGACGAATGTAAATATAACTAACTTTACCAAATTACGTAATGAGACTTTCATAATATCATTAATCCTCCCATTTATTAGAATTCGAAGGAAAAGCTGATTTAGGAGTTGCATTGATTTCATTTAATGCAACTTGAGCCTTATTTCGAATTTCTTGCGTTGGACCATAAGTTATAAGAGCTTGAAGATTATCTGTTGCGCAAGGAAGTTTAGCTAAATTAGCTGCTGTAATTCCGGTAACAATGGTTTCATTTGGTTTATTAACATCTAACATGCTTAATATTGTTTTTTGATTGGATTCAAGGGCATAATTACCAATATCTCTATTATTAAATCTACCATAAACCGAAACAATAGCTTTTACAGCTTCTTCGGAATTTATTAACCCAAGTGCATAAACCATGGTTCCATATACTTCGGGGTCTTGAGTTGTAAGGGATAGCTCTTTAATTTGCGAAATATTATCATATTGTTTACTTTTGACTCCCGCGACTACTGCATGTCTAAGAACAATACCAGCATTTTGAGTAGAATTGCTCATTACTGAATTAATGGCATTTTGTAAATTTGGATGCCCAGTTCTTCTCATAGTAGTAAGAATTGCACCTTTAACAGTAGGTGGGGTTGAAGAATCATAAAAAATGGATTCTAATGATTTGTATTGTGATTGTTTTATATCTGGATTATCACTTAGTTTTCTGAGCTTAAGAAAGGCATATTGTCTCAAGTTTTCATCTTCTGTTTTATCGACTCCAATTGATAATAGAGTATCTACCATTGCTTCAATTTGGTTATCGGATTTTCTTTTTTCCATCCAGTCAATTAAAAAAGCTCGAAATTCTTTGTTATTTGTTTTATCTTTAATAATCGTATCTAATTGTTCTATTGGGACCCCGGAAGCCCACTTTTCCTCAAGATATTTAACAATAATCATTCCATCTTGGCTTAATACATATGCACCTTCATTTGCCATTTCAGCAGCTGTTTCCAGAAGCTCTTTAGTACTTAGAGATGATAAATACTGATCAATTAATTTTGGATCATTCTGAAAGGATTTAAGCTGATTAGTATGCTCCTTGCTTGCGACAATGCTTTTATCTGGAGTAATTGGTTCATTTTCGGCACTTGCATAACTGTAGATATATGAGATTGTTAAAAATACTGCTGTTATAAGAACTGTAGTAATTTTAGTTGCTTTCTTGGACAATTTCATAGGTAATCCTCCTAAAAATTAGAATCTTTATTTTTATAATATAAAAATTGCTATACTCTCCTTCCCCAATTTTTCAGGATTGTGTTCTTCTTCAAAATTCGAGGAATTCTCTAATTATCCTTTATGTAAATCTTTCCTAAGGTGGTAAGGTAAAAAAATTATATAGTAGTTTTAAAATTGAGCGGGCCTATTATTCATCTAGAAAATCTAACACCCGTTCATAGAAAAAATTCAGAGGACGCTTTTCTACCCCTAACTCCTTATCTATCATAATATTTATTATACCCTGACCATTTAATAAAACGATTGGCACAGCCCCCATCTGAAAGGATAGTTCCTTTGCTTTAGCTGAAAAATCAGAGGTTGTGAAGAAAATCCCCTGTTCATATTTGCCCTGAATAGCTCCCCTAAACTTCTGAATTTCTTGGCTACGAACATTGCCGGACCAACGTTTACATTGAAATGCCACATTCATGGTGGCCAAACCGACCTTAAGTTTTCCATATCCGTCAATTCCCCCGTCCGGTCCCATATTGGTTACATTCACATTGATAAAACCATAAACCTGTAAAAACTTCATCGCAAATTCCTCAAATTGACGCGGGGTTAGTTCGTGCAGTTTATCCAGTAACTGTGATTTAAAGTCTTCTTCATACCTCTCGTATGCTTCAACAAGGTTAAAATCAATTGCTGAACTAGTTATAGGGAGGGGACAATGTATCCGCTGTTTACCTTTTTCAGTAATAGCCCAGATCCCTCGAACGGGACTATTCAATTCATCCTTATCAATCAAGTGCTGACGTACCCACTGAATACGATTGGTCCACTTATTGCCTCCGCTTATCATCTTCTCCTCTAGGTCTTCTTGAGTCAACTGGGGAAATTTTTGTTGTATTAAAGGATAAATATCTCTGGGACTACCCTGTCCCCCCAAACCATTAATGATTTCCAGTAAAGGAATCTCCATTTCCGAATGCTTTGGCATTACCATAAAAATTCTCCCTTTCCAATATTAATAAATAAAGATCCACTGTATGCTTCTTCAGCCTCATCTCAGGTCTCGGAAACCCCATACACTAATATCTTTTTTCTGTCCCGTAACCAAAAAGTCATCCTTTCAGAATTGCATCCATCTTATTTGCCGCAGTATCCTGCATATTTTTTGTAAGGTGCCCGTAAATGTCAGCTGTAACTGAGTAACTGCTATGTCTGGCCAATTTACTCACTGTGGAAAGGTCTTCCCCGGCCTCTAAGAGTAGAGTACAGAATGTATGCCTGAGATCGTGGAATCGAGCCTCAGGGAATCCGTGCTTTTTCGAGAGCTTTTTAAATCGCCTGTAAACATAATCTGGCCTAAAAGGTGTGCCATCCGACCGGCAAAAAATATAATTCTGGTCCAGATATGCTTCACCCATAGCCAGTTTATTTTTAGCTTGTTCTTTCGAAACCTTTTTCAAAACTTCTACAACCCCATCTGGAATCCTAACAGTGGCTTTGCTTGCTTGGGTCTTGGTGTCCTCCTGAAGTTGGGGTTGGCCATTAATTTGCACTAGTGACCTACGAATTGTAATTGTTTTAGTCTTCAGATCTAGATCTCTCCATTTTAAGCCGAGGATTTCACCGCGCCTTAAGCCAGTGCCTAAATCCATATAAACAATCGAATAGATATCCTCATCTTTTATCAGTTTGAGGAAATTTCGGGCATCATTAGCTGTGAAAGGCTGGATTTCTTTCTTCTCCTGCCGTGGCGGTTCAGTAGCCGTTGCAGGATTGAACTGTATTATATTCTCTTTTACAGCCTGACTGAGTGCACCGCTTAAGATAGTATGTATATAGCGTACTGTTTTTGGGGCGAGACCGGTTTTCTTTGGGGGATCTTGTGCGGCTGACTGGGCCATTCTCTCAGCCTCTTTCTTGCTTCTCGGCTTACGCTCCTTTACCTTGCGACCATTTTCAGATAACCGGTTATATAGTGCCTGAATATCGCTGGCCATCAGCCGATCTAATTGCCTATTACCAAGGGATGGTTTAATGTGCAAATCTGTATTACTCTTGTAGGAAAACCAAGCGGAAGGTTTTAATGCAGGCTTTTTATAAAGCTCTAACCATCGATCTAACCACTGGCCTACAGTAATTTTGCCTGTGTCGACCAAACGCCCAGTGTCCTTTAATATTTCAATATCTCGTTTCTTTTTTAACACTTCCTGTTTTGTTTTTCCGCTGACAGTTTTTCTTTTTTTATTGCCAGTGCTTGGGTCAATATAGCTTATTTGTGCAGTCCAGCTTCCATTACTACGTTGGTAAACCGTACCTTCACCATTTCCTTTTTTCTTCGCCATATAACGGCCTCCTCGTTGATATTTTATAAAACAAAATTCAATTTATTATCAACATATTGATTATAATGTAGCATATGTTGATAATAATATATAATTAAATGTCCAATTAGTCAATGGTAATAATCAATTAGTTGACCATAATGCTTAATAAATATATTATTAGAGATAGGAGGGATAACGATGATTGTTAATAAACTTAGCGAAATAATGGGCCGAAAACGGCTTAGAATTAAAGATGTAGTGGACTCATCAAATCTTGCCCGAAATACTATAACAGAGCTTTATAAAGACCGTGCAACAATGATATCTTTGGGAACCTTGGATAAATTGTGCAATGTCTTAGAGTGCCAACCGGGGGATATATTTGAACATATACCGGACAAGAGAGAAGAATAGGGGAGCACTTTATAATTGTCCCCTAAATAAACCCGATATCAATCTATCTTAATGAAGGCCTTCCTGTTGCAGCACAATTGCAGCAACATACTAAAAACCCCGATTGTACCGTGATCATTTTTATGCCTTTAGATAACATATCAGAAGGTTACCACCATGGCCTGCTTAAATCGTGCTTTTTAGCTCAATCGCACATATTAACCGATTCTTCCAGCCTAAGGTTCATTAATTTTTCCAAGAGCAATTTTCTAACATCTGTGATGTCTACTGGGCCACCATCTTTGCCGGTTAACTCGTGGGCTTCACGTCGTTCATGGAGTTTAGCTAGCAGTTCCAAGCAACCTTTAGCTTCTCTGATGGCTTTTAAAGCGGTAGGCAAATCCCCTGCCTTCTCTGCCTTGTTTAATATTCCGATAGCCCGGGCCTGTAGACCTTTCACTTCGTGTAACAAGTCATCAGCTTGGCTTACTTTCTCAGCCCCATGTGCCAATGTTAGGGATTCCGGGATATGCTCTTTATGCCTTTGTACTGCTGAAAAGGATAAACCGTTTTGATTCGCTATGATTCGGTAAGATGTACCGTTTAAAATTTCCTTATCAATGGCAACCCGGTCTGGATGATTACATACTGTGCAGGGTCTTGTCATGAGCCTACCTCCTTTGTCATGTTTTTGAATGCAAGGGGTGTTTAAGTTATAGGCACCCGTTGCTTTAATGGCGGTTTGTCGGTATGTGGGTAGCCTCTAGAATAGCGATGTAATTAGTAACTAATTAGCTTGATTCTATCTTTCGGCTGATAGCAGCCCAAACGGTTTCAAGTCGCTCATTATAATTATCTTGAGCAACTTGAGTAACATTGTTTAAGCCCGATTTGTTGTGGTTTATGGAATCTTGTTCAACTTGCTCATCTGAATAAGATGGAGGATTTAATTTCCACATCCATCGGCCATCTTTACCCTGCTCTTTAAAGATTTTAATGTTCATGTGCTCTTTAGCCCTGCGAATACTCGCTGCTGATATACAGGCCTTTTTGGCTTCTGCGAAAATAGCCTTTGATGGTACAGGGAAACTTTCCAGCATGTCCTCAAGAAAATTCCGGGCTTCATCGACAGCACTTCTATCACCGATATCTTCGTTGTCTTTGGGGCCTAGCATCTTCTCAACCGTGAGGTCTGATTTACCTGTCCAAGTGAAGCCCATGCCATCAATGCAAAAGCCTATGGAGTCGCCACATTGAAGCAGTGAATTTTTAATTTGAACTATTGCTCGTTTTTCTGGTTCATCCGGGTTTTTGCCTACCATGAGAATTGAGCGGGCAGCCGCCGAAAAATCTATGCTACCATTGCCTCGATACATGGCCCGATCAGTTCTGGCTTTGCTCAGATGGCGAATGAATAAAAGCGCAACATTATGCTCTTCGGCAAGTTTGCTTACCCTGCTTAATACAGGTCTTACTTCGTTTGCCCGATGTATATCTACGCTAGCTCCCATGTAAGCCTGCAAAGGGTCAACCACTATTAAGCATGGGTTGGTTTCTTCGATGGCCGCCCTTATCACGTTAATATCCTGCAGGGTTACGCTTTCAATGGAATCCTCTTGGCCATCCCGAAAAAAACCGTCAAGAATATGAATATTATTGGGGTCTCCACCCAACATATCGACTCGGGGTCTAATTGTATCTGCAAGACCGTCTTCAGCGGTTAGGTACAAAACGCTGCCGGGCTCAGTCCTTTCTAACGGCCTGCCATCTTCACCGGGGAAGCCCCAACCTTGGCTGACTATGGATGCAACAGCAAGGGCTATGAATGTCTTGCCATCGTTGGGGTCTCCTTCCAACAGAGTGATCTTTCCTTTGGCTATATATGGTTCCCATAGCCACTTGACATCCTCACTCCTAATGTCGCTCAGCCGCTTCAAAACAGGCTTAAGCACTGCCTGATGCTTGTTCTTTTTGGAGTTTTCCTGTTCTTTTGCCTTAACGGTGCTTGTCCTGCCTTCTTTACCGGGTGTTTGCTGATCCACTGGCATTGTCTTTGTGCAGTCTGTTAAGGTCAAAAACTCTTGTATATCTTCCGGCGGCAGTTCATTGAAAGCCTTTAAATAGTTTTTTGTTGTTGGTATGACTGCCACCTCCTAAATGTAATAACTGCCTGCAGTTGTACCTGCGGTGATTCGTCAAGAAATTGGTCCCCAATATCCTCAATGCGTGCTATGTTTTGAAGCGCAAATACAGGACCGGGACGGAAAAAATCCAATTCTGTGTGGATGGTACCTTTAAACATATAAAGCCATCTCTCTGTGTCCCAACATTCCAACCGGGCTTTTTTGACCATATCGCTTATTTGCTGGTTCATGGCTGCATCCGCATGCTTTTTGGCCTGTTCCGTTCGGTAGGCCTTGCGGCTTTCCGATGAGCTCTCCCGACTGATTCCCAAGTAATCAGCAAGCTGCGTGATAGCCTCGCGGTTATTCAATCCATAGGCAAGCCCATAAAGGTTTATTGCATCCCCCCAGATATGGCAACCATGACAGGAGAACATATTCTTTCTAACATCCAAATAAAAAGATGGTGTTTTTTCGGCATGAACCGGGCAGCACGCCCATAGACGATGGCCACGCTGGATCAGCCGATGGCTAGGATAACAAAGGTCAAATATTTCCTTAATACTGTGGGACTTAATCTCTGAAACAATTGAATTAGTCAATCCATCAACCCCCCGAAGCCTGATTCGCCAGCCCGGCTTTTCCTTTTCTACATACCGGTTGCCCTATTAGTCTGGTCTGTGATCCAAGCTTCCAAAGCTGCAACAGATATAACCCACCGCTTGCCGATCCTAAACGCCGGCAGCTGCCCGGAATAAAACATATTGCGGATGGTTTGTTCGGCTAGACCAGTTCTGTTCGAGGTTTCTTTCGCACCTAGAAGCAGCGGATGATCTGTAACTTGTTTTGCCATTTTCGTGTTACCTCCTAATTATCAAGTATTGATATCAATCCATACGTAGAATATACTATTAGTAATTTATGTAAACAACATGAATATCCGTCTACATCTGTCTACGAAGGGGTGTTTTTATGGGTACGGCTAGGTTTTTTGTGGAGAGAAGAAAGAATCAGAGAGGTAGTTTTAGATATAGCAGTTCTGCGGTTCCGGTTGGCTTGAAAGATACGTTTTGGTTTGTAGCTCCTGAATACTGGATAGGTGATATTGCGGAAGGCTCAATGGGTCATAAACAAATTGATAACTATTCTGGCGTTTTATTTAATGAAAGTATTTTTGATAGCTCCAGTAAAACATTTTGGAACCAAAAACTGATATTGGAGCCGGGGAAATACATTTTTTGTGAAACCAATCCCAGAAAAGCAACGCGTTATAACCCAATGAACCAAACAGATCTGTTTATCAATTTGGCTGCTATTGGAGGTAAACCATATAACGAAAATTTGATAATAAATTTTGTTTCCCAATATGGCCATATTGCTTTCGTTTCTTATGGAAGATTCAATGTCTTCCCATGTAGTGATTTTTATAAATATGCTCAGGAAGCTCATTTCACTTTATTGCTTTCGTCGGCATTAGCAGCAAATGATTTTAAATCACTAATATCAAACTCCAATAAGCTTGTTAATCTATATGATAAGAAGAACATTGCATTAAATTTTATAGAATTGCTTAGAGATTGGTGTTATTTTTTTCCTAACATTATTGGTGGAAAAATAAACGAGATTATAGATTTAATAGATAATCATTTTGAAGCGGATAATAGCGCAATTGAAATATGGGATACATATTGGGGAAATAAAGAGATTATTTTAGAGGACGTTTTTATTGAATTTGCTGCAGAAATAATTGAAAGAATTGGTTCTCAAAGAATATGTAATATTACACCGGTTTTAGAATGTAATGCTACAGAAAAAAGTGGGATTAAATTTAATCCTCGTTGGAGAAGCGATTCCCTCCTTGGGGTTATGTGGTTACAGTTTTATTTAAAAATAACCAACCAATTAGAGGTCTCTTATAAGATTTGCCCTGAATGTGATGAAGCGATTGTTGATCCCCGCAAAAACCAGATATATCATGATAAATGTCGCAAAGCAGTTTATATACGTACTCGCCGCCTAGCTGAAAAGCTATGGAAGGAAGGAAATTCTATAAAGGACATAATATCAGAAACAGGAGCAAAAGAGGATAGGATCATGCAATGGATCGGAAAATTGCCAAAGGAATAATGGAATCCAGTGCTGCAATATTGCTGCAACGTAGAAAATTACTAATATTAGATAATAGGTGGTAATGAACACAAAGCCTTATTTGATGGGTTTATTAGAATGCTGTAGTAGATAATTATCAAATTTTATCGGATTCGGGACCAGAAGGCCGCAGGTTCAAATCCTGTCATCCCGACCAGTTAAGAGTAAAGGACCCGCCAGGGAAGGCGGGTTTTGTGTTTTCTGCTCAACTTTGAGAATCAGGCTGGTCGTCGCCAAATCGTCGCCTAAAAAACAAAAAAGCCGCCCCAATAAGGTGCTTATTAACGCCTAAACCAAATATTATGTTTAATTTATTTGCTTTTCTAGTAACTATCTGTTATGCTTGGTCAGGCTCGATAAATTAAGGATTGATAGACCTTCTGAATGCTTCTGGTTTGAGGGGAGTTACGGATGATAGGTGCTACCCTTGATCTGAGCAAAAATATTAGGAGGTTTTTTTATGTATTCAGACAAAATGCTCACGTGTAGAGATTGTGGCAATGAGTTTCCGTTTACTGCTTCCGAGCAGGAATTCTATGCGGAAAAGGGTTTTGCCAATGAACCTGGCCGCTGCCCCGAATGCCGCGCTGCTCGCAAAGCCGAATCAAGGGGAGGCAATCGTGGCGGTTATGGTCAATCAGACCGTCAGATGTATGAAGCAACTTGTGCAAACTGCGGCAAACCGGCGATGGTTCCATTTAAGCCCAGCGGTGATCGCCCGGTATATTGCAGAGACTGCTATACACCGCAGCCAAGAAGAAATAGCTGGTAGAAACTGATTGATGGAATCCCTGGGACCGTTCTCGGTTCCAGGGATTTTTTTGTACATCATTTGAATAGATCCGCTTGTATATAAAGTTTTATAATACCCCGAGAGAAATGAATTACTTTGCATATAATACAGGCAAATAATTAAAACCTATATATAAGTCCAATTTGAATGAAATCGTTATTAATACTTTTAGGAGAGACAAAGAATATGAGAAGTTTTCATGAGCTTAGAATAGACCCCATTATCATTTCCGCCCTGGGTAATATGGGTTTTGAAGAACCAACCCCTATCCAGGAAAAGACCATCCCCATAGCTGTCATGGGCCGCGATGTAATTGGCCGGGCTCAGACCGGGACGGGGAAAACCGCTGCTTATGGGATACCCCTGGTGGACAGGTGCCAACCTGAATTGCAGCAGGTTCAGGGTCTGGTTATTGTCCCAACCCGTGAATTGTCGATGCAGGTGGCCGAGGAACTCAACAAGATCGGAAGCCACAAGAAAATCCGCTCGCTGCCTATCTATGGGGGACAGGAGATTGACCGCCAGATACGCGCCCTTAAGAACCGCCCCCAGATTATAGTCGGTACTCCAGGACGGTTGATGGACCACCTGCGCCGCCGAACCATCCGGCTGGACCGGATCGGTATATTAGTATTGGATGAAGCGGATGAAATGCTCAACATGGGCTTCAAAGAGGATATCGAAGAGATATTACGGCAAGCCCCGGAGGAACGCCAGAACCTGTTGTTTTCGGCTACCATGCCGATGCATATCCAGAACCTCGCCCGTGAATTCATGCGAAATCCGGAAATGGTCCACATCGATCCCCGGGCGGTGACCGTGGTCAATACCGAACAGCAGTATATTGAAGTGCCGGAAATTAAGAAACTTGATGTCCTATGCCGCCTGCTGGATATGCAAAACCCTGCCTTGGCAATCGTATTTGGGCGCACCAAGCGCCGGGTGAATGAAATTGCCGAAGCCCTGAGCAAAAGGGGATATTCGGCTGACGAAATTCACGGCGACCTTACCCAGAGCCAGCGGGATACGGTTATGCGCAAGTTTAAGGATGGAACCGTCGATATTCTGGTTGCTACCGATGTGGCTGCCCGCGGTCTCGACATCAGCGGGGTAACCCATATCTACAATTTCGATATACCACAGGATGCGGAGGGGTATGTCCACCGTATAGGCAGGACCGGCCGGGCTGGCGAAACCGGGCTGGCCATCACTTTTGTTACTTCCAGGGAAATAGGCCATTTGAAATATATCGAGGAGTTGGTCAAACATAAGATAACCCGCAAGGCCATGCCTACCCCCAGTGATGCTTTGGCTGGCCTGCAGCAGGTAGTGGTAAACAATCTGCTGGAGGTTGCCGGCAAAGAAGATATTCTGCCTTATCGGGTTCTGGCTGAGGGCTTGCTGCAGGAACATGATTCGGAAACCCTTCTGGCAGCCGCTCTTAAGATATTGACCCGTGAGCCGGAAGAGAAACCTTTACCGATTCTGACCGAGGCGCCACCAATTAAATTTAAGAGTGTTCATAAACCTAAAGAGACTAATAGTGGCTATCGCCGCACCAGCAGCCCAACCCGCAAAAAGAATCCCCCCCGCAGTTCCCAGCGCAGTCGCTAAGGTAATAAGTTACAGGATAACTGGCCGCCCAAATGATTTGCTCCCGGTCGATCAGACACGGAAATATCAGGGCGGCTTTTTATTTTCCTCAAGGTTTTTCCAGTTCTCACTCTGATTAATACGACTATTCTGAAGTTCAGTGCTTTACGAAAAATCTATGTCTATTTCCAATTCATGATAAAATCAAAATATAGAACCCTCCCGGATTTGAAAGCTCCGAAATTGTATAGAGAGGATGACTGCCATGGCAATATCGGCTTTACCGGTTGACCAACGGGTGATTGACATCGATTCCAGGCGTTTTGCCTCTATCGAAAAGGCTTTGGTAGAATTAATCACTAACAGCGACGACAGTTATTCCAGGCTAGAGAGTAAGGATGCGGAAGTCAGCGGCAGAGTTGCCATAGGCTATGAGCGTTATCAAAAGGGGGCGGTTTTAAAAGTAGCCGACCAGGCGGAAGGCATGTCTCTGGGACGGATGTGCTCAGTTTTGTCTTACGGAGGAGCACACAGTCCAATGGCACAAGGCGAAGCCGGAGGCAGAGGCTATTTCGGCCGCGGTCTCAAACAAGCTGTGTATGGTTTGGGACATGGTTGGATCGAGTCAATTTACGAAAACCGTCTGTCCAGGATTGACCTATTCCGGGATGAAAAGGGGGCCTATCTCTTTGACGATTGGGATGGAGACAGGTCTGCCCAGGAGAAAGACTACATCCGGCTGGGTATACCCAATGGCGCCAATGGGACCCAGGTTACAATTGTGGTTGAAAATCCTCTGGTTAACATTCCTTATTACCATTCCCTCGTAACAGCCCTTAAGAACAATATTTACCTGCGTGATATTATGCAAAGGCGCTCAGTAGAGATGATTAACCTGAGCAAAGCGGGGAAAAAACAGACTACCCTGTCATTGCATTTTGACGAGCCGGAATCGGAGACCCTGATTGGTCCAGATGAACCAGGAGCGTTCAAATTTGAAGACAGGACATATCCTTTTGTCCTGACCTTGAAAAAATCCCCGGATGCTGAATTGGCACTAAAAGGGGATGAACGTACCAACGGTTTGCTGGTGGTCTCGGGCACGGCCGTCTTCGATTGTCAGTTTTTCCAGTATGAGAATCAGCTGGGGACAGAATTCCTGTTTGGTACGGTTGTCTGCCCTGGATTGGCCGGAATGCTGGCCGCTGGTCATCCCATTATCAGTGATGAAAGGGCCGGCTTAAATCTGAAAGATCCCTTCGTTGCTGCTTTCGCCGGGGCAGTAAGTGCCATAATCGGGGACACGATCAAAAGAGAACAGATCCGCCTCAGCCATGTCGATCATGCCACAACTTCACGCCGTACCCAGACAATGATTGAGCGGGTTTTGCAGCGTATGAGCCAAATTGCGGTTGAGGATCTGGGTATAATATTGCCGCCTGGACCCGGTTCCGGGAAATATGGACCTTATGATACCGGACGCCCGGCAGTGCTGCGTTTCAGCACTCCCTTTTATCACCGCCAGGCCGGCCATCCTTTTCATGTGGCGATGATAGTTGAGCGCAGCCAGTTGTTGGATCAGGATATCGTGTCTTTTGCCTATCATTTGCCGTCCAGTATTAAGATAGATCCGGACTTGGAGGCTTTAGCAGCTGGGGACCTGGATGCCAGCGGACGTTTTGAGTGGACCGTAACCGGAACGGAGATTGGTGCTCATGGCAAGATAGAAGTGAGTTCCGAGCCATACTCAGCAACCTGCGAGATAGTGATTGCCGAATACGCCGGCGGAAAAGGTTATGGCCAGCCATCCGGTAAGCCCTCCCGGCCTTGGAACATGGATAACTCGACAGATCTGTTCCGGGGTTATGAGCTGCGCAACCTGGAAAACGATGTCGATCGTGCTCTGTACAGTCCCGAGGAAAGACTAGTACTGATAAATACCGAAGCCCCAACGGTTCGTCTATATGTTAATGGGCAGGGGCATTTCAAGGATGGGGCCCGGTTGTTACTGGCCGAGTTGCTGCTTGATGTAATCTCGGAGGAACTGGCCCGCCGCTACATAGATCGAACTACCAAGAAGGGACAGGGTGAGGCCTATAAACAGGCCAAGCAGGATTTCATACGCAGATATGGGGTAGAAATACACTCCATTTTATTGGGCGAATAGTACCTTCATTATAAATAACTAATCTTCATTATCGAAATACAATTAACGAATCAGCTTACAGCATGCATCCATCACCATGGATCATGGTAAAATGCTCCCGCATGTACTTCATATAGCCCATGCAGTATTAGTGTGGAGTATACACAAAAGTTGATTATATGTCAGGATTTTGTTATCGTATATCCAAAGATGCAAGACAATCAAACATTATCCGAGCCAGTCAACCGTAAGAGGTCAGGTTGAGCAGGCCGTCAGGGTGTATCAGGCAACAGATATGCCTCCCATAGTGGAAAGGATAAGCCGAGTTCAAAAAAAGATGGTGAGTCTGCTTTCGTGACTCGCCTTTTTTGTGGGATGCTCTGCAGAGAGCCCAGAAGGCTTGCCTTTTGGGCTTTGCTTACGGGAATAGATATGTTTCTGGCCGCAATTATCAGGACTGGCGATTGGGGCAGGCTGCCCTCCAAGAACCAACTAACTCAGGTTAAGATTGTAAGGGAGGAATTTTTATGCGTAATGGTCGGAAGAAGTCCAAGTTATTAACAGCCTTATTGGTGGTTGTCAGCTGTATGTTGCTGGTTATGCCTGTGCTGGCAGCTCCAGGCGATGGATCTGGCAGCGGCCAGGGAAATGGTACCGGCAGCGGCCTAAGTCAATCCTTCGGTCTGGCTTCCTCAACCCCTACTGATGGAACCAAGGATTTTCCGAAAAACGGGGAAATCAAACTCAGTTTTAACAAAAATGTGGTCAACCAGGCAGTCAAAGACAATAATTGTACATGCATTGCGCTTTATAGTGCTGACGGAACTAAAGTGCCGGCTGCAATTATTATGGCCGATGACCAGGTGAATCCCGAGGAAAGACAAAATGTGACTATCAAACCCTCGCAGGAATTGGCCAATGGGACCGCTTATGTAGTGAAAATATCCCCGCAATTAAAGGCTAAAAACGGCGAGAGTCTGGGCCGGGAAATTACCGTAAATTTTGCCACTGCGGCTGCCGGCACAGTTTCGGCACCATCCAATCCTGAGCAGAAGCCAGCCCCGACCGCAACAACCGCTGGGGGGACAGCCGAGACCGGCCAGAAGAATCCCAGTCTGATTTACATAGTGGCTGCCGGAGCAATTTTAATCGCTGGGGTGGGGTATCTTTATGCCCGGAAAGCCGGGCATAAATAGGAGCCCGGCTTGGTGTTACTTCGTAATAGTTAAATAACCGTACCTGGTTGTAGCATTGCTATCCATTTGATCCAGGTCAGCTTAGGCATCACCCGCATATACACGCGAACAATATTGCCGCCGTGTTTACCAGTACGATTGATCGCGGCAGGCTGTTTTTACTGGAAGAGAAAACACGATATCAACCCCATCAGGTCAGGCTTAAGGTGTGGTGTCAAGCGAATAGAAGTGGTTTCGGGGAGTGAATAAAACGAAAAAGAAAATATTATATACCATGCTGCTTCTTGGGCCGCTGGCTTTGATATTTATCACCCTTTTTATAGGCAGATATCCGGTTTCCGTATCGGCAGTAGTCCAAATATTATGGTCTAAATTCACTCTCGGTTCCTGTTCGGTATCTCAGACTCACCAGACTATAGTATGGGATATCCGCATGCCCAGGGCTATCCTGGGAGCTATGGTGGGGGGAAGCCTGGCGGTTAGCGGGGCTGCCTTTCAGGGTTTATTCCGCAAT
>JAXDBN010000194.1:0-9814 GCA_034678805.1 Syntrophomonadaceae bacterium
ATTAGCAGGATCAGTCGTATAATTGCCTTCCACCTGGGCTAATCCAGTCAAGCCTCCCTGGATTTGGTGGCGATAATCAAACTCCGGTACCGTGTCAGCAAACTCCTTAATAAAATGTGGTCGTTCCGGCCGGGGCCCGATCAGACTCATATCCCCTTTCAATACATTTACAAATTGAGGCAATTCATCCAGGCGGGTACGACGCAGAAAGCTGCCAGTCCGGGTAATTCGATTGTCAGCATTAGAAGTCATAACCGGACCGGAATATTTTTCAGCATCCTTGATCATAGTGCGAAATTTATATAATATGAACACTTTACCTTTCATGCCCGCCCTCTGCTGAGTATAAAATAGAGGTCCAGGAGAATCCAACTTAATAGCCAAGACAATAATCAGCCATATTGGAAGAGTAATTACAAGTGCAAGCAAAGACAAAACCATATCCGCAACCCGTTTTACCAGTAACAGCTTGCCTTCAGCCAGAATACCTTCCAATTGCATTATTGGCACATCCCCCGCGCTTACCATTTTCGCCTGCTGCAATAGTATCTCGTATACTCCCGGTACCATCATAACCAGTTTACCCTCTTCCAAAGCAAAGCTGATCACTCTTTCTCTTTCCTTTTGGCTCACCGAGGAACAAATAAGTATGACCTCTATATTGTTGGCACCGGGGGAATCGATAAAAGCATTCCAATTGGCATCAAAATTACCCTTGTTATTCAAACGTATTTCCCGGGTTACCTTTAATCCTTTGTTAAGCGAAACGTTTACCGAAGCTAGTAATTTTCTAATTTCACCAGGATATCCAACTACCAAGGCCTGCCGGGGATTCTTTATCAGCAATCCCATTCGCCAGGCCTGGTAGCGCCATATGCTGAGGAATAGTAGCTGAATAAAGCTGGATATCAGAAAAATGGAGCGCGGAACGGCAAACTGTCTCAGGGTGAAAGACAGGCTGGCATTGATCACCACTGCAATAAATACCACGCAAATCAATGAAGCCAGAATGTCATCATACTTAATGTAGATAGAGTAGAGATCGTAAACGATCATCAGCAGCACAAATACACTGATGAACCAGGGCAGCATAAAAGTGAACGGCTCGGTGTTGCGGACCGGCAGGTGCCACCCGTAGCGCAGGTAGAATGAAATATAAAAAGCCAGTACATAGACAATTACATCAGCTACGGCCAGCAGTATCTTATTCAGTCGCACAGACTCAGTCATGGGTCCTCCGAAGTCGCTAAGATTTTGTTATGATTTATTTCCAACACCTAATATTCTCATCCTGTCGTTATGGGTAGTTGAGTGTTATTAAAAGGAGACAAGGATATTAGCCCAGATACTAATGTAAACCTGTAACTGTAATAATCATTATACTGGAAATAGCAGCCATACAAGTCATCCAGCTTTTTTCATCTGGAGTACTGTGAACGACGACTGACCATACTACGGTATTTCTTGATTAATTCGTACACTGCAGGAAAATGCTTTTTAATAAATACCTTCATCAATAAACAACGACTGATTTCATCACGGTACTTTTTGTATTCCCTGGACCTTAAAGCCCTGATGTTCCCCTTGGCAATTAAAAGCAAAAACCGGGTTCTATGTTGGCGCAGAGCTACAATATCCGCATACTTGTATTTGGTAAATTTATTGAATTCGTCAAACATCTGCAACAAACCGGTTCGAACCCGGATCTGTTGCTGCGTCGATTCCGCCAACCGGCTGGTCCATGAACCTTGTACCCCTGACCGGTAAGCTGCCATGGTATCGTCAAGGTAATAAACCCGTCCGCACGAGGCCAGATATAAAATAAGAGCCAGATCTCCCGCGGGAGCATTGAAAAAGAATTCCGGCAGTTCTCTCAGATAGTCAACACGGGTCAATAGAGAACAGGTACGATGATATTCACCCACGCCAATAATAATATCCTCTATAGGTACAATTTGACTATGATGATAAGGCCTTACCACTGTACCGGTAGCTTTACCGTCTTTGTCGACAACATCAATGCTATGAAAGCACAGGCTGCAGCCATGATTTGATTCCATTAGGTCAACCTGCTTCTTTAGTTTCAAGGGATCGGTCCAGAAGTCGTCACCCTCGCAGAAGGCCATGTATTTTCCCTGGGCCCGGGGATAATTATATAAGGCCCCTACCCTGCAGCCTTTTGAATACTGGTTTTCGGTTTGCAGCACAGGTTTGATTAAGTACGGGTATTTTTCAGCATACTCACGGATGATCTCAGCTGTACGGTCGGTAGAAGCATCATCATGAATAAGAATCTCATATTCAAAGTCTGTTTGTTGGCTGAGAAAACCCTGCAGAGCCCGGGCGATGTAGTTCTCATGATTATAGGTAATACAACTGATACTTACGATAATGCTCATTTATTCACCATTCCAAAGATTCACATAATCAACAGGCTAACTTTTTCTTTCCAACTTTGTTAACAGAAAACGGTAATACTTGCGTAATCTGTGAAACACCCTGGGAAAATATTTATTGAGATACATCAGGACTACAATCCAAATACCTAATCTATCTCGATACTGTTTAAATTCATCGTCGTGCAAAGCCTTTAAATCTCCCTGGGTAATCAACAGCAGCAGGTCATATTCTGTCTTTCTAACCTTCACACTGGCCGCGTATTTATGAGCGGTATATTCGTCAAAGGCATTGATCATGGCTATCATACCATTTCTAACCTTCAACTGTTTATCCCGCGAAGAAACCATGCTATTGGTCCATGAACCAGGTACTCCCGTTCGGTAGACGGACATTATTTCATCGAAATAATAAACGGTACCCTGGGTGGCAAGGTATAGAACCAGCGGAAAATCACCGACTGGTGCGTGTAAATAGAATTCGGGTGGTTGGTTCATCAATTCCCGGCGATAAACGGTGGAATTGGTCCCCAGAAAACGTCCTCCCCCTTTAATGATATCCTCTATGGGCACACTACGACTCTCATGGTAAGGCCTCATCAATTGCCCGGTCGGTTTACCCTGTCGGTTCACAACCTGGACAGCATGGAAACAGAAGCTGCATTCAGGACTTGACTCCAGGTAATTAACCTGTTTTTGGAGCTTAAACGGATCAATCCAGAAGTCGTCCCCTTCGCAATAAGCTATGTATTTACCGCGCGCCCGGGGAAGGTTAAAGATGGTACCCACCCGTATACCTTTGGAATGTTGATTCTCAGTCTGGAAAACCGGCTTGATCATGTTTGGATAATCCTGAGCGTAGCGTCGGATGATGGAAGCGGTCTTGTCGGTGGAAGCATCGTCATGAACCAGGACCTCAAAACTGAAACTGGTTTGCTGGGCCAAAATACTATCTAACGCCTGAGCAATATAATCCTCCTGGTTATAAGCAATGCAATTTACACTAACTAAAATTTCCATGGATTAATCCTCTTTTATATAATTCCTCATCACGATTGGTGAAGTCTGTTGAAAAATTCAGCTACCTCCGGATCGGCCAGGAGAGGACTATAGCAGTTTAAAATATCAATGGCCGGCAGAGAGTTTATCTCCACAATGAAAAAACCATCTTCTCCGATAACAATATCGTAGCCCATATATTTGAAATGAGGCAGATAATTTCCGATAGCGTTCAGGATGGTTCTTATTTCTGCCCAGAAGGGCAAAGTCCCCGCAATCACCGCTCCAGAGTCAGGATGGGCTTTGACCGGAATCATGGCGTTGTTCCTGAAAATCCTGGCGTCGGCAAACGAGCCGCTATCTATATCAACACTGGCAGATATCCCTCCAGCCGCAATATTATCAACCGGACCTGTTACACTAGTACCAAATTTAACATAAGCTCCAGCGATGCGGACTTGATCGGCTTTATTGCGATAGACTACTATCCGAACGGAACTCGCTGCCCCACTCCAAATCCTACTCAACTCATGATTGGAGGATAACCATTCCGTTAACAAATAACTCTCTTTCCGGTTCAAAAAAGCCTTTAGTTCTGTTAAGGTCAGGAGCTCGTCGTTCAACAAATATTGACCTTCATGATAAGTCAGTTTAAAAAATCCCTGTCCTCGAGAACCACTTATTAATTTAGCAGCCAGCCGGCCTTTTTGTCGAAGCAATGCCAATACAGCATCCAGGTTCTCACCATAATCTGTTGGGCAATCCATTAGTTTTGTTACCTGTTCGCCGTTGCCTAAATGGTAATAATAGCGCGGCAGGTAATTATCAAAGGGATGTAATACATATTTCATCGTCAGTTTATCATCGATCCAAAAGCTGAAGTGACCATTGATCGGATGCAGATTGTAATAAGCAGTATCCGACAGATACTGGGAATAGTTCTTTTCATTCAAACCGTACTCGGTCATTCGATAAACCAGAAATCCCCGCCGATAGGCCCACATTCTCTGACCCCAACTCATTTCTGGGGTATTGAATAAATCATATAGCAGTTCATGCCCTAACCCAACCCAATAGTAACGGCTCCTTATTGACTTCCATATCGATTTCAGTTTGGATTCCAATGAGCTTCTCACACCCGACCACCCCCGGAATCAAATCTAGTTCTGCCCTGGGACCGGGCTATGGCCTGCTTAAACAGGCGTTCGCAATCACGCTCCTTGTACAGCGGATGATAATAATTATGGAGAGCGATCCCAGCTTGGGAGTTGATTTCGATTATTTTAAATCCCTGCTCCAGAATGATGATATCGAATCCCAGCCAGGTGAGTAAGGGGAGATAATTGCATATAGCGGTTACAGTAGACTTAATGTCTTCCCAAAAAGGCAGCTCCCCTTCCAAGGGCTGACCGGTATCAGGATGGCTGGAGCATTCCTTCCATTCGTCCCCGACCAACTGGCGGCCGTCGTCAAAACGACCGGTATCTATATCCACCAGGGATACTGCTCCGCCAGCACTGATGTTATCGACCGAGCCCGACTGAGCGCAACCAAACCTCATTAAGGCTCCGACGATTAATGGCGGGGTGCCCGGTTGTTTGATAGTCATCACGCGTACCGAATTGGCCCGGTAAGCGCAAATTGAACTAAGCGTGGGGTGACCAGTCAGGAATTCGGTAATAATGTAATCGCGCAAACCCAACAAAAGAGACTCCACGTATTTTCTATCAACTGGTTCCTCATTGACAAAGAATCTCCCTTCCTGGCAACTAAGCTTATAGAAGCCAACTCCTTGTGAACCAGCCAACAGCTTAACTGCCAGATTACCTTTACTTTCGAGGAGCGCCATGATAGCTTCTATATCCGTCCCATATTCACCCGGACAATCCGGCAGTCTATGGATCTTAAGGTTTTGGCCCTGATCCAGCATGTAATAGTAGCCCGGCAAATGATCATTAAAGGCATGCAGAACATACTTCATGGTCAGCTTATCGTCGATCCAGCGGCGATGGCGACCGTTAACTGAGCCCAAACGGTGAAAATCCAGGTCGGACATGTACTGGCGGTAGTTCTGTTCATTCAATCCGTACATGATTATTTTCGCTGACCTGAACCCGCGGCGATAGGCCCATAATTTCTGACATAGGGTGGTCTGTTGATTGCTCCGGAAATCCTGGTAAATTTCCTGCCAGAAACGATAACTGTTGATCAGGTTACTGCCCCATCTTCTTAAATTCATGTTTAGACTATTTCTACTCATTGATTACCGCCTGATAGCCAAATTATCCTTATTGAATGTTCCTAAATGCCGCTATTAAGATGATGATCTCTAAACCCATCAGCAATCATCTTTTTAGTAATCGCCTAAAGAACCTTCCATATATGGGATGGGTATAGAAAGGCTGATTATAATTTTCAAAATACACCCAGGGACGGGAATTAATTTCGATAATTTTAAAACCTGACTCAGTTATGATGATGTCATAAGCCATAAAACGGATATGTGGTAAATACCTGCCGATAGCTTCAACCGTTGTAACAATCTCAGGCCAGAACGGCAAAGTTCCTTCCACCGGTACTTTTGTATCCGGATGAAGCAGGCAATCCACCAATTCTCCATCTCTCATTATTTTAGCTCTGGAAAAATTCCCATTCTTCAAATCAACTACCGTTCCTATTCCGCCGGCAATCATCATATCAACATGGCCGGACCGCTCTGTGCCGAATCTCATTGATGAACTGGCAATTTGCGGCTTGGAGCCATCATCATTAATGACAACGACCCGGAGGGTATTGGAGCTTTTAGCCCAAATTCGGCTTAATTCCTGGTGGGGATATAGATACTCGGTTATTAGATAGCGGTCCAACTGGTCCAAAAATTCTAACATCTCGGATTCACTAACTGGCAAATGGTTCAGATAATATTGGCTATCCCGGTAGGATATTTTATTAAATCCCTCTCCCCTGGTACCCGCAACCAGTTTCGCTGCCAACGATCCTTCCGATTGCAGCAATCGAATAATATCCGCGGTTGTGGTCCCATAGCCAGGCGGGCAATCCATCAACCTGGCTACAAATCTTCCCGTTTGATTATGGCCCAGGTGGTAATAATAACGGGGCATATATTGGTTAAAGGGGAAGAGCATATATTTCACGGTTAATTTATCGTTGATCCAATGGCTATACCACCTGTTAATAGGCTGTACCCTAAAATAGTCGAGGTCGGATAGATAGTTTTTGTAATTATCCTCGGTTAAACCATATATTCTGCTGCGCGAAGATAAAAAGCCCCGCCGGTAAGCCCATAACTTCTGGCCGAAAGTTGACCGCTGATTAGTTCTGAAATCGTTGGCCACATCAATAATCCACTTGTACCAAAATTGACGATCTATTCCCCATTTGAATAAATCCCTTAAATAATGGCGACCTTTAGCTGTGCTGATAACCATCACCTCCTCTTATTTCTAGACATAAATATTAAGCAGTTCTTTCTTCCCGAAATTGAATCAATAAGTCCAGGGCTTCCATAAAAGCATCTAATTTGAACCAGCGGCACAAGGCCATGTATATCACCGCTCCGCTGCCGATCTGGAGTAACAATTGGAGCAGATAATCTACTTTCACAAGGCAGGGTATAAACAAGACAAATGCTCCCATAACGGTTGCAATGAGCAAATAGGGTAATGAATCTTTTATTTGGGCAATACTGTCATAACCGATCAGATCCCCGGTATAATAACTGTTCAGCAGATAACTGATGACTGCCCCGACCACCTGACCATAAATTATTGCCAATACCCCCCACCGATAACAAATAGCAATATTAGCAACCGTGATCAATTTTTTGACCACTTCTAGCCGAAAAAATAAATCAGAACGGCCGGTAGCTTTTAAAACGTTAAGATTTATTACCTGCAATGGATATAAGAGCCCTACCAAACATAAAATCTGTAGATAAGGAATGGTAGGCGCCCACTTTTCGGTGAAAAGGAGTATAATAATGGGCCGGGCACAAACCGCTAATCCGATCATTAGCGGGAAATTGACCATCCCTAAGAAGGTAACGGCTTTCCGTAAAACGCTTTTAAAACGTTCGGTATCATCCTGAATGATTGCAAATACAGGAAAAGTAACCCGACCAACAATTGCAGATATACTGCCTGCCGGCATCTGTTTTATCTTGGAGGCTTGAGTGTAAAATCCCAAATCCCGGGCGGAGAAGATCTTGCCTATCACCAGTTGATAAAGGTTCAGGAAAATCACATCGAGCACACCGGCCGCCAGCAGACGCGACCCATATCCAAAGAGCTCTCCCAGCACCGTGAGGCTAAATACCCACGCGGGGCGCCACCGATTGAACAGCCACAATAATACCGTCTTAAAAAATGTGGCACATACGCTTTGGACCGCCAGACTCCATACCCCGAATCCCTTTACCGCCATAAATATCCCTATGACTCCCGATAAAACCGTGGCTATAAGATTCACCTTGGTCTGGGTCTGAAAATTTAAATCCTTGACCATCAAATTGGTCTGGACACTAGCCCAGGAATTAATCACCAGGTTTAACGACATGAAACAAGTCAACCCAACTAAAACCGGCTGGTTGTAGAAGCTGGCTATGAACGGCGACAATAGGCAGAGCAGTCCTGCCATTAGTAAACCCATTAAGATATTGAAATAAAAAACCGATGAATAATGCAGTTGGGTGGCATCCTGTTTCTGAATTAAGGAGGACCCAAAACCGCTTTCCACGAATGCCTGGGCTACATCCATAAATATCGCTAGCATGGCGATAAGCCCGTATTGTTCCGGGAATAGTTGCCGGGCCATTAGAATAGTTATTAAGAACTGGAGCAGCTGTACGCCGATATTATCGGCGGCACTCCAAATCAGGCTTTTGATTGTTTTTTGTTTCAAATCAGACGTAAATATCACCCAATCAATATGTATTGTGGCATGGCAACAATAATCATGAGGTCATTTCCATAATTGTCGCCAGGTCATCAGGAATTTGACCAACTGGTCCGTAATATTTTAGATTAAGTCAAAATTATTTCGCATATTTTGTCAACTATCTCGATAGACAGGTCCGGATAAAGCGGCAATGTCAATACCCGGGAGGCTATGTATTTTGCGGTTGGCGTTTGCTCCGAGTCAAACCTACCAGCGTAGCAGGCAAAGTCGTTGGTCAACGGGAAAAAATATTTACGGGCATATATGCTATACCTTTGCAGTCTCTCAAAGACCTCATCCCGGTTTAACTTATAACCATTGAATATAACTGGAAAATAGGCATAGTTGCTGCTTACCCCCGTTTGGATCTGATTTGTCCTTATCCCGCCAATGCCATTCAGCCACTGATTATACCTCTCAAAAATAACCTTGCGCTGCTCTATTTCCCTGTTGATATTACGCAGGTTGCAGATGCCCATGGCCGCCTGGAACTCATTCATCTTGGCGTTGCCACCGATGCTTTCCACTGATTCCGCGCCGGATATGCCAAAGTTTTTTAGGTGGTTTAACCTCTTTTTGAGGTTCGGATCATTGAAGAGCACAGCACCACCTTCAATAGTATTAAAGACCTTGGTAGCATGAAAGCTCAATATGGAGGCATCTCCCCAATCGGCAATACCCCGGCCGTTGAATCTAACACCAAAAGCATGGGCAGCATCGTAGATGACCTTAAGATTATATTGGGAGGCAATTCGTTCAATACCGTCCAAATCGCCTACGTTTCCATAAACATGTACCGGTAAAATAGCTGCAGTCTTGGACGTTATTAATGACTCCAGACGGTTTGTATCTATAGTATAGTCATATTCGTTTATGTCACAGAACACCGGCTCCAAGCCACAACGTACAATGGCATGGGTAGTTGACGCAAAGGTAAAAGGGGTCGTAATTACCTCACCCTTTAAATCTAAAGCAGTTAAAGCACTCTCCAAAGCCAGATGCCCATTAGTAAAAAGTACAATATTGTTAGCCGTCAAATACTCTGCTAATTCTTTCTCTAATTGTCGATGCTTGGAACCCATATTGGTGATCCAGCGGCTTTCCCATAGATCTTTGATCTCATTCAAATATTCTTCGAAATCGGGCAGGGAAGCTCTGGTTACCTGTACCGGCTTCTCCATTTGCTCACTTCCTTCCGGATATTTACCACTCTATCCCTTTAATTTCACCGATGGCGGTTTCAACCTCTATTTTTAACTTTGCCTTGACCTTTTCAATAACGTCGCGACAATCCTGTTTACTGAGCCCATAAACCAGTATCGGACCCTTGCGGGCCCCTTTATCTCTTGGCACCGGTACCTGCATTCCTACCGATACCGTATCCAGGCATACCCGGTGTACGCCCGCAAGTATGTCAACCTTTTCAACGTTTTCAATGCTTATGACCCTGCCAGGGGGAAGAA
>JAXDBN010000195.1:0-8807 GCA_034678805.1 Syntrophomonadaceae bacterium
GTAATGATTACCCTGACCAACGAATTCCACCGGCAGGGGATAATAGTCTTCGATATTTTCAGTGGCCAGGATGGGGGTTCCGGCTGCCACTTGTCCCACCACCGGCAGGGTTATAGTAGCCAGGTCCAGCGCCTCTTCATGCCCTACTGGGATGATTGACCGAGGTTTGGTAGGGTCCTTCTTGATATAGCCCTTCTCTTCCAGTTGAACCAGGTGGGCGTGGACAGTGGAGCTCGATTTTAAACCGACCGCTTCCCCGATTTCCCGGACCGAGGGGGGATAGCCCTTGGTCTTTATCCGTTCCTGGATGAATTCCAGGATGAGCCGCTGCCGCTGACTGAGTGGAGACAAACCAGGCATGTCAAATCCTCCCACTATTTTTGTTAGATTATAGCACAAGCCCAGCTCGATTGAAAACACATGTTCGCACTTTATACAGCTGTTTTTACGTTAGACTTCTCCGCCTTCTTATAAGCCTGGCTCAATATCTGCACCGGGTGCACCAGGTTGGACTGCAGTCCGCGCCGGCTGACCCCATGGCGCAGCTGCATCATGCAACTGGGGCAGCAGGTAGCAATCAGGTCGGCTTCGGTGGCTTCGATATTATCCATCTTCTTGTCCAGGATCTGCATGGACAGGTCATAGTGGGTAAGGCTGAAGGTCCCCGATCCTCCGCAACAGCGGTTGGCGTCTTTCATCTCCACCAGTTCCACGCCGGGAATGCGCCGCAACAACTCCCGGGGCTCGTCTTTTATCCCCTGGGCGTTGGCCAGATGACAAGGGTCGTGATAGGTTATCCTTACCCGGGGAGCCTGGTCATTGGCAGGGGGGCAGACATCCAGGATGTGAATCAGGAAATAGGTCAGGTCCATGACTTTGGCTGCAAAAGTCTTGGCCTCAGCCCGGTACTCGGTTTCACCCAAGAGCAGTTCCATATTCTTGGCCCCAATGGCCGAAGAGCAGGAAGCGCAATCGGTGACGATATAGTCCAGATCATATTTTTGAAAGGCTTTCAGGTTTTCAATAGCCAACTGCTGGGCAGTTTTCATTTTACCGTTGGCCATGTGGGGCAGACCGCAGCACTTCATGTCGGGCGGGATAATCACCTCGCAGCCGTTGCGGGTCAAGACGTCCACGGTGGCCTTGGCAACCTCCGGGTTCAGCAGGTCGGTAGCACAGCCCAGAAAATAGCCTACCGTGTATTTTTTTTCGCCTAGCGCTTTGCTAACGGCAGGTATATGCCGGCGGGCTGCGTGGAAGGGGACATCAGTCAGTATCTTCTCGGCCTTGGGCATATCCCCCGGCAGCAGTTTAGTCAAACCCAGCTTCCGTCCCAGGGATTGGGCTCCGCTGGCCTGGGCGCCCCAGATCATGCGCACTGCATTTTTCAGGTAGGCGGGGTTGGTCCACATGGTGTCGAAGATCAAATCTTTGGCCAGGCTGGGATTATGCTCGTAAATATAGGACCGGGCCGCGGCGTTCAGCTCGTGGATATCGATGCCGGAAGGGCAGTTCACGCTGCAGGTCTCGCACATCAGGCAGTTGGTCAGATGATCATAAACCTTTTGCTCGGGGGCTACCGTGCCATCGCGCAGCATCTGCACCATAAAAACATGCCCGCGGGGAGCCACGGTTTCGTTGCCGATTTCCGCGAATACCGGACAAACACTGCGGCATTTGCCGCAGCGCACACATTTCATCAATTGCTCCTTGACCGGAGGCAGTTCCTTGAATTCCATTATCATTATCTCCCTAAAATTTACGCAGCCATGTATGCCGCGGTTAAATCAATTTACCCGGATTCATAATGCCCTTGGGGTCAAAGACCTGTTTGGTTTTCAGCATGTATTCATGGGCGATGCCGTGCTCCAGCGGCGCATAGCGGCGGCGCACCGCGCCTACTCCATGCTCCCCGGTAGTAGTGCCTTCCATCTCGATGGCCAGCAGGTGGATCTCATCTACCAATTGCAGGACTTTCTCCACTTCGGCCGGGTCTTCCGGATTTATGACCGGGGCGGTGTGGACATTGCCATCACCGATATGCCCATAGTTGACTACCTGTATGCCATATTTTTGGCCCAGCGCGCGGACCGCCCGCAACACGTCAGCCACCCGGGAGATGGGCACGCTGATATCCTCGCCAGCAAAAATACGGCTGCCATCAGGCCGCACGCGAGAGGCGGCGGCGGCGGTAACACTGCGCCCTTCCCATAGTTGGGCCATTCTCTTGGGATCGGTGGACCATTCCACCAAACGAGCTCGCTTGCCAGCCATCTCTTTGATAACATCGCCTTCGAATTCTACGCTGGGAGGATTGCCATCCACTTCGAACAGCAAGATGGCCTCGGCATCGGGCAGTTTGATATGGGGCTTGAATTCGTTGACCGCCTTGATGGCTGAACCGTCCAGGATCTCGATACCAGAAGGCAGGATGCCGGCCTGGTAAACATCCAGGACGGTAGCCGGGGCGTCGTCGAGACGGTCAAAAACGGCCATGGCAATGCCGCGGGCCCGGGGTTTGGGAAAGCAGCGCAGCCGAATCTTGGTTATGACCCCCAAGACGCCCTCCGAACCCACCATCAATTTGGTCAGGTTGAGTCCGGAAACATTCTTGATAGCGCGCGATTTCATCCCCCCGGTGATTATGATATCCCCTTGGGGGGTGACCACTTCCAGACCCAGCACATATTGCTCGGTGGTGCCGTATTTGACTGCCCGCAGCCCGGAGGCATTGTTGGCCACCATGCCGCCCACGGTGCACATCAAGCTGCTGCCCGGATCGGGCGGAAAGAACAGGTTGTATGGAGCCAGTTCATTGTTGAGGTCGGCGTGAATAACTCCGGGGCGGACCACTACCTGCATATTCTTCTGGTCGATCTCCACGATCTCTTTCCATTGCGACAGATCCAGCACGATACCGCCCTCAACCGCTACGCAGCCGCCGGTCTCACCGGTGCCCGCCCCGCGGGGAACTATGTTGACATCCTGGGCGTAGGCAAATTGCACGATCTGCTGCACTTCTTCAGTGGACCGGGGGAACACCACTGCATAGGGGGAGGTGTTCTCCAATTTGGTTAAAAAAGAGCTGTCATAGGAATAATACATTAAATCAAGCTCATCGCTCAGTATTCTATCCTTACCGAACATTTTGAGCAATTCTTTCTGTATGGCCGACTTATCCAAGCTATCACTCTCCTGCATCTAATGAAGGTAAATAGGGATGCGAATCCAGTGCCATTATAACACAAGAATTTTGGCGTCTGGGGTATACAATCGCCGGCCTGAAGATAATTTGCTTTTCTGCAGGAGGAGAAATAAACTAATATCTGGGAGTTGTGCCCAAACCCAAGCAAATAGGTGAGACGTTGTGAAATTCAATTTGGCATATGGAAAAACCCACCTGCCCCTGGAGCTGGACCCGGCCCATCTGCTGGCGGTCCTGGAACCACGATCCATGCCCGCGGGAGCCGAGGGGAAGAATCTGGTGGAAACGGCGCTGGCCCATCCGTTGGGCGGTCCCCGCCTGGGAGAGATCATCAGGCAAAAAAAAGCCCGCAGCGCGGTTATTGTGGTCAATGATATAACCCGGCCCACCCCTTATGAAGTCATGCTGCCGCCGTTGCTGGCGGAGATCGAGGCAGCCGGTATAAGACCTGCCGATATCGACCTGATCGTAGCGACCGGTATCCACCGCCCCCACACGGAAGAGGATAACCGGTCCGTCTTTGGCGAGGAAATCTACCGCCGTTACCGGATCGTCAATCACGATTGCGATCACAACCTCAGGTCGTTGGGGCAGTTGTCCAATGGTATGGACCTGGTGATTAACCGCACCGCCGCCGAGGCTGATCTGCTGGTGACCACCGGGGTGGTGGGACTGCACTATTTTGCCGGCTACTCCGGGGGCCGTAAATCCATTTTGCCCGGCATCGCCTCCCGCCCGGTGATCGAAGCCAACCACCGGATGATGAGCGACCCGCGCGCCTGCCTGGGCAACTACCGGGATAATCCGGTCAGCGATCTGATGCTGGAGGCCGCTTATCGGGCCGGGGTGGATTTCATTCTAAACGTAGTGACCCGATCCAAATATGACATCGCTTTCTGTGCAGCCGGGGATGTCCGGCAGGCCTGGCTGGCAGCAGTCCAATTCTGTGAGGAGATGACCACCATACCTATTTCCGCCCGGGCTGATATTGTGGTGGCCAGCTGCGGCGGTTACCCCAAGGATATCAATATGTACCAGGCTCAGAAGGCGCTGGACGCGGCGGCTCTGGCGGTTAAGCCGGGGGGGACCATCATCCTGGCGGCCGAGTGCCGCGAAGGCCTGGGCGAGGATGTCTTCCAGGACTGGATCAATACGGCCACCTGCCGTCAGGATATAATCGATCGTTTTCACCGGCGTTTTCAGCTGGGGGGCCATAAGGCTTACGCCATCTGCCGCACCGCGGAGCAAGCTGATATAATTCTGGTCAGCAGCTTGGATGATGATCAGGTGCATCGCCTCTTCATGACCCCGGCCGACAGCCTGGAACAAGCTCTGCAAGCAGCGCAGCATCACCATGGCGAGCAAGCCACTGTAATCCTGATGCCCGAAGCGCCCAAACTGGGAGTCAAATTGACAGGCGACGAATAATCTTTCTTTTCGTGCCATAAAGATATAAATAGACAAAGGAGGTTTGCATGTATAAAGATTTGTTACAACTATTACCCGCCGCCAGCCTTAGTTTCCAGGAACCCATGAGCAATCATACCACCTTCAAGATCGGGGGACCGGCCGATGTCCTGGTTACCCCCAAATCCATATATGAATTGAAAACCACCCTGGAATACTGCCTGTCCCGCCAGGTCCCCTGGATGGTTCTGGGCGCTGGCAGTAACCTGCTGGTAAGGGATAAGGGCATCCGCGGGGCGGTCATCAAGATTTCCCAACTCAATTGCATCCAGATTCGCGGCGAGCAAGTATATGCTGAAGCGGGGGCGCAATTGTCGCAAGTGGCCCGCTGCGCCGCCAGTTTCCATCTCACCGGGCTGGAATTTGCCGAGGGTATCCCCGGGAGCATGGGCGGGGCAGTAGTTATGAATGCCGGTGCCTATGACGAGGAGATGGGGAATGTGCTGCTGGAAGTGGACGCTATAAAACCCAGCGGGGAACGCAAGACATTTCAACGCAGCGAATTGAACCTGGGCTATCGCCAGAGTATATTTCAGCACAACGACCATATAGTGGTCGCCGCCCGGCTGGGTCTCAGAACCGGGGAGGAGCAGGAGATTACCGCCAAGATGGAAAAATATTCGCAGAGCCGCTGGGAAAAACAGCCCTTGGAATACCCCAGCGCCGGCAGCGTTTTTCGCCGGCCCCCGGGCCATTTCGTGGGGCCGATGATCGAGGAACTGGGCTTGAAAGGGTTTTCCATCGGAGGGGCCCAAGTGTCCGTCAAACATGCCGGTTTTATCGTTAACACCGGCGGGGCCACTGCCGAGGATGTACTGCAACTGATTGCTGCTATCCAGGAAAAAGTTGCCGACCATTACGATATAAGCCTGCAGACCGAAATCCGGATCGTGGGGGAACCATAACCATGTCGGTCCACGCCCCCGCCGGCATTGTCATCCTGTCGACTTTGAATGCCACCTATATGCACACCAGTCTGGCCCTGCGCAGCCTGCAAGCCTACAGCCGGCCCCGTACCAACCGGGAAATCCGGGTAATGGAATTCACCATCAACCAAAGTCCCAGCGATATCCTGGCCGAGATCTATCTGCAGCAACCCGCCGTGCTGGCCTTTTCCTGCTACATCTGGAACATAGAGCCTATTCTAAGAATCTGTGACGATTATAAAAAGGCCGCTCCGTCCACCTTAATTATTCTGGGCGGGCCCGAGGTTTCGTTTGACGCCGGCTCTATTCTGGAACAAAATCCCGGCGTGGATTTGGTGGTGAGCGGGGAAGGGGAGACGATTCTGACTGAGTTGCTGGCTGCCCTGGATGGCCGGTTGGAGTTGGGGTCCATCCCGGGGATCACCTATCGCGATCATCAAGGCCAAATCTGCTCCAATACTCCCTGGAAAGAGCTGGCCAACCTGGACGATCTCCCTTTCGCCTACGCCCATGACTGGGATGACCTGACCGACCGCATCGTCTATTACGAAAGCTCCCGGGGCTGTCCCTTCCGCTGCTCCTATTGCCTGTCGGCCTCATCGTCAGGGGTCCGCACCCTCTCCCTGGAGCGGGTGAAGTCTGACCTGGATGTTTTATTGTCCCTCCCGGTGCGGGAAATAAAGTTTGTGGACCGAACCTTCAATCTCAATGAAAAGCGGGCCCGGGCCATAATGGAGCATATCTTGTCCAGTCCCCATCAGGTCATGGCCCATTTTGAGATCGACGCCAGTCTTTTTTCGGATGCCATGCTGGATTTCCTGGCCGCCGTACCTCCCGGTCGATTCAATTTCGAGATCGGCATCCAATCCACTTACCAACCGGCACTGCAAGCCGTGAACCGGAAGCAGGACTGGGAACGCCTCCGCCAAAACATAACTCGTTTGATAACCTCCGCCAACATCCATATCCATCTGGATCTCATTGCCGGGCTGCCCGGAGAGGACCTGGCCCGTTTCAAAAAGTCCTTCGATATGGTCTATAATCTGCGGCCCCATATGCTGCAACTGGGCTTTCTCAAAATCCTGAAGGGTTCCCCTCTGGAGCAGGACAGCGAGCGCCTGGGCTATGTTTTCCAATCCCACCCGCCCTACCAGGTAATATCCACTCCGGTCCTGGATTTTGGCGACATCATCACCTTGACCAGGATGGAATCGCTGGTGGGCAAGTATTATAACTCGGGGGAAATGGCGGCCGCTTTGGATTACATAACCACCCATATATATAAAGGCCGGGCGGCCGATTTCTACCAGGAGTTCGCCAGTTATTGGTCCGTCCATGACTGGTGGAACCGAGGGCACAAGAAGGAAGCGCTCTATTCTTATCTGGGCCGTTTCATCCAAGACCATCATTCCGCCCACCGTCCCCGAGTTGATGAACGCCTAAAATATGACTATCTCCTTCACCACCATCGTTACACCCTTCCGGAGGGACTGACCAGTCATAATCCGGCCGACATCAACCAGGTTCTATATGGGTACACCCGGGACAAGGATTTCGTGCACCGCTGGCTGCCCCAACTGGAGGGCAGAACCCCCCGGGAAATAAAAAAACTGCTGCATGTCGAATATTTCCGCGGGATGGACCGGGAAAAGCCAGGACGGGAACTGAAGCTCATGTTCGTTTATGATCCTTCCACCCTTACTGCCGTTCAGGTACTGGATCTGAGTGGGGACCAACCCTGCGGCTGGGAACCGCATCAGCTGGAAAACATACTATAATCGGGCCCTTTCCGCTATTACAAACACCCGTTCGGTTACATATTATATGTTTATAAGCTAAAATTATTTAGATATAGCCGCATCTGTTAGAACCCAGGTATAGGTTGGGCGGATACAAATAAGATAGTAGCAGGAGTAGATTATGTCCCACCGGGAACCAGTGGCACGCGAAGGCTGGCCGTTCATATTGTTGTTTGCCTTCGCGGCTTGGCTCTTATATGTGTTTACCAATGAGATCGGGCTTCTGCTGGGAGTGCTGCTGACCCTGTTCGTCACTTTCTTCTTCCGCAATCCCAAGCGCACAGCTCCCGGGGAATGGGGCAACGTGGTAGCCCCGGCAGATGGCCGGGTGATGGACATAATCAACGTCTCCGAGAATGAATTTATGCAGTCGGAAGCAGTCCGGGTGCGGATCTTCCTGAGCCTGTTCAATGTGCATATCAACCGGACGCCAGTGGCTGGTCGGGTAGAATGGGTCAAGCGGGTCCCAGGTCAATACCTGGCGGCTTACCGGGATGAGGCGGGAATCATAAACGCCCGCAACTATGTAGGCTTAAGCACTGAGTGGGGGAAAGTGCTGGTAGTACAGGTGACCGGTCTGGTGGCCCGCCGTCTGGTCTGTTGGGTAAAGCCCGGGGATTACCTACATGCGGGAGAAAGGTTCGGATTGATACGCTTTGGGTCCTGCACCGAACTGTACCTGCCCCAGGGGACTGAGGTGCTGGTTGCTCCCGGTCAGAAGGTGAGAGGAGGGGAGTCACTGATTGCAAAACTTGATGGATAAAAGCGCCAATATCATAACTTTAATAAACATCATCTTTGGTTCGCTGGCCCTGATCCAAACCATGGAAAGTAACTACGTCATCGCGGCCATCTTTATTTTATGCGCGGTATTCATGGACGGCATCGATGGGCGGGTGGCCCGGAAATTCGGGGTGATGTCGGATATCGGCAAACAGCTCGATTCTTTGTGTGATCTGGTCTCCTTTGGAGTTGCCCCGGCTATCCTTATTTATGCCCAGCTGCTTTATGATCTGCCCCTGCTGTTAGGGGTGGTGGCGGCCCTGATATATATCATGTGCGGAGCCTTCCGGTTGGCGCGCTTCAACGTCTTGAATATCTCTGACCATTTCATTGGTCTGCCCATTACCATGGCCGGCTTCCTGATGGCCCTGCTTTCTTTACTGGCCGCCGGCATAAATGGTTACCTGGCACTGGTCTTGATGCTTTTCTTATCGTATATGATGGTGAGCAATTTCAAAATACCAAAGATTTAATTACGGACTGCATAAGCAAAGCGAAACGCCCGGGAACCTACATCCACGGAGGAAAAAGACGATGCTGCCTGACAATATCAAAGCCCTGCAAGGGCGTCGACGCAAGATAATGGGCCACCAACAGGCAGCCCAATCATCGGTACTGCTGCCCCTG
>JAXDBN010000196.1:0-22371 GCA_034678805.1 Syntrophomonadaceae bacterium
GAGAAGGATATCTCAGGTATTATCCGTATTTTCCGTTACGTGTTCCAGAGTTATCCCTCACCGGTATTCGAGAAAGACTACATTCTCGAGAATATGCGTAAACATAGGGTTATTTATAAACTGGCTATTAGTAACAACGACATTATTGGGGTAGCCTCAGCAGAGATGGATCCAGCCAACCTGAATGCCGAAATGACAGATTGTGTAACCTATCCCCTTTTTAGAAGCCGTGGGGTGCTGGGTGTAATTCTGAGCGAACTGGAAACCGACCTGCACAAACAGGATTACCTATGCCTCTATACTTTATGCCGGGCAACCAATCCCGCCGTCAACCGGGTATTTTCCCGGTTGGGCTACCGATATTCAGGCTGCCTGGTTAACAACTGCCATATCTGCGGGTCATACGAAGATATGAATATCAGGGTCAAACTACTAAAGTAATCCCACCTTTTTGAGAGCAATACAATAAGTGTTCAACACACTATTGTTACCCTCCCGTGGTTTGATACAATTCATTGGCGGTAGAGGTCCCCCCCACCTTGGAGTTGACGATGACTTCGATACCAGGATCGATAGATAGTACCAAGTGATCCTGGAGATTGCTGACCAGGCTTGGCTCCAGTGTGACCGGGGTTTTAACCGTGGTATCTACGCGGATGGTATCAGCATCCACATGTTCAAAACTTAATTTTTCAACCATGATCCCGGTTACCTGATCGGACAGGTACCAGGTAACCTCATTTAAAAGCTTCAGATACAAATCCAAATCCTCCCCTGCCAGGGTAGCAGTAAAATCCGGTGGTACGTACAGGTAATGGTCTGCATCTGCATCGGTTGTGATGACTGACCTTACTACCAGCCGGATTTTATCATCCACTTCATTCTGCAGGTATTGCTGCATATACTGCACCTCAGCCGGCGTTATGGCTTGGGGAGTCCTGACTGTAACAGTTACATACGGTATCTCATCCTGGTTGGTTTTTGTAACATCAGTCACCTGTGCGCCGGTTACAGTTGTTATGTACTCACTTATAATCCTGGATATTCTATTCATATAATCGGTCTCTTCATTTATTTGTTTCCGAAGATCCATATCTTGCTGGCTGACAAAGACCGGGCCGTTATGATCCGAGTCTTTGGAGATCACTGAACGTACTATCAACCTGGTATCAGGATTAATACCGGATTGTAATGCCTCTTCCAACTTTGTCACCTTGGATGGATCAACTTCCTGCGGGGTTATAACCGTAGCCATTACCTGCAGCCCATCATTTGCGGTATCAAATTTTACATCGGAAAGCCTGGCACCAGCATAGGCTGCAAGTTGGGTGTTTAAGACAGTGCGGATGTCTTTATCCAATTTCCTCTCTCCCACTACCTTTATCAGGGTTTGGGTCATGAACGAAGCAGCCAGTAAAAGTACCAGCAAACTGATCCCCAGGCGCTGAAATATTGTTCTTAACAGGGTTCCATTACTGGCCTTGGGAAATTCCACTACCCCGAACCACGTAAACATAAAGGCCGCGGCAAACTCTATAGCAACAAAATTAACGGCAAACAATAGAAAGGCCCCTCCAGCCAGTGTCCAATTACCGGCTGCAATATTCAGTCCGCAGGAAGCCAGGGGAGGGACCAGAGCGGTGGCAATAGCCACCCCCGGCAAGGCCGGGCTGATCTTTTCATTGACCAGGGCATAGGCACCAGCCAAACCAGAAGCAAGTGCGATGAGAACATCGTAAACAGTGGGTTGGGTACGGGCCAAAATCTCGGCACCAAAATCAGGCCGTAGGGGAATGAGACCGATAAGAACCGGCAAGCCCACTGCCAGAACCATACCCGCTAATTCTGCTAAGATTGCGGTTCTGAATAACCGTCGGTCACCTATGGATAGACCAAGGGCTATGCCAAAAATAGGGCTCATTAATGGCGCTACTAACATGGCCCCTATCACCACTGCAGTGCTGTTGGCCAACAATCCAAAAGTGGCAATAATAGCTGATAAGCAAACTAACAGGTAATAAGCACCTGATGGTTTAGATGGATCACTGATTCTCTGGTAAATACTCTTGCGTCTTTCGGGAGTCATATTACGGCGCAGCTTACTAACCGTGTTAGCCGGATTCACCGGTACCACTCTCCTTACCCCAGATTAGTCTTATACACAGAAATATCCCGTTTTCCCAATAGAATGAAAATATACAATAACCTACCCTTATTTTATCATTTATCCTTCAGCCAATGCTGATTACAGAATCCAGGTTCTTGATATTCTTGATAATCCAATAATGGAAGCGATTCACCCCAGGATAGCACCCAACCAGTCAACAGCATTTCAGATACCTCGAACTGGATTAAAAAAGAAAAAGGCACCAAAGGCTTTGGTACCACGCGATCTAGCTTAAGCGGCAGATTAACAACGGTTACATATGGGTAATATATTATTGAACTGCCGACTCTGGTGTGTTTTCTGAAAGCACGTTATTTGATAAGCTGCAATATCTCATGACAAACGATGCAGCTACCCTTGTTTGGGTTTCAGCTGCAGGGCCCGCTGCGGACATTGGCCCACACAAGTATAACAAGCACTACATTTAGATGAATCATTAACGATTACTTTCTTTTTGCCGTCTACTTCAACCAGATCGAAGACATACGCAGGGCAGAAGGCTTCGCACAAACCGCAGTTATTGCAGCGGGTTTCGTCGATCAGGACTACCATCTCGCTTTCGCTTTCCTGGCCGGGAATCGAGATACTGTCTATGACCGGCGGCATATAAATCTTGCGGCGTTCCTCGGGTATGCTTTTGGCCGCTAATTTCTTCAAAGCTCCGGCTAACAATGGCAATTGATCATAGGGTATGGAAACGTACTGCTCGAAATCATCGATCTCACTGGCGGCCCTGGCTCCGTAACAACCAAAGGATACATTCATATCGCCGCTTTTCATCACCTGTACGGTTAGATCGGCACAGGTGGAATTATAACCAGAGGTACGGAAAACCTGCCTTTCTCCGGTGGCGTAAGTCTTGGCGCAGCACAGCCACATGGCCTGTTCCGGCCACAAGGTAAAAATAACTACATCGGGTTCAAAATTAGCCATTTCCAGGGGTGCAGCCAAAGTGGCGGTATAGCTTCCCGGTTCAAATTCCTGCCGGGTAGAAATCATCTTTTGGGCGGTCTCGATATCAGGCAGCTTCTTAAACAATAGATATAAATCGCCTGATTTGAGTTTGGCAGACATCTCCACAAGTCCAAGGATACCGGAGCCATCCGGGCAGGCATGCCGGCGCGGGGGCATATACAGGCAATTTCCCCGCCGGGCGGCGATAATGGACTGGCAGTAGCGCAGAGGCATAGGGGGTTCTACAACTCCGGGCGGGATTTCTTCCCCCGGCCTCATTAACCGCACCGCCACCGGGGACCACCTCAGATTGAGGCTTTGCTTATAGATTTCAGCAAGTTCGGCATTATTCATCATCATTAATCCTTTCCGGTTCCTCCATGATTCTTTGCCACAGTGCCTCCCCATCAGGGCCGTTAAACATTTCATTGGCTTTCTTCTTTAGCTGGCTATAATCCTCATCAACATCGAGCAGTATATTGAGAGCATGTTTGGCTCTAAGCCCGGATTCGTTTTTACTGAGATTTAACACGCAGCTGAGGCAATAAGCCACCAGGGTATCAGCCCCGGTATGGACTGCTTCCTGCATCCTCCGTTCCACCACCTCCTGGGCAAAGTCGGGTCGGAAATGGCTTACCTGGCCGCCGCTGCCGCAGCAATAGGTGGTCTGACGGTTATGCTCCATTTCGATAACCTCATACGAGGCCTGCTGCAAGGCCTCTCTCACCTGCCGGCTAAATGTTCCTTCAAAACGGTCCGGGCATGAATCATGGATGGTACAACGGGCCGGGTTATCAGTCAGGCTGTGATATGTCCGGCCTTTTATCAGGTCATATACCGTAACGACCTTAATTTCAGTATCCTCCAGGACTTCCTTAAGCTCGTAATAGCAATTGGGGCAAGCCGCCACCAACAACTTTATACCCAGCTTGATTAATTTATCCCTTAATACACCCCGATTCTTTTCGGCCCGGGGTATAACTCCCAACTGGTAAAGTGGCTTCCCGCAGCAGTCATCCAGAAAAACCAGTTGCGGGTAAATTTCTTTTAAAGTTGCATAAATCTTGCGGGTCAAAGCCGGCGCATAGGTGATCATGGTGCATCCGGGAAAAAAGGCGGTCTCACCGGCAACGTTCAGATTCAAATCCCGGTAATCTATGTTATTTTGCAGACGAAATACACTCATCACGGTGATCGGACGGTCCGGGAACATATAGCGAAACTCATTCATATCTATCTCTTCAGCTGCAACCGCGTCGGCTCTTTTTTTCTCAAACATCTTGCCGGGGCTTAACCCTATGGGGCAAACTGCCTCGCATTGTCCACACAGGAAACAGCCATAGGCCTCGTCGACCTCGATTTCCCTGGAAGCGATCTCCACCAGATCCTGATCGATTTCTTCCAGCAGCAGGCAACCTTCCTTACATAGGTCGCAGCCGATACATTGTTCGGCAATATCTCCGCGATAATCTGGTTTTCCGGCTTTGGTCATGATTAAGTCTCCTTTAGATGTTCTCTTATCTATATATTGTCGCGCTTGTTAATAGCGGTAGTAGTCACCAGTCCTATCTCATCCAACATGGCTATGGTCCGCTTGGCAGGCTTAATGGCCGGGTCATATTTGGCTGCCAGTCTGATCGCTGCCAATTCCGGGATAGTGCTGGCCAGGTCCACCGGGATATCAATATCGGGAACGTTCTGAATAAAGCCAAAAGGTATGTCTGCTTCGTCAGCTTTGGCCACCAGCATATCCAGGGCCGTAGCACCATCCTGGTTGTGAAAAACACCTTTGAAATCAAATGGTGTCGCGCAGGTGAAACCAACTATGGAAAAACCACCCTCCTGGCAGGATCCCTCAACCAATGCGGCTCCGGAAGCGTAACCGGAGTTTATCTTTTTTGCTACCCTCAGTCCTTCCGGCGTAGCGGCTAACTTTTCCATGTTGGCAAAAGCGGCTTGGACATAAGCAGGCTGCAATCCAGGCAAGTCGCCCCCGATAATCAGCAGCGCATCTGCTAACCGGTCATCATCTCCATTTCTCAGAATGTAATCAGCCGCAAACTGGATGCATTCATCAAATGTCCCGCCCTGGTCGGAGTAAACTTCCTTGATGGCCTCCGGGGAGGTCAGTCCTGTCAGTAACCTGGTCAAGTACTCCCGGTCACCGGCTTGATTGTGGCAAATATAGACATCGGCCGTATCAGCGGCTACACAGGCATCGATTACATCCAGCAAAAAGGCTTCATATAAATTCTTGGCTTCTTCAGGAGTCAGGATGCCTCCCCTCTCGGTAGTAAGCCTGGTTTTGATCTGGCCCACTTTGGGTACCCTGGTAAACACTATAATTGCTTTGCGCATTTTAATTCCCTCCTTATCGGGCTGGGCTTCTCTCATTCCTTTTTCTAATTGAACCTGGCAGCGCTACTGGACCACCTTTTGCATAGCCAATAGGGCTCGGTAATCCTCGGGGGTATTCATATTGTAAAAATTGTCTCTCGACTTGCCTATACCGGCCAATTCCCGTTCATCGATTTTCAAAGTTCGTAATCTCTGACATAAACCGTATACGTTGCGAATGTCAGCGCATAAAGACTGTTCAATAACGGGCAGACAGGTTCGCGCATAGACCGCACATAACGGCTCCCAGAATCCATCAATCTCAGGAGCCACCACATCATAACGCATGTCAATCCGGTTGATAAAATAACTGACTAAATCGGCGCTGAATAATGGCATATCGGCGGCCACCACAAAGGCATAAGGGTGACTGGCTGTCAACAATCCGGCATGTATTCCGCCCATCGGTCCTTTGCCCGGAAACAAATCTGGCACCTCTAATGTCCCGGGTAGATTATACTTGCTGTTATGGTTACTGGCGATAATTATCTCGTCAACCACTTTGCTTAATTCCCTGACCGTCCTCTCAATCATGGTTTCGGAGTTAACTGCTATCAGAGTCTTATCTTTTCCCATCCTGGAACTGCAACCCCCGGCCAGTATGATACCGCTGACTTTGGCTTTCACATGGTTTCCCCCCTGGTATTATGATTCAGGCATTAACCACGACCCTAGTTTAATTTCGATCCTGGAGCGGTTGTTTGCAGATCTTTAGGATCGACCAGGGTAACCACGGCATGATCAACCAGGTACTGGGCTGCTTTGGCGGATTTCAACTCGGTCGCTATTTTCTCCGTCATGGGACCGACTCTCTTCTTGAGATCATCGTAATCAGCAGTGTCCATTTTATACTGCTGCGCAAAATCAATGATTCCCTGGCGATGTTCCTCTTCGCTGATGCCGAACCCTTTTTCCGCCACTATTTTCTCCAGCAGGTAGTTTATCTTGACACTGCGCTGCGCATCCTGCCAAAAATCCTTTTTAATCTCTTCCATGGTTTTACCGATCATCTGGGCATATAGTTCCAGGGTTCCACCCTCAGCCTGCAACTGCTGCAGGAACTGCTGCATATTAGAAGCGGCGGCCTGCATAACCAAGGATTCAGGCACCTCAACATCGGAAACCTCAATAGCGGCAGCCAACACCGCCATCCTTATCTGTTCCTGCTGGCGCTTATCGGCATTCTCGGACAGCTTCTGTTTTAGTTCGGCGCGAAACTCATCCATGTTCTTTACATGGGCTACATTCCACAGGAAATCATCGTCCATAACCATGTCTTTTACATCTTCAACCTGCTTAACCTTTACCTTGAATACGGCGGTTTTACCAGCCAGCTCTTTAGAGGGATGATTATCGGCAAACGGAACACTTACTATTAAATCGTCGCCCTTTTTAGCTCCGATCAGTTGTTCTTCAAATCCCGGGATAAAGTTGTTAGCTCCAATTATCACCTTAAAATCTTTATCACCCTGGAACGGTGTTTTGCCCACCGAGCCTTCATAATCGATAGTCACCTGATCACCATTTACTGCCGGTTGATTCTTCTTGTCGGTATACTTTTTATTGCGGCGGCAGGTCTCTTCCAGGCTGCGCTCCACATCTTTATCGGTCACCGCCGGTATCTGGGCTACTCTGACTTCCAGTCCCTCTAATTTGCCCAGCATGACATGGGGATAGAGAGGGACCATCACTTTCACCGTAACCGGTTCGCCTTTTACTACGTAGCCTACCTCAATATCCGGTTCGCCCATGGTGACCAGATCTAACTCTTTTATAGCGGCATAATATTTTTCCGGCACCACCATGTCCAGGGCCTCATTCAACAGCACTTCCAACCCAAAATTGGCTTCTACTATCGCACGGGGTGCGGTGCCTTTGCGGAAACCCTGCACGTCAAGATCTTTGATCACTTTTTTATACGATTGTTCCAGGCCCTTTTCCATTTCGTCAGCATCGATCACAAATTCGAAATAGGCTTCACAATTTTCAATCTTCTCCAGCTTCGCTGCCATAGGCATTTTTCTTCCTCCTATTCTTTATGACTGAACAACTTTGACAGGGTTGCCTACCTTCACCCATCCTTTCCTGCCAATTTTTGTTTCCGATCCGGAAATTTTTGATGGTTTAAAAAAAGCTTCTATATTACCCGAAATACAGAAGCATGCTCGCTTTTTTATGCTCTCCTTTCCGTAATTCAGGGGGTTGGAAGGTTTCCCCGGCAACCCTGTGGGCTTGAGCCCAGGCCGCATCCCCGTAGTATAACCTTAGGCGGAGCGGCTCGGAGTATATTTATATCAAAAGAACTTAACCTCTATAATTGCAATAACCATGCCAAAGACCCAACAGCAACAAGGAAGTGCCAAACTGAGATCTTTCGGCACTTCCTAAGATGAATCTGATTATAGATATTTTTAAAATAAAAAATCCCGTCCCATAATGAGAAAAAGCGGCTTAGATTGATATAGAACACAAACCCACTGTCTATTTTTGCGACTCCTGCTCCGGAATGGTTCTATAATTACAGGTCTTTATTTCTCCATCCTCAGGTGAGGTCAAATGCCTCCGGCAGGGATTGGCGCATAAGGCACCAATATACAGACACATTACCGTATCCGGAGGAATTATATCCGGCAGGGGCCGGCTACATTTCTTACATATTGTATCTTGCGGATCGAAGTTGAACTTACCGCAGCCCTCGCATTTTCTCGGCTTGGGTTTAGGTGGTTTACAACCTCCGCAATAGGGATTACAAGACCAACACATGATTTACCTCCCCGCAGGGCTGATTACTCTTGCAAACACCAATATGATATGTATCCGCAGACCAGGCAAAAACGGTTAGGAGCAAGTTAACCGGGAAGTCCATGATTAAGGCGTACATGTGGTACGCCGGTTGAATAGTCCTCCCGGATTAAAGCTGCGATGAAGTTTAAAGGCACCCGGGTCGGGTGCCTTTTTCGTCGATTACTCCACTTTAGGCGGCGGTGGATTTTCCTTCCTCGGCCAGCTGGTCCAAGGATTTGCCTTTGGTCTCCCTCTTGACGAACACCCAAGCGGCTAAAGCACCGATAAAGGCTGGAATCATATAGAACATGAATGATACCGAATACCCCAAGTTCATGCCGATGATCATACCAGCAACGATAGGTGCGCTGGCACCGCCAATACGCCCAAAAGCCTGGCACCAGGATACCCCGGTGTTCCTGAACTCAGTCGGGTATGACTCGGCCATCAGCGGCTGTACAGCGGTGATCGCGTAGTTGACCGCAAAACCAAGGAAGATGCAAGCAGCGAGAATGGCGCCGAAGCCTCCCCCGATAGTGGCCATAAGCAATACTGCCAGAGCCGATACTCCGAAACTGATAACCAGGTTGGATTTCCGGCCCACGATTTCCGCCATAAATCCGGTGGTTCCGTTGGCGATTACCGCGGCAGCATTCTGAGCAATCGCCAAACCATAGGCTGAACTCAGTTTTAAGCCCTTTTCTAACATTAGAGAAGGCAGCCAGGCATTGATGCCATAAACAATGAAACACCCGCAAAAATAGGTAATCCAAATTCCAGCTGTGGCAGATCTGTATTCCTTGCTGAATAAGGCCGCGGGGCCAACTTGTTTGGGCGCCTGAGGTACTATCAAATCTTCAGGACTTCTTTTTGTAATCTTGCCAGTAGCCTTCATCTCGATATTTTCGAGAGCCTTTATGGCTTCGGCTTTACGTCCTTTGCCGGCTAACCAATAGGCAGATTCCGGCATCTTGAAATACAGGAATATGGAATACAGCAGGGGCACCCCACCTATCAGGTAACAAATTCTCCAGCCATAGAGTGGAACCAGCCAGGTGGCTAAAAGGCCGGACAGAACCCATCCGACGATCATCCATGCCATACCGAAGGTTATAAAGATAGCACGTTTATTAGTCGGTGTAGATTCGGAAAATATAGTTGTCACGACCGGAATGCATGCTCCCAGTCCAACACCCGCCAATACGCGGAAAACAGCGAACATGGTGAAGCTGGTGGAAAAATAGATGGGGACAGTCAGTAAGGCATAAGTGGCGATCGCAAAGGTTAAGGTCTTTCTTCTCCCGAATTTATCAGATAGAATTCCCGCAATCGCCCCGCCGAGTATCAATCCGATGAGGCTCCAGGAGGACAGGCTGCCTTTAGCCACGGCACCTAAAGCCCACTCCTTGGCTATCTGCGGCATGGTATATGATACTATCATATAATCATAGCCATCAAACACCATGGCCATGCCAAGAAACCAAAATACCCACCAAGTAAATTTATTAACACCAAATGAATCCATTACTTCGGATATACTAAACTTCTTCATTATTCATGCTCCCCCTTTCATTACTTTAGATCACGTACACAAAATGTTCAATTGATTTACTGCTATAACCCGTAATCAATAAAATCCCCATTAGGCTTGTATTCTCTTGGCTGGATCACCGGATCCAGGCTTGCCATTAAATCCACAATTATTGCATACCTTGTTGGAAATCGGATTCTCTACACCGCATTCCGGGCATGCCACAGTCTCTTCGGGGAGCTCGGTTTTGCAGAAGGGGCATTTTTTCTGCCTGATTCCTGCCATAGTCGGTATTTTCTTACCACAGTTCGGGCAGGGTACAGGTTTAGTTAAACTAGCTGGTCTAAAACACATTTTAAAATCCTCCTTGATTATAGTTACACGGAACGACTGCAACTATCCTTAGATAGATGCCATAACAGTCCCTAATAACCGGGACTGTTATGGCCATTACACTGCCCGGTAGCTAAGAACCGTCCTAGGGTAAAAACATCATAACTTTCTTGCCCTTAGCTTCCATCTTCTTAGCCAGTTCTTCGGCCGGGCCAAATTCAATTGCTTTTGCTAAACAGTGCAGAACACAGGAGGGTACATCCCCTTTGGCAGTTCTTTGTTCGCACATATTACATAACTCGGTCGGTACAGGAATGTAATTCCATTCCCATTTGTCATCCACAACCTGCCAGGGACCTACTTCGGTAATTTTGATTCCCCACTTGCCGATGGGCAGCTTTAGCTCATTCTTACAAGCAACCTCGCAGCTCTGGCATCCTGTACAATATTCATAATCTATCATCAAACCATTGCGTGACATTAGCTTTCCTCCAATCATTTATCAACTAGGTCGACTGGATCGTAACCTTATAGTTTATTTATAGAAGTTTTGATCTTCAGCCTTGTACACTTTGCAGAGTATGCTTTTGAACGGTCCCCCGAAACCTAATTTGCCAATGTGCTTGTGGGGGATCAGGGTATTGATGTTGGATTCCCATACACCATAAAGACTGGGCTCGGCAGCTGGTTTCTCCGGGAACCACCATCCATGCTGGGCATGAACCACACGCGGATCGATAGCCGGGGTTATATGGGCTCTTTCCTTGGCCTTGCCGAACATGTTTTCAATTACTACCCAGTCACCTTCACGAATGCCAAGCTTTTTAGCGGTGTCGGGATGGATCTCCATAATCGGATCAGGCACAACTTCACGCAGAGTAGGTACATGTCTGTGCTCAGAATGGAAGGAGGCATAGGTCCGGGCTCCAGTAGTCAGAACCAGGGGGTACTCCTTGGCCAGATCCGGAGTGCTGTAGGGGCTGTAGGGCGGCTCTTTGAAATAGGGCAGCGGATCCTCACCCCAGGATTCGAATAGGGTCGAACTCAGTTCCACCAAACCGGTAACGGTATTGAATCCGGGCTCCCCGTCAGCGCGGAGTTTGCCTTTCTTATATTTCTCATACTCGTAATCAGGTTGATAGAGGCCTTTTTCTTTCAGTTCGGCAAATCCAAAACCTAATTCCGGCTTCAGCTGGAAGTCGAAGAATTCTTCGACACTATTGAAAGGCCAGGCTTTGGGATTGATGCGTTTGCCCAACTCGATCATCATTTCGACGTCAGACTTACATTCACCAACCTGGATGGCTTTGTTCATAGCCCCAAGGAACACTGCATTTCTCCCATAGTGGGTTACAACTACGCCATCATGCTCCGCAAAGGAGGACAGCGGCAGGAAGACATCAGCAAAGGCCATAGCGGTAGGAGTCATAAATACATCCTGAACCACACAGAATTCCAGGTTCTTCAGAGCTCTGTACCATCTGTCAGGTGCGGCTGAATTAGTCGGGGTAATGAAGTTGGAACTGTTAAACCAGCCCATTCTCAGTTTGTAAGGCTTGCCGGTTTCCAGGGTATCCAGGGTCTCATCTGGATGGGTAGTAGCCAACGCGGTGGACAGAGCCGGCCATTCTTTAGCGCCGATACGCTTGTCCCAGAGTTCCTCAGATAGTTCGGCCCGGGTCTCAACTCTCCATTTGCCCATCAGGGAGGCGGGCGGTCCAATGGTTACTCCGCCGGGTACATCCAGATTGCCGGTAATAGCCACGATCGCCAGTAAAGCATGACCCAGCTGAACGCCGTTCGGGTTCTGATCGATAGCTAAGCCCCAGCCGAGAGTGCTGTTGCCAGCTTTGGCAAAAGCCCGGGCGGCAGCGATAATCTTTTCTTCTTTAACCCAGGTAATATCAGCAACCTTGTCGGGAGGATATTCCTGAACGCGTTCTACAAATTCGTCCCAGCCAAAGCACCAATTTTCTACGAAGTCATGATCATAGAGGTCTTCATTTATGATGACATTAAGCATCCCCATAGCCAGAGCGGTATCTGAGCCAGGGCGGAGCTGCAGGTGGTATTCAGCCCGGGTGGCCAGCCAATTTAGTCTGGGATCAGCCATTATAAGCTTACTGCCCCTCTTCATCATGTCTATAATGGAGTGACCGAAGAAACCGTCGGGATTGGATTTAAGGGGTTCTTTACCCCAGAGAAGGATATATTCGGGTAACTGCCAGCCTTCATGTTCATAGCGGTCGCTGAAGTATCCGGCATAGTCGATTTCAGGATATCCTGCCCCCAGGATGTAGTCAGTGATGGCACATCTGGGTCCGTAGCAGGACCATCCACTCTGAGGATAGCAAACATTCGGGGTGCCGATAGCGGCAAAGCCCAGCGGATAGTAATACAGGCAAGCTTCCCGGCCAGTTCCGCCGAAGACTACTATGGATTCAGCTCCATAATTTTCTTTGAAATAGTTAATCTTATCAACAATGATGTCCCAGGCTTCGTCCCAGGATATTCTCTGCCATTTATCCTCGCCGCGTTCACCAGCGCGCTTCATGGGATGAATTATGCGGGAAGGATGGTTTACGTATTCAGGCAGTGATAAGCATCTGATACACAGACGACCTTCAGTAATCGGATGTTCAGGGTCGCCCTCGACCTTAACCAGTCTTCCGTCCTTAATATGCAGATGCATACCGCATCCTACCGGATGATCACCAGGAGGTGACCAACCACAGGTTCTTACTTTATAAACGCCGTCTTCTTGTTGTTGCCATTCCTTTTTCATTTTCTCACCCTTTCAAGAACTTGCATTCTTATACTTCGAAGGACAATCCTTCAGCAACTAATGGTACTTAAGCTGATGGTAAAACCAACTTGGCCAAAACCTTGCTTTTATTCCCCTCCCTTCGATGCTGACCGGACCTAATCTATTTCAGGATTTATTTTTAACCTTTCGACTTTAGTTGTTAGTCCGGTTTGTATGCCTCACTTGCATACTAAAAATAGCAAGTAGCGTGCCAACTTCTCAAATGCCGCTGAGAATCCCATTTTATCGGTATTTAAGCACCGATAAGTCATATAATTCCTCCGATTGACGCAATCCTTTTTTGCGATGGGGGCAGTTTATTCTCTAGTCTTTATGAAGCGGCAAATTCCGAAATTTCGGCCCGTCTTGTTTTGCGTCAGTTGTAGCCTTTTGGGATATCGATGCATTGTGAAGGCTGGCCAGCTATCGAAAAGGAGGGGCTTTGGAAATATCTTCGGCTCATTTCTAATCATGCGTTAAGGGCAGTACCTGGATTATCAGGCAGATATGGCAGGTTAATAGGTAATCCATAAAAAAAGCCACTACCGGGTTTTTGTCCGTAAGCGGCTGATGAGGAAGGCAATATTTATTTTATTGATGTATCATTGCCTGGCAGCGGTACCCAGGGCAGTGCCTCTGTATAGTCCGGATGGTTTTGCCTGATGTGGCGTTATCTTAATCCGGGCTTTGCCATTGTCTTGTTCGCATTCAAGATTGAAGCCGCCGTTTATTTTGAGCAGGATATTGGCGACGATGATATTGAAGCCGTCGAACTCCTGGTATTGGTCGTTCAGGGTTAACTCACTTTGGAAGAGCTGATACCCCTCCCCCATCTTATCGTCGTGCAGGTCTATTCGTCCCGCGATTCTCAAATTAAGCCTTTCCAGGCCATCTTCGGCCCGCATCTTTTTAATTTCTTCAATAACTTGTGCAGATGCATTTATAATCGGCAAGTTGATTTCCCCTTTCGTTTTTTCCAGACCCAACCGGATCAGGCCGAAAAAATCCAATATCAAACGACGGCTGCAATACTCTGCCGGCTGCCTGGAATAATCCTCAGTTCGGTGCTGCCATTCTTTTCCTGGGAGGTAATGGTGAAGCTCCGGTACAATTTCAACAGGATATTGGCTACGATAAATTTTATTCCGTCGATCTCTTCGACCTGATCCTTCGGGGTGACCTCACCGGGCATGATTTTAAAACCTTCCGGTATATCCCCGAAACCCAGGCTGCCCACTATTCTTAATTGATTATCCTGGCATCCATTCTCAGCCAGAATTTTTTTAATCTCTTCGATAACTTCGACCGGGGCACTAACTATAGACATTTGAAAACCTCCCTCGCGCATTATCCTTTATATTATATTGAGCCTGCATGTAATCAAACAGGCAGGCTCACAGACCGGGAATTGGATAGGACTATTGCATCGATTAGTGCTATAAATTCTATAGAATGTCTTTCCCGGTACCTGTCGTTGCATACCCGGGCATTAGTTTGACCATGAACTTGCCTTTAACAAAATAAACGCCTTGCTTTTCGAGTTCTTTCTTGGTCATTCCGAGTTCGGCCAATATCTCTTCAAAAGTCTTGCCCGCATCAAACGCTGCCTGGCAAGCAGCACCTTTAGCTTTACCGTCCAAGGCTGTGAATTCTTCTTTGTTCATTAATTTCTCCTCCTGTTAATTAAAATTCAGATAAACACGATACAATTATGTTTGGTTTTGAATGAGAATAACTTTGACCTTTCCTGCTCCCCCGACACCCCCTTCAGGTGTTAACCCGGACTACAGATTCCTTATAAGGTTAGTAAGACCAAAGTCCAAATGCTTTAATGATGAGGTTCGCTCTCTAGTCCGGTAAGAAATATTAGGCTGCTACGGTTTCCTTATTTACTAGAGCAATAACTGTGCCAACCAAGTTGGTGAGGCTGGCAAATACGCTAAATCGGGACTTTTCGCTGGATTTTGGCATGGCTCGGGCTTACTGTTTGCTATCTCTTTTTGAGATGCATCCTGAATTATACTATTTTAATTTCTTGTACAATTACCGGATATTGAGCCAATCCTTTTTTGCGATTAGTGTATCTTTTTAGGATAGCTAATCCATAACCCAACGATGTCTGTGGAAGATTTAATATTTTTGCTGTTATACTAAGCAGCTTCATCAGCCGTCATCATAGCATTGGAGAGCTGCTGTTCGGATTTTTTGCGTTTCCTATAGATCATAAAGGCGCCAAATGAGACCAATCCTACTATATTCATCAATACGGCCACCAGGAAAGCTACAGTGTAATCCCCATTGTTGGCCTCTTTAACTATAGAAGCCAGATTGGGCCCAACATAGGCAGCTACTGCTATGGTCATGAACATAATACCGTAATTTACTCCCAGATTTTTTGTACCGAATAATTCTGCCGTAATGGGCGCCATAGTCGCCAGGTATCCGCCATAGCATAAACCAATTAGCACAATCACCCCGGTGAATGAATAATAATTATTAACCATGCATAATCCACCCATAGCTGCGCTCCCTAATACCAAAAGGATCCAGATTACCGTATAACGACCGATCTTATCAGATATCCATCCCCACACTATTCGTCCTCCAGTATTGGATACAGCTAATATACCGACAATGGCCGCTGCTGCCGCAGGAGTCATTTTAAGCATATCCTGGGCAATAGGAGAAGCATGTCCGATGATCATCATTCCGGTGATCTCTCCTAAAGCAAAAGTCACAGCCAGAAACCAGAATAGCGGTTCTTTAAGCATGCCCCGCCAATCTTTGTCAACGGGCTTAACAGCCTGTTTGATATTTTCGGCTGGAGTCCACCCAGTTGGTCTATAGCCGTTAGGAGCAGTAGCCACCAACCTGGAAAAAACCGCAACACAGATCATGAAGAAGATTCCCATGATTTTGATAGCGCTAGTAACCCCAAATTGCGCGATCAATGCCACTGCAATTGGTGCCCAAATAACCGCTCCCGAACCGTATCCACCGCTAAGCAATCCGGATACCAGCCCGCTTTTGTCAGGAAAAAATCGTACCAGGTTGCTCATGGAACCTCCCGGATAAACCATACCCAGTCCAATCCCGGCTATAATAACACACAGGTAAAACTGGCCCAGGGAATGAATCGACCCGATCCCAACCAGACCAAGCCCAAATAAAGCTCCGCCCAACAGGATAACTTGCCGGGGCTGAAAATAGTCCTGCGCTTTACCGGCGAATACGGCGGTTATAGCCGCAGATGACATGATAAGAGTAAAAGATAAAGACACGTCGGCCATTGACCAGCCGTACATACTGATCAATGGTTTAAGAAGTACGCTCCAGGCGTAGCCAAAACCCGCGCACATGGCCGCGAGCATACAGGCGACAAGAGATTTCCATCTTTGCGAATCATAGTTCAAGTTTTCAAACCCCTATTCACATAATTTTTTCTGTTGGCTTACTTAACCGGTCTGATCTTAATAAATAGTGAGGCACCATTAATTAGTGCAAAAGACATGCCAATTTTATTGGATAAAACAGGGGATGATTTGAAGGCTGTAAATCGGCGTTTTATCATCGGAAAGCCCAATATGCAGAAATCTCAAATTAGGATATCCCGGGAGTATAGGTGTCATTTTAGGGCATTACTCATATAGCTCATCATTGGTTTCGCACACAATAAAGCCCCCTTAATAGGGGGCCTTGGCGTGATCATCATTAGTAAATAATTATGAGCCATGCTCTATATTATATTCCTTAAGCTTCCTATATAGAGTCGACCGGCTTATTCCCAGCATTTCTGCTGCCACCGGTATACAGTTGTTGGCATGCAGCAGGGCGGTTCCAATCGCTGATCGTTCCAAATTCTCCATGGATAGCATCTCCCGGATATCCGTACTGCTGGTACTGGCAGCTTCAATTTTAATTGGCGCGGTATCCCGGATAATATAACCGGGCAGGTTTTCTGGTTTGATGACACAATCTATAGCGGTATTAACGGCATATACCATGGCGTTTTGCAGCTGCCTGACGTTGCCGGGCCATTTGTATTCTTTTATGTGTTTCAACGCTGCCGGGCTGATCTCGGGAACCTCCCAGCCCTGTTTCTGGCAGTATTTCTCTACAAAAATCCTGCTGAGGACTTCAACATCATTGCCCCGCGCCCGCAGCGGGGGAATATTTACTGTCAACACTGACAGACGGAAATATAGGTCTTCACGGAATTGACTCTCCTGAATCATCTTATAAAGGTCTTTATTGGTGGCCGCTACCAGCCGGAAGTCAACCTTCTTATAGCGGCGCCCACCGATACGCATAACCTGTTTGTCTTCCAATACCCTTAAAAGTACGGCTTGCAGTTCCAGAGGCATGTCCCCGATCTCGTCAAGAAATAGGGTGCCGCCATTGGCCAGTTCAATCTTCCCCGGCCGGCCACTGCGTTCTGCTCCCGTAAAACTGCCCCCTTCATATCCAAACAGCTCACTCTCTATCAGTTCACGCGGCATAGCCGCGCAGTTTACTGCTATATAGGGCCCACGGGGACGATGGACATTATGTATAGCCTGGGCAAAAAGTTCTTTGCCAGTACCGCTTTCGCCTAATAAAAGAATATTCTCTTCAGATGTGGCAAAGCGCTGGGCTATTGCCAGGCTCATTTTAAACTCTCTATTTTCACCCAAGATATCCTCGAATCTATAAATGGCAATTGCTCCAGCCCGGTTGGCCGCAATGGAATTTATTTTTTCTATTGGATTAAACCGCAGGACCGTCAGATCCACCCGGTTGCTGGATCGATTCAATATAGGCCGAATAGAAAGAAGGTAAGCATTTTCGTCATTACCGGAGCAGATAGTTTCTTCAATATCCCTGGGTCTACCGTCCGCAATTAAAACCTTAATGTCAGACTGTGGAGACAAATATTCTTTAATATATCTGTTTCCTACATCCTCCGGCCTAAGTTTCAGTATTCTTAATCCTTCATTATTGGAGTGAAGGATTTTGCCAACGCAATCAATCGTAATTATTCCTTCATCGATAAAGGTCAGGGTTGCTTCCAGGGCATTGTGTACTGTGGCCAGATCATGGTAACTTTCCTTTAATTTTTCATTGCTGTTTTCCAGTTTAATCTGGGCCTCAACTGCACTGGCTACAGCGGTTATAAGTCCCAGGGTATGAGATCGGAAATTCTGAAAGGACTCTGTCCATGGTGTGCCAACTAAAGGCTGGCTCAAAATGAGGGTAGCAATAACTTCGCCTTCTTCATTCATTATGGGCGATGCCGAAACCATTACATCCTTTAAAACCATGCAATAATGTTCCGGTCCCCATATCTGAACCGGTTGCTTGAGCCGGGCACAGAGGGAATGCACATTGGTGCCTATGGTACTTTCATTCCATACCAGTCCGGCCTTGGAATCATGCAGGGTTGGCAGCCGGGTCATTTCACCTTCCGAATACAAAAAGGCCCCGTTTTTATCACACACATACATAACATAGCCGCTCTCCAGCACCGCCATCTCTTTAAAGTTTTCAATCAGGGGCTTGACGATATTTATTAGCTGACTGTTTTCCTTAAGAAGAGCCTCAAACTGGTCAGGGCTTAATGTGGGCAGATGAACGTCCATGTGGGGATCAATCCCGAATTGCCTGGATCTGATCCATGAAGCAGCTATTTCTTGGTTAACAAAGGAGCAGGTGCGAGGATCAGCCAGTTTATTATTGACGAAATCCTCTTTACACTGCAACAAACCTTCCCAAGCTTCCTTGGTTATACCTATTCGATTATTAAGGGTGGTTGTAAAAGATCCCACGCTGCAATACCATTTCCCCTCATATTTCGACCTACTATTAATCTAAGTATATTAATCCTGGTGGTCCATTTCAATATAGGCCACTCCGTAACCTGATGTAAAGAGAATCAGCGGAGCTATGCAACTGGCTTGCGGGTTTGTCCTAAGGCGAGCTGGCTATCCAAATAAAAGCTAGGTAAAGCCAACAACCACCTTAGTTTACCCCTTTTTGAAATCCCGGAATCATATCGTATTGATAAATACTCTGCTAATTCTTAGTGATATCTTCTTCAATACGCCTGGAGTTACTTCCCAGGCGAATGCGAATTTTTTTTATGAGTCAGCTTTAAATTTGTGCGCTGCTGATTATCCGAATTCAGTTCAGTTAGAATCGCCTGAAATACGGAGGCTGCCAAATTGCCCAACTCTGAATCTACTCTGATCTTGATTCCCATACCCGCTCTGATCCTTTCCGTTTGATATTAATCTACGAGGCCTTGATCTTCTGTATACGTGTTTAACAAATTTAAGATTCTCCCCTATATACTAACTGGGCAGATTATCTTGCTTATTGACTCTATATAAAACCAGCCTTTCGGCAAAAACGTTATCAGGATGTTCGACATCATCCAAGCACGGGTAGATTTTATAATTCCGGAGCGCCTTCTCCAACTCAACCCTTATCATGACCGCTATCATATCTGAGTTTTCTTCCAAAACTCTTTCCGTCATACCTCTCCCCACCAAGTAGCGGACGGTATCCGAAATAGTTTCGCCCCTTTTCTCAGCTATCGTTTTTATCTGCTCCAGCTTCTGAGTTGGGAATTTTACTGTTATTGATTTAAGCATAGCCTGAAGTCCCTCTTTTCTGCTGGTATTAGTCAAAATCTATTGCGTAGGTGGAGACAAATATATCCCCTGGTTTTCTCATCATTCTATAATGCAAAAATTGTACCAATACGATGCCGAAAGCTCATACCTCATGCGAATGCAATCTTAGGATTTTCTTATTTCCCTAACAACAATATTTGACTTCTTTTTTGGGACGGGTGTTTCAAATTGAGAATGGTATTTTTTTATATTGATGAAAAAGCACGAAGGAATTAATCAATATGTAAATCGGATCCTTGGAATAGGCATGTTTGCCTAAAAATGCACAAATACTTGTATTCTTTGACAAATATTTCTGTGTATGCGAGTATGGAATTGGGACATGTTACTAATAACAACATAAGGAGGGAATTGCATGAGGATTAGCGCACGGAACCAACTTAAGGGCAAGGTTATAGGACTCACACCCGGTGCTGTTAACACCGAAGTAGTAATTGAACTCCCCGGGGGAGCTCAGGTAGTAAGCATGATCACCAAGAACTCGGCCGATGCATTAGGATTGGCCATCGGCAAAGAAGTATATGCAGTAATAAAAGCCACCAGCGTTATGGTAGCAGTAGATCACTAATTGCAGGTTAAATAAGCAAAGGCTCTTTCTAAATCAGAAGGAGCCTTTTTTATTTCCTTTATACAGGCAGTTATAGGCAACAACAGATATCGAATATAACTTATCTTGGCACAATTACTTCACTCTGCTTTACATCTATTACCCGGCCTGCTTCAATTTTCATGATGATATCCCCCAAATAATCGGCGTCTTCTTTATCATGAGTGACCATTATGAAGGGGATCTTCCAGTGGAGATGAAGCTGTTTCAATTCCTGTCTTAAGATGACTTTGTTTTCATAATCGAGGGCGCTGAATGGTTCATCCAACAGCAACAACTTGGGATTTACGGCCAAAGCCCGGGCCAGGGCCACCCTCTGTTTTTCGCCTCCTGACAATTGACCAGGGTAGCGGCCAACAAGATGCTGAATACCGAAGGATTCCAGGAGCCGTAGGATATCCTGTCGGGTAATAGCCCGATCTGATTTATGGCTATGGATACCGTAACAGACATTTTGCATTACCGTTTTATGCGGAAACAAGGCGTAATCCTGAAATAAATAGCCGATTTGACGGTGACGAGCTGGTACATTGACATGCTTCCATGTTGAAAACAACAAGCGCTTGTTAAGCTGAATCATACCTGCATCAGGATTCAGCAATCCCGCTAAGATGTTCAGGGTAGTTGTTTTTCCGCAGCCCGACGGTCCCCACAAAACCATAATCTGATCCTGCAGGTTAATATTAATATCCAAGTCAAAATGCCATAATGATTTTTTAAACTGTGCTTTTAACATGAGTATCTGTCCTGTCTTATCTTAAACATTTTTACGCCAGCGGTTTACACCCCAGATTACAGCAAAACTAAATATAGTAATAATCAATACCAGAGTCCGGGCCGTCAGGGTGTCACCCCGGTCGACTGCATAATAGATAGCTACCGGAATGGTCTGGGTTTGACCGGGAATATTGCCGGCCACCATAAGAGTAGCACCAAATTCACCCAGAGCCCGGGCGAAAGCCAGTACCAGGCCGGCGGTAACCCCCGGCCACGCTAACGGCAGGGTAACAGTGAAAAAAACGCGCAATTCACCCGCACCCAAAGTACGTGCCGCCTTCTCGTAATTGACATCAACACTGTTGAAAGCGGCCTTGGCGGTTTGGTAAAACAGGGGGAATGCCACCACCGTGGCAGCCAATATTATCGCGTACCAGGTGAATATCAGATTAATGCCGATACTGGCCAGGTATTTACCCAACATTCCGTTTTTACCGATCAAAACCAGCAAGATATAACCGATGACCGAAGGAGGCAAGACTAAAGGCAGAGTGATAAAAGCCTCGCAGACATCTTTTCCATAGAAGTCATTGCGAGCCATTAAGCGGGCTAAAGGCAGCCCCAGGGCAGCCACCAGTAAAACTACCAGGGTGGCCACCCGCAGGGATAAAATTACCGGGAACCAGTCTTCTATATGGAAATACATAGTCTACATAGTTTAATCTATTGAGCCGGCTTGGTAAAGCCGTACTTAGTAAATATTTGCATGGCTTCATCACTGGCCAGGAAATCCTCAAACAGCTGAGCTTCCTGCTGCTGTTTGCTGCTGGCGACGATTGCCATGGGGTATACTATGGGTTTGCTAGAGCCTGCCGGTGCCGCAGCCACAACTTTAACCGTCGTGCTGGTAGCTGCATCAGTACGGTATACCAGGCCTGCATCGACATTGCCGGTCTCAACGTAGTTTAAGACCGCCCGCACATCTTTAGCCTGGACCAGCTTGGGTTGCAGCTTGTCCCAAAGACCCATAGTAGTCAAGGTATCCTTGGCATATTGGCCGGCTGGAACTGATTCGGGGGTACCGATAGCAATCTTTTTCACTGCGGCATCAGTTAAGGCATCGAAACTGTTCATTTTGCTGTCTTTGCCTGCAACCAACACCAGTTCATTCCCGACCACGTTCTTACGGGAGGAATCAACTATGAGACCCTTTTGAGCAAGAGCATCCATCTGGGATTTGCCGGCTGATATAAACAGATCAGCGGGAGCACCTTGCTCGATTTGCTGCTGCAGGGTACCGGAAGCGGCCAAATTATAGGTTATAGTGACATTAGGGTGTTTGGCGGTATAAACAGTCTGCAGTTCCTTGGCTACATCGGTTAGACTGGCAGCCGCAGATAC
>JAXDBN010000197.1:0-54888 GCA_034678805.1 Syntrophomonadaceae bacterium
GGTTCCAACTTTGTTGGCAATATCAAGTCCATGATGAAACCCTGATTTACGAGCACCATAACCTGAACTGATGGTACCCGTTACCGGCCATATCATTGATTTGGATGTACTTGTGCCCCTTGATGGAGTCTGGGCCACTGCTTCGTAATACACCTCTTCGGAAGGGATAATCAAGCAATCTCCAACCTCCAGGGCCAGGGGATTTTTTCCCGGATTCGCATTAAGTATGTCTACTATGTTTATTTCGTAGCGTTGGGCCAGATTGGTCAAGGTATCTCCGGGGGCAATAATGTGAATTGCCCCGTCTTGGGTCGGGATTTTAAGCATAGTCCCTACCTCTAATACCGTACCCTCGTTCATTTTGTTGATCAGCATAAGAGATTCAAGGTCTACCCTATTTTGACGGGCAATTCGGTAAAGGGTATCGCCCTTTTTAATCTGGTGTAACTTAACCTGGTCATCTTTGGTATTGGATACCACCTCGGACAAAGGAATAAACTTGCTTTCACTTAGTCTAGCTGCAGACGGGTGGACGCATAAGGTCAGCATCATAATGCAAAAAGCACATGAGCCTATCCACCGTTTATTCAATTGATTCACCTCTTTCTGCCCAGAAAAACAGGGCCTGTTCACCCCTAGTATGGGCAGAAATGGTGGATTTTATACCTAGTTAAATGCGGCTATTACGTGAGGAATAGTCTCTTTTACCAAAAATGATGGGGGCTGCACGGAGTAGATCCTCGTTGGACTTGGTCTTTTTCATAGCGTCAAGCATCATCTGCATAGTTTCAACTGAGTTGTAGTCACTGAAAGCATTGCGTAAATTCCACATGAGATTCATTTCCTCAGCACTAAACAGTAGTTCTTCCTTACGGGTCCCCGATCTCTTCAAATCAATCGCCGGGAAAATTCTCCGCTCTGATAATTTACGGTCTAAAACTAGCTCCATATTGCCTGTGCCTTTAAATTCCTCAAATATTACTTCATCCATTCGCGAGCCCGTCTCAACCAGTGCAGTCGCTATTATAGTAAGGCTGCCACCTTCTTCAATGTTACGGGCGGAGCCGAAAAAGCGCTTGGGTTTGACCAAGGAAGCTGGATCTATTCCTCCTGATAAAGTCCGTCCACTGGGGGGGACCACCAGGTTATGAGCTCGAGCTAGGCGTGTAATACTATCCAATAGTATCACTACGTCCCTTTTATGCTCTACCAGGCGCTTTGCCCTTTCTAAAACCATCTCAGAGATTTTAACATGGTTTTCAGGCGGTTCATCAAAGGTTGAAGCCACAACCTCTGCGGTGGTCGAGCGCTGCATATCGGTTACTTCTTCGGGACGCTCATCCACCAGGAGTATGATCACCTCCACCTCGGGATGGTTTTTAGTAATACCCTGGGCTATTTTTTGCAGCAACATGGTTTTACCCGCCTTAGGCGGTGCTACGATCAATCCTCGCTGGCCTTTACCAATAGGTGCTACCAGATCGATTAAGCGGGTTGACCATTCTTGCGACTCCGTAGCCAGATTAAGTCGTTCAGTAGGATAAAGCGGAGTTAAGGCATCGAAATGAATTCGCTTAACTGCATCCCCGGGCGGAAAACTGTTGACATCTTCCACCTTTAACAGGGCAAAGAACCTTTCACTATCTTTTGGCGGCCTTACTTGTCCGCCTACCCGGTCTCCGGTACGGAGGTCGAATTTGCGTATCTGGGATGGTGAAACATAGATATCTTCGTGACTGGGAACGTAAGCAAACGGACGCAAAAAACCGTATCCGTCACTCATTATTTCCAGGACTCCGGAAGCCTGAAGGAGTTCATTGGAATGGGTTAAGGCCTTCGTAATTTCGAAAACCAATTCTTTCTTACGCAGTTTGGAATAGCCACCCAAATTGATATCCCTGGCAATCTGGTACAATTCCAGCATGGTTTTATTCTCCAATTCGGAAATATTCAATTCTGTGCTCCTCTCATTTCTTTCATAGTCATATTATCATTCAGAAAAATACCAGGGATAAGACTGGTTCCAAAAGAGAGTAAAACTTACTCCATCCGGATTTTTATGCGTGGATCACTAAATAATGGCTTTTTGTCAAGGCGGTGGTTGGCTTCTATAAATCTGATGGTTCCTGATTTGCTTCTCATTACAATAGTCTGTGTAATGGCATGTCCTTGCAGGTATCTAACCCCTTGCAACAAAAAGGAGTCGGTAATTCCGGTCGCCACAAATATTACATCATCTGACTTAACCAATTCATCAATAGTAAATATTTGTTTTGTATCCTTGATGCCCATCTCATGGCAGCGTTGAATTTCTTCATCATTATCAGGTATTAGCCGCGCTTGAAAATCTCCATCCATGCATTTCAAGGCCGCTGCAGTAATTACCCCCTCTGGTGCTCCCCCAATGCCCATAAGCACATCTACTCCAGAATCCTGATAGGCCGCTGCGACTCCAGGCGATACGTCGCCATCAGTAATCAGTTTGATTCGAGCACCCGTGCGGCGGATTTCCTCAATGATCCCCTGGTGCCGTTCACGGTCCAATATTACCGCTGTTACTTCACGGAGTGACTTGTCTAAGGCTTTGGCTATTTCCTTTAGGTTCTCTTTAACCGGTGCATCCAAAAACACCCGGCCCTTACATTGCGGTCCCACTGCTATTTTATCCATATACATATCCGGCGCGTGCAGCAGGCACCCCCGTGGAGCTGAAGCCATGACAGCGATAGCGCCAGTTAGTCCTTTAGCCACTATATTAGTCCCTTCAAGGGGATCAACAGCTATATCGACCTTGGGATTGATCCCCATGCCCACTTTTTCACCTATGTAGAGCATGGGAGCCTCATCCATTTCCCCTTCCCCAATAACCACCAAACCATCTATGGAAACAGTGTCAAACATCACCCTCATGGCTGTAACCGCTGCATCATCAGCTGCCTCCTTATCACCCCGGCCAACCCAGCGGGCGGCCGCCAGCGCAGCAGCTTCCGTCACTCTTGCAAATTCAAGAGCCAATTCTCTCTCCACAATGAACCCTCCAGTTTACTAAAAAGCTTGTTCCCAATCCGCCATGAACTTTTCAATCCCGGCATCGGTCAAAGGATGTCTAATCATTTGCTTGATAATATGATAAGGAATCGTAGCTATATGGGAGCCAAGTCGAGCCGATTCCACAACATGTATAGGATGCCTTATACTGGCTGCAATTACTTCCGTGGATAATTCAAATTTGTCGAAGATGGTGACAATGTCACTAAGCAGGATAAGTCCGTCATTTCCGGTATCGTCTACCCGGCCCAAAAACGGACTTACATAGCTGGCCCCGGCTCGAGCCGCCAGTAACGCCTGGGTGGGGGAAAAAACTAAGGTAGCATTGGTGGCGATGTTCTGGCTGGCTAATACTTTAATGGCTCTCAAACCCGCCTCCGTTACCGGAATTTTAACTACTACATTAGTATGAATAGCGGCTAACTCATGGGCTTCCTGGATCATGGCATCGGTTTCACTGGCAAGAACTTCCGCACTGATTGGTCCGTTTACAATGCTGCATATTTCTCTGATAACGGTAGGATAATCCCTCTTCTGCTTGGCCACCAAGCTCGGATTTGTGGTTACTCCTTGCAGGAATCCCATATCGTTTATTTCTTTGATGTCTTCTATGTTAGCAGAATCTATGAAAATGCGCAAAAAAACACCTCTTTCATTTCTAATTTGTTTTGGAAATCGCTCCCTACTATTTTCCCCGTTATTACCTTAACTGATACCCCTATTAGACTAACTTATCCGCTCTGAGAGGCAACTGCGTTACTGGAACTAATGTCTTTTTTGCCACCTCTCACGATTATTATTGATATTATGTATAGCCTTACTTAATGAATTGCGGAACCAGATAATCGTTTTAGGAGGCAATTTCCAACATCAATTCATTAACCATATCTCTAAGTGTTATAATATCGAACGGCTTACTTATACACCTTCTGACTCCCGCTTCCAGAGCTTGTTTTACCACTTCTATCTCACCGTAGGCAGTCATCATTATTATAGGTATTGCGGGATTGGTAGTCATGATTGCATGGGTTGCTTCAAGTCCGTTCATATTTGGCATTTTTACATCCATAAGAATTAGATCTGGAACCATTTCTTCCACCTTCTCTATGGCCTCGTGCCCATCACCAGCAACCCGGACCTGCCAACCCTCCTTTTTGAAGAGCTCTTCCAACAGACGCCTGACCCCTTTTTGATCGTCTACAATAAGTATTTTCCCGTCCATATGATACCTCCTTAGTATTGTCCCGCTCTTACCTTGGCATACAAGGGGGGGTATTTTGACTACCCTATTATGCAATAAATTCCCATAGACGGCTAGTATTCCGCTGTCGGAATTGTCTCCCGGTAATTTTCTTCTGCATCTTTATAAATCCTGACAATGTCGCTAGATGCCAGCGTTTTTCTCACCGGTACGGTTACTTCGTCCCCAATTTGTACATCTATCCCTAACGGAATTTCCAATAAAGCCATCTGCATAAAGACCTTACCCCGTACAGGATATTTTTTACCATTAATCATAATACTGATGCCTAGTCCCGGCCAGTCGAAATATGTCAGCACTATTTTAATTAATTTTTTCAGTAAATCTATCCAGCCGGTAGCCTTGTTGGCCACTTCCAAGGCCAGCCCATCATGAAAACCTACCGGTATAACTGCAACCTGAGCAGCGGTCTTTAGTCTGTAGGTGCGATAATAACCCAAATACCTTCCTTTAGGCAGTTCTTTTATTGAAATAATTTTACTTTTGAAGGAATATGGATCCTGCAGCTGCAGATAGTTGGTAAATACGCCCACAGGGTGTTGGCCCGATATTAGAGTTCCGATCCTTACCGCATCCAGGAACATATGAGGCGACCTTAAAAAGAGGGTGCTATTGGCTATGTGCTTCATCGGGAATTGTATCCCCTCTTGTTTTAAGCGGGTTATAATCTGGAGGAATTCCTGGAATTGTTGTTCAGCTATTACGGGGGAGTTTGGGTCTGCTGTATGGGTATATATTCCTTCAGCCTTCACGAACTGGCTTGCTGCTATCTCCCGACATACTCGTATCGCCTCTTCTGAACTTAATCCAAAACGACTCAGGCCGATGTCAATCTTAACATGGACCTTAATGTTATTGGATATAGCTGCACAGACATCTTCAAGCAGTTGTCGGTCTTTTTCTGAAGCAATGGTTAGAGTCACCCGATTGAGTATTGCTTCCCGTACACCAGCCTCGCTCACCACCGGGCTAAATACTAAAATACTGGCGGCAATCCCGGCACGTCTCAATTGCAGTGCCTCTTCCAAATAACTTACCGCAAAGAAATCCACTCCATTACGGTTCAATATTTTAGCTACACCTACCGCACCATGACCATAAGCATTGGCCTTCACAACCGCAATCAATTTGGTCTCATCAGTTAACCTTGATCTCACTTGCTGGAGATTATGTTCTATCGCACCAACATCAATCTCAATCCACTTATCCATCGTTACCCGAGCCTATCCTTCCTTCTACTGAGCTCCTCTCTTTGATCTTTGCCGCACCAAATTACGATACAGCGGCAGGACCTTGGTCCATAAAAAATATAGGCTGGGATAGTAAACCCGATCCCAATCACCCACAAATTCTACCAGGTTGCCGTTAAATCCTTTCTTAAATCTATAGAGCCCGTACAGCGGGTTGTTTTCATCTATATCACCGGACACCCCGCGGAAATCGTATATTTTACACCCTTGGGCCTGCGCCCAGCGAATCATCTCCCATTGAATAAGGTAGTTAGGCATGACATTACGGTATTCATTGCTGGATGCACCATATAAGTACCATGCTTTATCGCCAAGAACCAATGCCAACGTCCCAGAGATTATTTGCCCCTGATATTCTGCAAGAAATATCTGGCCCAGGCCGTTTGCAACCAGTTGCTCCCACATCATCTCAAAATATTCGTAACCCCGGATTAAGAATTGGTCTCGTTGGGCTGTTTCCTGTAATACGGTGTAGAATATGGGTAGTTCTTCTTTACCATGCGCGGTGCGGATGGTAACTCCTTTTTTTCCTGCCAGCTTAATATTATAGCGGGTCTTGCCCTGCATATTAATCAGAAGCTGCTCTTCCGACGGGGTAATATCCAGGCGGAATACAAAGGCTGGTTGCACCCCCTCAAAGTCAAGCCCGGTATCATTACGTCTGAAATTACATTGTTCTAAAATACTTATGAAGTCCTGATTGATTACCGGTACATCAGGGTCAATCTTTAAGAGTATAGCCCGGTGATCCCGAGCAACCCTTTCGGCTCCCTTGAATAGTTCTCGGCAAAGTTCTAGGTCTTCAATGTCAACTACCGGTCCTCGGGGTGAATAGAATATACAGGGCTTGATCCAAGGCAGAGGTATTTTTCTCTTCAAAATCAGCAACGTAGCTTGAATTTCCCCGTTGCGTTCTAAAACCAATGGGAGCGGCTCCCATCCCATACCCTGTTTAACGGCTCCCCATTCCCATGTTTGCAGTACATGGCCTTTGGGATGGGTCCGTACAAATTCATTAAACCGGTCTCTTTCTTTGCTGTCAATTATTCTGGTTGTAAACATGAATGATCTCTCCGTGTGATAAGCTGCTCCTTATTATTCACTTTTTACCGGGCAGGTATGCGATACGTGATAGAAGCGAGCCGCAAGCCCGCTTCACAATTATTTAATAGCAGCCTTAATTAATCCCAGGAATAACGGGTGCGGGCGATTGGGACGGGACTTGAATTCAGGGTGGAACTGGCAGCCAACAAACCAAGGGTGCTCTGGTATTTCGATTATTTCCACCAGATTCTTTTCTGGATTTATTCCACATATTTTCATACCCTTTTCCTCTAGCAAAGCCCGATAGCGATTATTTATTTCATAGCGATGGCGGTGGCGTTCTTGAATCTCAGTTTTTCCATAAGCCATCCCCACCTTCGAATCCGGGAGGATAACACAATCATATACCCCCAGCCGCATTGTACCGCCCTTATAGTCTATATTCTCCTGTTCTTCCATCAGGTGCACTACTGGATGCGGTGTATTCGGGGCAAACTCCGAACTGTTCGCTCCGGTCAATCCACAGACATTTCGGGCGTATTCTATTATTGCACATTGCATTCCTAGACAGATCCCCAGAAACGGCTTCATATTTTGGCGAGCATAACCAGCCGTAGCTATTTTACCTTCTATTCCCCGCTCACCAAAACCTCCGGGGACCAGAACTGCATCAACATCTTTTAACAGAGTATCCGCACCGGATCTTTCTATATCTTCTGCATATATCCAGCGGATCTCAACCTCACAATTGTATTGGTATCCCGCATGTTTTAAAGACTCCACTATGCTCAGGTAGGCATCCGGCAGTTCGACATATTTGCCAACCAGGCCCAAAACAATCTTTTTATCCAAATGCTGAATTCGATTAACCATCTCCGCCCATTCAGCCAGATCAGGTTCCTGGCAAGAAATTCCCAGCCGCTTGATTACTTCGCGATCAAGCCCTTCCTGGGCCAGCATTAAAGGCACCTCATATATAGAGCGGGCATCCCGCATCTCAATGACCGCTTCTTTATCGACGTCACAAAAAAGCGCTAGTTTGGATTTAATGTCTTCGGATAAGTGCTTCACTGTCCGGCAAACCAATATGTCCGGCTGAATACCGATACTACGTAGTTCTTTGACGCTATGTTGGCTGGGTTTGGTTTTCAGTTCCCCTGCCGCCTCGATATAGGGAATCAGGGTAACATGTATGTACATAACCCGATCTTTACCCAGGTCGAATTTAAGTTGGCGAATCGCCTCCAGAAATGGTAGGGATTCAATGTCGCCCACTGTTCCACCAATTTCGCTGATTACCACATCAGGATGGCTCATTTGTTCAATGGCTTCTACTCTTTCTTTTATTTCGTTGGTGATGTGAGGAATAACCTGGACAGTCTGTCCTAAATAATCGCCGCGGCGCTCCTTGTCCAAAACAGTCTGATAGATACGTCCGGTGGTACAATTGGAGTATTGGGTAAGGTTCTCATCGACAAATCTTTCATAATGCCCTACATCAAGATCGGTTTCTGCACCATCATCGGTCACATATACCTCACCATGCTGGTAGGGACTCATGGTACCGGGATCAACATTTATGTAAGGATCAAACTTTTGTAGAGCTACCTTCAGTCCGCGGTCTTTCAAAAGCCTGCCCAAAGAAGCTGCTGTAATACCCTTGCCGAGAGAGGATACTACGCCACCGGTTATAAAAATATACTTCGTCAACAACTTAAACCTCTCTTTCCCGAATCGTATCTCAACCTCTTGAATTTTACCGCTCTTAAACAAAAATGGTCAACTACTAAGATATTCGAGAACTATGATCCGGGTCGGCACGGCTAATTGATCTGCTTCTACATCTAGATAGGGCTTTTTAGTCACTTGATCATAGTAAAAAGTAAATTCCTCTACCGGAGCTAAAGGAAAAGAAAGGTGGGGAGTGGAGTAATGCATGGGAATTGCCACCTTGGGTTGGAGTTTGTTCACCACTGTCACTGCCTGGCGGGCATCAATAGTATAGTTGCCCCCCACCGGCACCAGCAAAATATCCACCGGCGCGATCTTTTCTGCCTGCTGATCGGTAAGCATCTGGCCTAGATCGCCTAAATGCACCAGGGTCAGTCCATCGGCGGTTATCTTGAAAATAGTATTAGTTCCCCGCTCCCGCCCCTCATGGCGGTCATGGAAAGAGGCGATGCCTTGCAGCTTTATTCCTGCTATTTCAGTGGCCCCAGTGCCCAAAATTACCTTAGGATTACCCAGAATTGTGTCTACGGCATTATGGTCCCAGTGATCGTGGCTTACTGTCACAATATCAGCCTGGTTCCGGATCATTGGATAGCCTAGTTCCAAGTTGAAGGGGTCGGTAATAATCTTGTACCCGGATACTTCAATATAAAAGGAAGCGTGCCCACGCCACCAGATTTTCATCTTATACTTCTCTGTATATTTTGCTGGCGTCAAAATACCAGTATCCTTCACCTTGGTATATCAAACGGTTATCCAGGTTGATTCGGGTATAGATCGATGTTAAAGTTGCCGCGTCAGTCTGCCGTCCCATTTTGGCGGCAATGGCCTGAACCAGTTCGGCATAAAACACCGGTTCATGTCGTTCTGATAGAATATCCAGGGCCCAATCAGCTTCGCTCTTTTTCCTAACTAGCATATATACTCCTCCTACATTTGATCGGGTGCGGAAACACCCAGTATATTCAAACCATTTTGGATGGTAATTCGAATCGTCTCCATTAAAACCAGTCGCGCATCCTGCAAGGGACGGTTTTCACTTAAAACCCGATGGTGATTGTAGAAACTATGGAACAGCCCTGCTAAGTCGAGTACATACCGGGCTATTCTTTGTGGAGCCAAGGTACGCGCGGCCACTGCAATTTCCTGGGGAAAATCTGCTATTTTGCGTAAAATCTCCAGTTCATCTGTTCCCAGTACTGTGTAATCTACCTCGCCCGGTTGTTTAAATTCTACTCCGGCTGCCTGCGCCTGTCGGAAAATGCTCCGAATCCGTGCATGTGCATATTGGACATAATACACTGGATTTTCCTGACTTCTCTGCTTGGCCAAATCGAGATCAAAATCCATTTGGCTGTCCGGGCTGCGCATAACAAAGAAAAATCTGGCTGCGTCCTGGCCCACTTCCTCTATTAACTCGTCAAGCGAAACCGTTGTCCCCGTACGTTTAGACATGCGCACAATAACTCCACCCCGGTAGAGCCGGACCAATTGCATCAGCAGAATCTCCAATCGGTCTGGATCATATCCTAAAGCTTTGATTGCGCCTTTCATCCTCCCAACATGGCCATGATGGTCTGCGCCCCAAACATTGATAACCTTGTCAAAACCTCTTTCAAACTTATCCTTATGATAGGCAATGTCTGCTGCAAAATAGGTGGGCAAGCCATTAGCCCGGATCACCACTTCATCCTTTTCATCGCCGAAAAGTGTCGATTTAAACCATAGGGCGCCTTCTTCCTCATATATATAACCTTTATCATGCAGGTAAGCTACAGTATCGGCCACTTTACCTGATTCATGTAAGGTCCGTTCACTAAACCATACATTATAGTGAATGCCAAAATTAGCTAAGGTGTTTTTTATATAGGCCAGTTTTTCTTTAAGTGCATAATTTACTACCAAAGCCTGCCGTTCCGCAGACTCCATATTAAGCAGGGTGTCCCTATAATCCCGGATAATGTTTTTGACTGTATCTACCACATCCTGCCCGGCGTATCCCTCATCAGGAAATTCGATTTGAGCTCCCATTAATTGAAGGTATCGTGCTTCCAAGGATTGCCCAAATATTTCGATCTGGTTACCGGCATCGTTAATATAGAATTCACGTTCCACATCGTAACCAGCCAGGGACAATATATTAGCCAGACTATCTCCTATTGCTCCCCCGCGGGCATTGCCCATATGGAGGTTGCCGGTGGGATTGGCACTTACAAATTCGACCTGGATTCTCTGATTCTGGGGATCTCCGCTGCCGTACTTTTCTCCCAATTGAAGAACCAAAGCAGGTATCTGGTAAAACCATGATTGGTTTATGAAGAAATTGATAAATCCTGCTCCAGCTATCTCAATTTTGTATAAAGCGGGCATGATGGCTAGATCTATTTGTGATATTATAATCTCTGCAATGTGGCGTGGAGCCATACGCGCTTGGCGTGCCATCAAAAGGGCCGCATTGGTCGAGAAATCTCCATGTCCTTCATCCCGGGGAACTTCTATGATAAAATCGGGCATAGTCTCAAATCCAAGCAGTCCTTCGTACCTGGACTTTTCCAGCGCTGCCGCCACTAAATGAGCCAACCCATCCCGCAGCTTTTGTATTGGATCCATTGTTAACCTCCTTAGTTCGCAACTCTAAGTATTCATGTGGCTATTTCTCCCCGTCTTTATGAGAAGAAAGCCTAATATATTAAGGGTTCCAGATTCTCCGTGTAATCATAACCCAAAGAATGGTAAAAGTCACGCCAGAGCATGGGGCTATATCAATATACAATCCATAAGACCAAATACCAACACTTATATAAGCCTGACCTGATTGAAGCTTTTTATACTAATCCAGAGATCTCAAGCCTATACTAAACTCCTAACTATATGTAACAACCACTTTTGAGTATAATTAAATAACCAGACTGGCAGTACGGTCAGGATAAGTGCGATGTAGAATAACATCCTCTCCAACCGCACATCCCTGGCTAAGCAGTAGGTTGGTTACGGTCTGTTCTGCCAATTTAGGATGATTATTCTGTTGACTTAAGTGGGCTAAAAATACCTGCATAAATCGAGAGCGCGGCGTTCGAGCCAATAGGGTACCGGCATCATGATTTGATAAATGACCTCGTTTGCCTCTGATTCGTTGCTTTAGAAAGGCCGGATAAGGACCCGTTTGCAGCATCTCTACATCATGATTGGATTCCAAAACAGCTACATCAGCATATGCTAATGCCTCTGTCACTGAGCGGGTTATTAATCCCAGGTCCGTAACTACAGTCCACTTAAAATTCTTGTAGAAAAAAGTGTAGCCCACCGGATCTATTGCATCATGGGATATTGGGAAAGGGATTACTTTGATAGCTCCTATATCCAGTTCATCACCGATTTCCCGGCGACATTCACAGGGGACTTTGTCTCTATCCAGCATCGCATCCCACACCCCCGGTCGAGCAAAGATAGGAATATGATGTTTTTTGGCCATTACTGGAATACCCATAATATGATCTATATGTTCATGGGTTATTAAAACTCCGTCCAGGTCTCCCACCTGCATACCTACAGCGGCCAGTCCTCGTTCGATCCTGCGACAGCTGATACCCGCATCAACCAATATGCTTCTATTTCCCATCTTCACTAGAATAGCATTACCGGTGCTGCCACTGGCTAAGATATGTATCTCCATTTAAACCGGTCCTCTCTCCGCTAAATCCCCATCCCCTATTATACAAGGACTGCTCCGTTTTTTCATTGGTTTGTTAAGGTTTAAAAACCCGCTGTACAACCAACCATAGTTGTACAGCGGGCTAACTTCCCCTGCGGTACTATAATTTATAGACCTTCATATATGGCTAGCTTTCAATTCCCCTTTTGGATCTTTGCCCAAGTGTCACGTAATGACACGATGCGATTAAACACCAACTTCCCATCATCGCTATCTGTCGGATCCAAATAGAAATAACCCTGTCGTAAAAACTGGTAACGGTTGCCCGGTCTGGCACCCGCCAGGCTGGGTTCCAGGCGACAATCATTTAATACTTCTAGTGAATGTGAATTAAGTTGGGACTTGTAGTCAGCTCCGCCTTCTTCGTTATCAGGATTCTCATTTATGAAGAGATTTTCATACAGCCTAATCGTAGCGGGTATAGCATGGGTAGCCGAAACCCAGTGAGAGGTGCCTTTTATTCTCCTTCCACTATTAGAACCTCCGCTTCTACTCTCGGGATCATAACTACAATGCAACTCAACTATTGAACCTTGTTCATCTTTGACCACCCGTTCGCACTTAATAATATAAGCACTTTTCAGCCGTATTTCTCCTCCGGGAGACAAACGGAAGAACTTTCTAGGTGGATTCTCCATGAAATCTTCTTGTTCAATAAATAACTCTCGTGAAAACGGAACCTGTCTGGTTCCCATAGCCGGATTTTCCGGATTGTTTTCTGCTTCCAGCCATTCTACCCGGCCCTCTGGATAATTATCAATTATTACCCGTAACGGACGAAGGACTGCCATGACTCGAGGCCCGTTAAGATTCAGATCCTCACGAATACAATGCTCTAGCAAAGCAATATCCACCATACTATCCCGCTTGGCTACACCAATACGATCACAGAAGTCCCGGATGGATTCAGGGGTATAGCCGCGGCGGCGAAAACCTGAAATGGTAGGCATTCTCGGGTCATCCCACCCGTTAACATAGTCCTGTTCGACTAATTCTCTTAATTTACGTTTACTCATCACGGTATAGGATAAATTCAGCCGAGCAAATTCAATCTGCTGGGGACGGCCATCGGCTTCATTGGAATAATCAACCTTATCCAAAACCCAATCATATAAGGGCCGGTGATCGGCAAATTCCAAGGTACAAATTGAATGGGTAATATTCTCTATGGCATCAGAAAGCGGGTGAGCATAATCGTACATCGGATAAATACACCACTGGTCGCCGGTCCTATGGTGAGTAGCCCTTAAAATTCGATAAAGTACTGGGTCGCGCATGTTCAAGTTAGGTGAGGCCATGTCGATCTTCGCTCGTAAGACCCTCGCCCCGTCTGGGAATTTGCCTTCTTTCATTCCTTGAAATAGATCCATATTCTCTTCAACTGAACGGTTACGGTAAGGACTGTCCTTGCCGGGTTCGGTCAAAGTTCCTCGATACTCCCTTATTTCCTGGGCGCTAAGGTCGCAGACATAGGCATTTCCAGTCTTGATCAATTGCAAAGTATATTCATATATTTTCGCAAAATAATCGGACGCATAATACATCCGGTCGTCCCAGTTAAAACCCAACCATTTCACATCTGCTTGTATTGATTCGACATACTCCACATCTTCTTTACTGGGATTGGTGTCATCAAAACGCAGGTTGCAAAGCCCTCCGTTGGCGGCAGCCAACCCGAAATTCAAACATATCGATTTAGCATGACCAATATGTAGATACCCGTTAGGTTCCGGAGGGAATCGCGTATTAACCCTCCCCTTATTTTTGTTATTCTTTAAATCTTCACTGATAATTGTCTGAATAAAATTAGTTGGCAGAGGAGTATTTGTGCTGTTCATGATGATTCTCCTTAATGCTTTTTCATATTGCTACTGATTAATCGTTTTGCTAAGGCACGATATACTGCTTAACTTTTATTTATCTTTGCTCTTTTTACCATTTTTCCTGGATGAGTGTCAAATAACCACTTTAATAAGCAATTGACCCAAGAAAAATTTATAACTGCTTATCATATACATCTATAGAAATTTACGATTATAATTACAGTATCGTCAAGGGCCTTTATGTTTAACCGCTCATAATAAGTTAAGCGAGGAATGTATTAATGGCAAGATGTGCTTATTGTAAGAGACAGCCCGCTGAACATAAAACCGCAGTTCGGTCAATAATAAATGGCAAGAGGACTACCCGTGAATTGCCTTACTGTTCAGAGCAATGCAAACAGAACCTGCATTTATTTATAAAATCCCAAAATGATTCCACGCCTAAGTTCAGGACCATTTTAATGATATGGACTGTGCTCTTTTTGGGGGCCTTGGCGGTACAGGTACTGACGGGCAGCCCAATTTTTAAACACCTGATTACTCCCGTTTTGGTTGCCCTTATCGGAGCGGTGTTAGTAATCTACCCGGCCGGTATGATGGATCTTAAATATTATGAGCGTATAGGTATTAAATATTTTAACCTATATATTCGTTTTACCGGGATTATTATAATAGTGACCGCAGCCAATATAATCTACTCTGCTTTCTGGGGAAAATAAAGTTGTAGGTTTCCTGGTTTTCATCTATTCCCAGTGTAATCATGCTAAAATAGTACGATAGAATACCTGCTAGCACTCAAACACAAATTTGCTAACTTGGAAAAGGCAGGCTTGGCCGACTCTTGTTCTTAAACTGATGCTATTATGGCCAAGCCTTTCCTCGTGGAGGCATTTAATGTCAACAGAAGACTATTTATCTGCTATCAATAATATAGGCAATATAGATTTTACAATTGCCGCTGAAGATACCCATAAAGACTTGAGCAATGTCTATATTCGCAAGCGCGGGGATGTTTTTCATGTTCAGTTTACTCTGTTAGGGCAGACTCAGCATAAGCTCTCCCGTGCTTGGAAGACTGGCCTTGCCCTTGACGCCAGCGCTTCCATGAAAGTAGAGTATGGACGTCGGGTCCTTGGTGATATACCATACAAAATTTATAATGATTACCAAAATAAAGGTTGGATAAGTAGTGAAATCCGGGATGGACAGCGAGTCAAGACCTTGCAAAGACTGGCTGTAACCGATGCCCTCAACAGGGGGTTAATCCGTTTATCTCCTAATACCCTGGACTATATCGGTCCTGAATTATTGACTTATCTAGCCGGTAGTATGGATTATGATGGCTCAACTTCTCTCATTTATTGGGGCGGGGGCAATGGAAACGAAATAGAAGTAGTAGGTGATATTAAATCCACCGAAGCCGCTACAATATCTATCGATGGACCTGACCAGATGATGTTTGGGGACAAATCGGTATTGCTGCCCGCTGTTAAATTTTTCGTTGATAAATTCAAGGATGCCCCCCTTGGTATGTTCGTCTTTATAACCGATGCAAGGATTGACGATATTCAGGAGGTTAAGCGCTATACTACTCAGTTAGCACGCGAGATTGCTGCGGATAAACGTTCCCCGTTGAAATGCATATTGGTAGGCATTGGTGACCAGATCCACAGTAATGAAGTGAATCTTAAACATTTATGTAGTCATGATACAGAAACCTACGTTAATTTATGGGACTATATGACCATATCCGATTTACAGGACGTACTCAAAATATTCGCCGAGGTAGTAAGAGATAGCCAAATTGTAGCGGCGGAAGGTAACATATACGATGCCCAAGGGCAAAAAGTCAAATCTTATCCGCGGGGGCTGCCAAACCGGATTGGCTTTTCCTTGCCGGTTACCTCTCCTTGGTTTGAATTAGAGGTCCCCAGCCAGAGAATCCGACAGAATATTAAAATTCCTACCTACATCTTAAGAGGATAGCTTCGGTAACAAGTGGAGACATGTCCTCTTATCTTAAAGTCACATTTTTAAGGTCACTATTGATTGTGACTAATCCCTGTCCGGAACTTCAGCTGCGTCGTTAATTTTCATTGCAGGTCTTTCTTCTGCATCCGTGATTTTTACCCTAGGTATTTCCTCGGTGTCAGTTACTTCCAGATCAGGTCGTTCCTCCGCGTCGGTTACCTTTATGTTGGGTAGCTCCTGGGCATCTCGGGGATTATCTATAGCCCTTTCCGCAGCCGGGTGTTCCATGACTTCCTTTTTTAGGTCCGATTCTGGTATCATCTATAATCATCCTTTCTGATAAAAATGACTCTTTTCTATAAATTTCCGATATTTAGACTTATTTATAGTCTAACCAGTAATGGTTGGTCTCATGTCATTCATTCTCAGAAAAAATAAAAACGCCCAGAAGAGCGTTTCGTAAATCGTCTATGGCGGAGAGGGCGGGATTCGAACCCGCGAGGCAGTTATTAGCCGCCTACTCGATTTCCAATCGAGCGCCTTCAGCCAAGCTCAGCCACCTCTCCGTACATATTATTTATTTGTCCGCCAAAAGAATTCCAGCGAAGTCACTATGGCGACTTTAGTATTTTACCTTAAATCATTACTCACTGCAAGTATAGTTTATATGGGCATTTATTAGCACCTAGCGTGATATTTGGGATTTATTTTTGTCTCATTCATAAATAAAAAGAGGTTTTGCTAGGCAAAACCTCTTTATGGTTTTATTGTACTTAGAGGTACGGATAACAGACCGGAAAAAACGAATGCGCTTCCTATTTCATGATAGGACCGCCACAGGGCAGAACCGTCTTGCCAAATGCCCCATTTAGTATAATGGCACAAGCTTGATAAAGACCGCATATACCTGAAGCCAACAGAAGATAGGCTGCATAAGGTTTGTACTGGGCTCCTAACCATGCACCGTCCATCATAGCAACAAAGAACACGGCGACGGTTAAAGTAAGCAGTAAGATAGCCATTACAGTTGTTGACTGTTTATAGTAGGCAAATTGAATGAATAACAAGGAGATAAGCAGTGCCAACCATGCCCATCCATCGATAGTAGCATCCAGGCCCCATCCGAATTTGCCGCCGAAGAACTTGAGCTGCATTTCAAGTCCGCCGACCAGCATGAAGAAAGCTGAGAAATACAGGAATACGTTTCCGCCGGTGAGAGCGCCTTCTTTTAATTCAACAATAGCAACTATAAGCTGTACCACAAATCCACCGAGTAACCAGCACCCCATGAGCGGTAAACAGGACGCTTTTACTTTTCCTCCTAAAAGAGCAAAAAACACAAAGCACGCTACTCCCAATGCAATTAGACCTGCTGGGGCTGGATTAGCCCATCCGTTTCCACTTCCTGACATCTAAAATCCCCCTTACGTTTTTTAATTTACACTGAATACCACTGCAAGCTTAAAAGCCAAGGGTTCCTTGATTATTATTCTATCTAAAGCCATGTCTACTGAAAAATACTGTGTTTTGATATGTAGGTCGTCCTCAACTTAAAAGCGGTTTCCCCGTTATCAGGGATTAATTAATGAAGGGATTGATCTTGGTATCAGATTCGACTGGAAGAATTTTTCTCGCTCACCACCTCCTATAATTAAGATTTATGAGCTTCTCCTTTCGGATATGCTTATTTTATTGGCTAACAAACAGTACGTCAACAAATTTTTTCAATTTGTCCGATTTTGTAATAACACTCAATAATCTCATCTACATCAAACCCTATATCAAAGGGGATTGTCCATGCTTGAATCAATTATATTACAAGCGGCATTTACAAACAGGGGGTTTGTAATCCAACTTACTGTTACACCAATTTTTATCCCCAAATACAGGCGTGTTTTTTAATATTAACCATATCGTATAACATAAAAAACCGGCCTCTGCCCAGAGGTCGGTATAATTCTGGCGGAGAGACAGGGATTCGAACCCTGGAGGCGGGGATTAACCGCCTACTCGATTTCGAGTCGAGCGCCTTCAGCCGAGCTCGGCCATCTCTCCAGTACAGTTATATGGTCGGAAACCATCCAAATATCACAATCAATCCAACTTTTTCTCCCTTAGTTGGGAGAAAAAGCATTGTAACAGATTAGTGCATTCCTCGCTCATGACACCAGGGACAACTTCCACCTGATGGTTTAAGCCTGGGTACCTGACCAAATCAATTACCGATCCAGCCGCTCCGGCCTTTTCGTCCCGGCTACCATAAACAAGCCTTTTGATACGGGAATTGACCATAGCTCCGGCGCACATAGGGCATGGTTCCAAGGTAGAATATATGGTTACATTCTCTAGACGCCATTTATTGAGATAATGGGCTGCTCGCTGCAATACCAGCAGTTCAGCATGTGCCGTGGCGTCCTGGCGCTGTTCCTTTTCATTATGCGCCCTGGCAATTATCTCCTGCCCTAAAACTGCTATCGCTCCAACCGGTACCTCCCCGGCTGCTAAAGCTTTCTCAGCCAGCTGCAAAGCCTGGCGCATATATATGTTGTCCCTCATTTAAGGGATTCACCACCAAATGGTGCGCCCGAAGGGACTCGAACCCCCGGCACACGGTTTAGGAAACCGTTGCTCTATCCTGCTGAGCTACGGGCGCATGTGTAATAGACCGGTCATGGCTGAAAATTATGCATATTACTAAAATAGGAAAACCTACGTTTTCCTTTCAGCCATTATTCCGTTATGGATATAATTGTATGGCGCGCCCTGAGGGATTCGAACCCCCGACCTCCAGGTTCGTAGCCTGTCACTCTATCCAGCTGAGCTAAGGGCGCATAATTCCGGGTGTCAGATTAACATGGCGGAGAGAGAGGGATTCGAACCCTCGATACAGTTACTAGCCGTATACTCGCTTAGCAGGCGAGCGCCTTCAGCCTACTCGGCCATCTCTCCACAACTTATGGCGGAGGAGGTGGGATTCGAACCCACGGAACCCGCAAAGGTTCAACGGTTTTCAAGACCGCCTCCTTCAACCGCTCGGACACCCCTCCACTAGAAGGATACATCGCTTAAATCAATGCAGAAGCAAGTATAGCACAGACCTTCGGCTATTGTCAATAAAGCCCCCATCCCGGCCTACCCAATTATGCCCAATCCACCCATGTAGGGTCTGAGAACTTCTGGGATTTCTACCGATCCACTTTTCTGCTGATAGTTCTCTAGTACTGCCGCAACTGTCCTGCCGACTGCCACTCCGGATCCGTTCAGGGTGTGAACGTATCTGATTTTTTCCTTTGAGGCTGGTCGAAAGCGGATGTTGGCCCTACGGGCTTGAAAATCGAGGCAGTTGGAACATGAGGAAATTTCTTTGTAATCATTGTAACTAGGCATCCATACTTCTAAATCATAGGTTTTCGCCGAGGAAAATCCCATATCGCCTGTACTTAGCAACACCACTCTATACGGGATTCCCAGCAGCTGCAGAACCTCTTCTGCATCGCGGAGCATCTTTTCTAACTCTTCATAGGAACGCTCAGGCTTGGTTAGCTTCACCAGTTCCACTTTGTTGAATTGATGCTGGCGAATAATACCACGGGTATCACGTCCATGCGAGCCGGCTTCAGCTCGAAAACAAGCGGTGTAAGCGGTCATGTAAAGGGGGAGGTCTTTCTCCTCTATGATTTCTTCGCGGTATAAGTTGGTAAGCGGTACTTCTGCAGTTGGGACTAAATACATCTCGCGACCTTCGACCTTGAACATATCCTCAGCAAATTTTGGTAATTGCCCAGTGCCTACCATGCATTCTTTATTAACCATAAATGGCGGGAAAATCTCCTGGTATCCATGTTTATATATGTGGGTATCCAGGAAGAAATTGATTACAGCCCTCTCCAATCGGGCTCCCAGGCCTTTATATACGGTAAATCGAGCTCCCGATAGTTTGGCAGCCCGTTCAAAATCTAATATACCCAGATTGGGTCCTATATCCCAATGTGCTTGGGGCTCAAAATCAAATTTCCGTGGTTCGCCCCAGTATCTTACTATTATATTGCTCTGTTCATCGGCTCCAACTGGTACTGAGCTGTCAGGTATATTTGGGATATTGAGCATGATGTTTTCCATGGCAGATTCAACTTCATTTAATTTTTGGTCCAGTTCCTTGATTTTCTGCCCAGCTTGTCTGACCCGCTCAACTAATTCCTCCGGGTTTTGCCCCTGCTTCATTTGTTGTCCAACTTCTTGAGAAGCCTGGTTACGAAATTTTTTAATCTCTTCGGCTTCAACCAATAGAGTCCTTCTTTGACTGTCCAAACTAAGGAAGTTTTCCAAAAGTCCTGTTTGATTTCTTTTACGAAGGGCGGTCTCAACCAATTCGGGATTGGCACGGACCATTTTGGCATCCAACATTGCTTCTCCCTCCTATCCAATTATTCAAATCTCGATCCTCTTTGCTTATCCATGACTCCTTTAGCCTTTCAATACTCCTCCCTCTGTCCTGCCCTATATTAAAAATAGAGCAGAATGGGGCGCCCCAATATCCCATCCAGTTTTCCCAAACGATCAAGCGCTTCCGGTTCTACCTTATCATCGACATTCAATAACATAATGGCCTTCTCTCCACTTGCATGAGGCGCCACCTTCATACCCGAAATGTTTATACCTTCATCTCCCAGAGCGGTTGCGAAGGGGCCGATTACCCGGGGACGATCTTCGTTCTCGGCGATGAGTACATATCCATCCAGGGTAGTTTCCGTTTCATAACCATTGATATCAACTAGTAAAGGATTCCTGGCTCGAGATAATGTTCCTTCGATTTCCAGTTCATTAGTACTGCTCATGATTTTTACGGATATTAAATTCTTATATCGTTTGGGGCTTACCTCTTCCTTGATTTCAAAAACCTTAATCCCCCGGTCCTCAGCTATTAATCGCGCATTAACATAGTTGACCTTTTCCCACATCACCGGCTCCAACAGGCCTTTTAGAAACCCGATGGTTAATATCTCGGTTTCATTAACACTGATGGGCCCACTATAGGTAATCTCTATCCGTGAAACGGGAGTCTTAAACATCTGAGAATAAATATTCCCTAACTTTTCGGCTAGTGTGATGTATGGTCGCAGGTAATCAAGATCTTCACTCAGCACGGTGGGAAGGTTTACCACATTAGGAACAATCCCTCCCTCTAACGCTTTAATAACCTGTTGTGCAATGGTTTCTCCAACTCTTTTTTGTGCTTCAAAGGTGTCTGCGCCCAAATGTGGCGTACAAACAGTATTGTTAAATTTGAACAGGGGATTATCGTAGGCTGGTTCCTTCTCATAAACATCCAGCCCAGCACTGGCTATTTTCCCACCCTCAAGGCCTTTCACCAGAGCGCTTTCTGCAATTATTCCCCCCCGGGCACAATTGACAACCCGGACCCCGTCTTTGGCCAGTTCCAGAATGTTTTCATTAATCATGTGCATGGTTTCTTCGTTACGCGGGGTATGGACCGTTATTACGTCGGATTCGCGCACCAACTCCTCAAGGGTCTCCTTCCTCTCAGCACCAAAACGCTCAAAACGTTCATCTGAAATATACGGATCATAAGCTATTACCTTCATGTTAAAAGCCTTTAGTCGGGTGGCTATCATAGAGCCTATTCTCCCCAATCCTACAATCCCTACCGTTTTGCCATATAACTCCGTACCCCGGAAGGGTGTACGGTCCCAGATTCCGCCTTTGAGTACATTATTGGCCCAGGCAGTATTGCGTACCGAAGACAACAACAAACTCATGGTCTGTTCTGCTGCGGAAATGGTATTACTGTCCGGCGTATTGGCAACTACTACTCCGTAACGGGTACAAACGTCTACATCTATGTTATCAACGCCATTGCCGGCCCGGCCGACTACCTTTAACCGGGTTGCCCTTTTGATTAATTCCTCATTGACTTTAGTAACACTTCTTACTATTAAGGCATCATATTGATCAATAATTTCTAATAGTTCGTTCCTAGGAATCCCTGGTCTATTATCAACCTCCAATGCGGACTCTAATATCTTCAGCCCTTCTTCAGCAATGCTTTCGGTGACTATTACTTTTTTCTTCTCCATCGCTACCTTCCTCCTTTATTCTGTTCTGGCGATATGATAATTTAAGAGAATCTCCTGGGCCTTATGTAATCCTGACCCCATTATCAGGTCAAATTTAAATTTTACTAATGTGAGTTCCAATGCGGCCAGAACTGATATTATATCCAGCTCCCTGACATATCCCAGATGCCCCATCCGGAATATTACATTCTCCAGATTGAATTGTCCCCCGGCTAAAATAATATTAAATTCATCGAGCATATATTTTCTTATTACATTCGCCCCAATAGACTTGGGAGCATAAACCGACGTTACCGCATTTGAAGCTGATTTTTCTTCCGTAAACAACTCTAATCCCATGGCTTTTATGCTGCTGCGAACCATATCACGGTAATTATGATGGCGGGTCACGACATTATCAATGCCTTCTTCCTCTATCATCTTGAGAGCTTCCTGCAATCCATAGTACAGAGATATGGGCGGGGTAAAAGCGGTTTGCCCTTTCTCCTGATACTGCAACCCCATTGTGACGTCCCAATAGTAACGGCAATTAGGATTACTTTGTTGCTTCTTTAGGGCTCTCTGGCTAAAGGCCATAAAACTTAGTCCTGGCGGGATCATAAAGGCCTTTTGCGAGCCGCTTACTACCACATCCAGTCCCCATTCGTCCATCCTTAATTCGTGGGCCCCCAAGCTGCTAACGGCGTCTACCATGAATAGAGCGGGATGCTCCCCTAATACCTGACGTATGGTTTTTATGTCATTAAACGCCCCGGTTGAAGTTTCATTGTGGGTAATTAATACAGCCTTAATTTCCCCATTTTTATCTTTATCTATCCGGTCCTTGATCCACTCTGGATCTGCTCCGGTTCCCCAAGGAAAATCCATTTTCTCAACCTGTGCACCAAACCTGCCCGCTATTTCTGCAAATCGGTCTCCAAATACCCCAATGGAGATAGCCAGTACTTTATCCCCCGGTGCAATAAAGTTGGACACCGCTGCTTCCAAACCGCCGGTTCCGGATGCAGGGTAAATCAAGAGGTTCTCCTCGGTTTGATAGACTCTTTTAACCCCGGCAGTGACATCCTCTATTATAGCCTTGAACTCTGGTCCCCGGTGGTTGATCATCGGTCTGTCCATTGCTCGGGCCACCCGTAAGGGTATGGGTGTGGGTCCCGGAATTAAAAGATATTGAGCGCTTTTCATTTGTGGACTACCCTCCTGCATAAAATAAAAAATCCCTCGCCCGTTCAGGGACGAGAGGTTTTCCCGCGTTGCCACCCTTGTTGACGCTGATGCGCCCCCTTTTCGGTTATAACGGAACCGCCGCAACTGCGTTTAACAGTTAACCTCAAGGGTGGATTCAAAACCTACCTATACTGGTTCGCACCTTTCACCAGCTCTCTGCGATAGGCACAGTTTCTACTTTTCCCCATCATCGGGTGGTCAAATTTTGTTTAAGGTAAATTATATTATACCAAATTACCTTTGGCAATACGGCTATTTCAGCATTTCTAGGAAATATTGATGTATACTTGGATCATCAGTTAACTCAGGATGAAACGCTGTTGCCAGCAGGTTATTCTCCTTGACCATGACTATCTTATCTTGATAAGTAGATAGAACTTGGGTATTTCCCCATACTCTTTCTACAAAGGGTGCCCGAATAAAGACCCCGCGGCAGTGGTTTATGCCTTCAACCTGCAATTCGGTTTCAAAACTCTCTAATTGCCGCCCATAGGCATTTCTCCTGACCGCAATATCCATGAGATTAAGGCTTATTATCTGTTCCATCCCCACTATTTCCCGGGCTAACAATATCATCCCCGCACAGGTTCCCCAGATAGGCATACCTTCTCTGCTGCGCTTTCGTATGGGCTCCAATAGGTTGTAAGCTTGCATGAGTTTACCTATAGTTGTGCTTTCGCCGCCAGGAATGATTAATCCTTCTACGTTATCAAGCTCTCGACTGGTTCTAACCTCACTAGGGCACACTCCGCATTTTAACAATGCTGCTTCATGTTCGACAAAGGCTCCTTGTAAAGCTAAAATCCCTATTTTTCTACCAGCCACGATCCTGCATCCGATCCTCTGGTTTTATTGTTGCTATATCTATTCCTGACATGGCCTCACCTAGATCGCGAGAAATTTCAGCCAGAATCGCCGCGTCCCTGTAATAAGTAGTAGCTGCCACTATGGATTTAGCCCGTCGGGCTGGGTCTCCTGATTTAAATATACCTGATCCGACAAATATACCATCACACCCCAACTGCATCATCAACGCAGCGTCAGCCGGGGTAGCAATGCCTCCAGCGGCAAAATTAACTACCGGCAGTCGTTTTAGCTTAGCCACCTCTATCACTAATTCATAAGGCGCTTGTAGTTCTTTGGCCGCGGTCATTAATTCTTCCTCGGGTAAATTAGACACCCAACGAATCTCATCATTGACCTGGCGGATGTGCCTAACTGCTTCTACTACATTGCCGGTTCCTGGTTCTCCTTTGGTACGTATCATGGCTGCGCCCTCGCCTATACGTCGAAGGGCTTCTCCCAAATTTCTAGCACCGCATACAAATGGTACCTTGAAAGGATGTTTGTTAACATGGTATTTTTCATCAGCCGGGGTTAAAACTTCACTCTCATCAATATAATCGATCCCTAAAGACTGTAACACCTGGGCTTCGACAAAGTGACCTATCCGGCACTTTGCCATAACCGGAATTGTCACTGCCTCCATAATCTTAAGGACTATGCTAGGATCAGCCATTCGGGCGATGCCCCCAGCAGCCCTTATATCTGCGGGAACCCTCTCTAAGGCCATTACCGCACAGGCCCCGGCTTCTTCCGCTATTTTCGCCTGCTCTGGGGTAGTGACATCCATGATCACTCCGCCTTTAAGCATTTGGGCCAACCCTGATTTGACTCTAAAAGTACCTGTTTCCTGCATTTCACAACCTCCATAGTCTCCGATAGATGCTACTATACTACCTATCTATTCTTCCTTTTCTATCTTAAACCGGGCAACCGCAGCGACGCGGTCACTTTCCGAAGTTTTCATTATTACTACCCCGCGCGAATAGCGTTTTTGAGTGGAAATATCACTAGCTTCCAACCGGATAATGTTCCCGGCACTGGTCAGGATGACTAGCTCCTCTTCATCAGCAACTATTTTAAAGCCTACTATCGGACCATTCTTTTTGTCAACATTTATGGTTTTTAAACCTTTTCCTCCACGGTATTGAGTCCGGTACTCTGACAGCGGTGTTTTTTTGCCATAACCGTTTACAGTTACCATAAAGACCTCTCCCCCGGGACGGTCTTTATCGATTCCGATCACATAGTCGTCCGAATCCAGGCGTATACCTCTCATTCCAGCCGCGGTTCTTCCCATGCTTCGGACTCGCTGTTCTTCAAATATAATAGCCTGCCCAAGTGAAGTAACCAACATCACCCGGTCCTTGCCATCGACTCTTATTACACCGACCAATTCGTCTCCTTCACTCAAGTTCATGGCGATAATGCCGCTTTTCCTAATATTTGAGAGGTCAGACAGACGTACTTTTTTTACAATGCCTTTCTTAGTGGCCATAATCAAGTGCCTTCTATCGTCAATAGTGCGTGCTGCCACAATGGTGCTGACCTTTTCTCCTTCTTTCAAATCAAGAAAGTTAACCAGTGCCTGCCCTTTGGCTTGCCGGGACGATTCTGGGATTTGGTGGGCCTTGGCACAGAAAACTCGGCCTTGGTTGGTAAAGAAAAATATATTGGCTAATACACCAGTAACCACTATATCGTGAGCAAAGTCCTCTGCTCTGGTCGTGGTAGAGCTTATACCCTTTCCGCCCCTTTTTTGAGCCTTATAGGTATCCAGCGGCTGTCTTTTAATATAGCCCCGGTGGCTAAGGGTAATAACCACTTCATGGTCCTCGATGAAGTCTTCTTCCTCATAATCCATATTTTCACAGGTTATTTCGGTACGGCGCTTGTCTCCGTAACGAACCCCTATATCATCCAAATCCTCCTTGACCATGACCAGAATCCTTTCCGGCCTGTTTAGAATATCTTCATAATCAGCAATTTTCAACACCAATTCTCGCAGTTCTTCTTCAAGCCGCGCTCGTTCCAAGCCCGTTAGTTGCGCTAATCGCATATCCAAAATAGCATTAGCCTGAATCTCACTTAAATTAAAGCGGGTTATCAATCCTTGTCGCGCAATCTCCCGGTTTTCTGAGTTTCTTATTAATTCTATTATTTCATCAAGGTTGTCTAAAGCTATCTTAAGCCCTTCCAGAATATGAAGCCGGTTACGGGCTAGAGTCAAGTCATACTGCGTACGCCTAGTAATGACTTCCTGGCGATGCTGGACATAAGCCTCCATCATTTGCTTGAGAGTGAGTACCTTGGGTTGCCCGTTTAGCAAGCTAAGCATTATTACCCCAAAGCTGTCTTCCAGCTGGGTATGTCTGTACAGGTTGTTCATTAATACGTTTGTGTTAACTTCCCTACGCACTTCAATGACTATTCTAATACCATTGCGATCAGATTCATCTCTTAGGTCCACGATGCCGTCAATTTTTTTATCTCTCACTAGGCTGGCTATCTTCTCAACCACGCGGGCTTTATTCACCTGATACGGGATTTCGGAAATAATTATTGCATTACGACCGCCCTTTTTCTCTTCTACTGAATAGCGGGCCCTGACCTTGATACTCCCCCGCCCAGTTGCATATGCCTGTCTAATGCCGCGACCACCCATAATTCCTGCAGTAGGAAAATCCGGCCCGGGAATTACCTCCATTAACTCGTCTACAGTCACTTCCGGATTATCTATTACCATCTTGATGGCTTCCACCACTTCACGGAGGTTGTGCGGCGGGATATTGGTAGCCATACCGACTGCTATTCCAGCGGAACCATTTATCAAAAGGTTGGGTATACGGCTAGGTAAGACCTGGGGCTCTTCTCTTGTGTCATCATAATTGGGGCGCCAATCCACTGTATCTTTCTCGATATCCCTTAGCATCTCACCAGCTATTCGAGCCATCCGAGATTCAGTATACCTCATGGCCGCAGCTGCATCTCCGTCTATTGATCCAAAGTTACCATGCCCATCTACTAAAGGATAGCGCATAGAAAAGGGCTGAGCCATTTTAACCATGGTCTGGTATATTGCAGCATCACCATGGGGGTGGTACTTCCCCATGACCTCCCCAACTATATTAGCGGACTTCTTATGTGGTTTATCATGGGTCATGCCTTGATCATAAAGGGCATATAAAATGCGGCGGTGAACAGGCTTAAGTCCATCCCGGACATCAGGCAGCGCGCGGGATACAATAACACTCATAGAATATTCCAAGAATGATTTTTTTACTTCTTTCTCTATATCAATCGGTAGTACTTTACTAAATAGGTTCTCCTGTCCCACAGTATGAATACCTCCTATATATCCAGGTTAGCTACATAACGAGCGTTTTCACTGATAAACTCACGGCGTGGTTCAACATTATCCCCCATGAGGTTAGAAAAGACTTCGTCAGCCTGAATAGCATCGTCTATAGTTACCTGAAGAATGGTTCGATTATCGGCGTTCATAGTAGTTGACCATAACTGTTCCGGGTCCATTTCGCCAAGCCCTTTATATCTTTGTATTCCCCATTTTTTATCGGAGTTCTCCACGAATCTATTCATTTCCGAATCGTTATAAAAATAATGAATCTCTTTACCTCTCTTTAAACCATACAAAGGTGGTTGGGCAATATACACATACCCATTTTCAATCAGCTCCCGCATATAACGATAGAAAAAGGTTAGCAATAAGATTCTGATGTGTGCTCCATCTACATCCGCGTCAGTCATTATAAAGAGCTTATGATACCTGGCTTTCTTGATATCAAAATCCTCCCCTATCCCGGTACCGATAGCCGTAATCAGGTTGCGGATTTCCTCGCTGGATAACACTCTGTCGAGACGTGATTTTTCGACATTCAAGATCTTTCCCCGCAAGGGTAGAATTGCCTGATAAGTGCGATCCCGACCCTGTTTGGCGGATCCTCCTGCAGAATCTCCTTCTACAATAAACAGCTCTGATTGGGCAGGGTTCCGATTGCTACAATCTGCGAGTTTTCCTGGTAATGCAGTAGATTCAAGAGCGCTTTTTCGGCGCGTCAATTCGCGGGCTTTACGGGCTGCTTCCCGAGCACGGCGGGCAGATATAGCTTTTTCCAGTATCCTTTTAGCCGTTGCCGGATATTCGCTTAAATAGTCTTCGACGCTTTCATAAACAGCCGCATCTACCACACCTCTTATATAGGTATTTCCCAGCTTGGTCTTGGTTTGTCCTTCGAACTGGGGATCTTTGACCAGTACCGATATTATTGCTGCTACACCTTCCCTAATATCCTCCCCAGCCAGGTTAGCATCATTTTCTTTCAGAATATTATTCCTTTTGGCATAGTCATTGATAACCCGTGTCAGAGCGTTTTTGAAGCCGATTTCATGCGTTCCGCCTTCCTGGGTGCGTATATTATTGGCAAAAGAATAAATATTTTCGCTGTAACCGTTATTATATTGAATGGCTACTTTTACTACTACATCATCCTTTTTGGTCTCAAAATAGATGGGCTCCTGATTTACTGTTTCTTTGCTCTTGTTGATATAACCCACAAAATCTTTTAAGCCAGTTGATTTGAATTCTTTTTGGTATAGTTCCTCTTCCCTAGTATCCGCAAACGTAATATGCAGTCCCTGATTAAGATAGGCCAATTCCCGTAGTCTCTGGACCAGGATGTCCCTTTCAAAAACCGTTTCCTCAAAAATGTCCGGATCAGGATAAAATTTTATTGACGTCCCGGTTGACTCTGTATCACCTAACACTAACAGGGCAGTTGCCGGTTTGCCTCTTTCATAGTCCTGGCGATATATATGGCCATCCCTCTTAACCACTACTTCCATCCTAGATGATAAGGCGTTAACCACCGATAGCCCAACTCCGTGCAGTCCGCCCGAAATTGTATAACCGCTGCCTCCAAACTTGCCTCCCGAATGCAATGTGGTAAGTATGACTTCTATAGCCGGTATTCCCATTTGGGGGTGAATATCGACGGGTATACCTCTACCATTGTCTGAGACGGTTACGCTGTTATCTACATTGATTACCACATCGATTTTGTCGCAATTTCCACCAACGGCTTCGTCTATACTATTGTCGACAATTTCAAAGACCAAGTGGTGTAAACCTTTTGGTCCAGTCGAACCTATATACATTCCGGGCCGCATTCTTACCGCTTCCAGTCCCTCCAGCACCTGAATGTCCGAAGCGTTATAACCATTTTCTGGTCTATTCACTGATTAAACCTCCTTGAGGAATTGAATTGCCCTTTTAAAAAGGGTGGTTGAGGATATGGGTGATAGGTACTGACAGTTGTCACAAAATACCATCGCTTTCTTCTTATCATTACTTATGATGCGTAAGGTCTTGTCTATTTTGGCATCTTCGATCAATTGTTTTAAGTCGGCAGAAACAGGTTCTTCCAAGTTTACAATTGCTATAATTTTTTCCCCAGAAATAATGGTGTCATCACCCAAATGTAAATACACTTCAGTTCTCCTTTCTCTCCAACCGACCGCCTTCAACCCGGTAATGAGAGCAGCCATAATCGTCATGAGCATCCATACTCACGGTGGTTAAAAACGTCTGAAAATCAGCTTCTCTTAAATACTTAACCAACTTAGTTCTTTTATTTCCATCTAATTCGGAAAAAACGTCATCTAGTAATAGTACTGGATAATAGCCTTTGACTCTTTGAAAAGCATATAACTCAGCTAATTTCAAACTAATAGATAGATTACGCTGTTGTCCTTGAGATGCAAATATTTGGGCCGCCCGGCCTTCATAATAAACGTTCAAATCATCTAGATGTGGACCAACCATAGTCCTTCTTCTTTGTGTTTCTTCATTCAGATTTTCATAGATATGTTTGTGCATTGCGGTTTGTAATATTTCCATATTGATTTTATCATTCTCTATCGCAAAAGACAGAGCGTATTTGATTCTCATCTCTTTTTGGGAGTCATTAATCATTCCAAAAATCGATCGGCTTATTTCTTCTAATAGCCCAATAAAATTGATACGTTGGATTATTAACCGAACGGCGTTCTCCACAAAAAGATCGTTAATTATTTTAAATGATCTTCCTGCAGTTTGCTCCCTTTTTAGAAAAATATTCCTTTTACTAAGTGTGTTGTAATAGTTCTCTAAATTGTAGATGTACTCATTAGAAACCTGTTTAAGACAAAAATCTAAAAAGGCTCTCCTCTTCGATGGAGAACCTTTAATCAGAAAAAGATCATCCGGTGTAAAAATTACTACTCTAATTCGATCCTGATTATTGTGATTGCTTTTTTTTTGGTTGACTTGAAACAACTTGCTGCCATTTATTGAATATTGAAGGACGGTATCGATACGTCGATCAAATATCCCATATTCTGCTTCCAAATAATAACTGCCGCAATCATATTTTGCCAGATTGGTATCGGTGGAACGACGAAATGAACTTCCGGTAGCCAGTACAAAAATACTTTCTAATAAATTAGTTTTACCCTGGCCATTTTCTCCTGTAAATATATTCAAGCCATTGTAAGGCTCCAAATCCATCCTAGCAATATTGCGAAAGTTTCTAATTTTCAGCTTGTATATTTTCAAAGGTTTTTTCCTTCGTTAGTTGTTAGTTCGCATTGGCACGAGGATATATAAGTAATTCTCTTTCTCCGGATTCCTAATAAGAGCTGGGCTTAATGGTCCTGACAATTTTATAAGAATAGTATCGCACTCTGTTTCAAACATTTTAACCGCATCCAGAAAGTAATTAGTGTTAAAAGCTATCTTAATACCTTTTTCCCCTTCTATAACAATATCATCTATAACCTCACAAATTTCTCCCATGCTTTCTGAATTAGAGGTTAATTCTACCTCATCATCTTTCAGATTAAACTGCACATGTTGAATCTGAAACTTGTCATCTGTTGGCAAGATTTTAGCTCGACCTAAACTGGATGCTAATATAGCAGTTTTAATATTTAAATCGCTTATAAAAGAAGATGGGATAACATTTTCATAATTAGGGTATTGTCCCTCAATTAAACGTGATAATAGTATAAATCCTTCTTTATAAAAAATTACATTGTTTTCTGACATACCTATATTTATTTCTTCTGGACCATCCTCTAAAAATCTCAATAATTCGTTAACGGTTCTAATCGGGATGACAAATTTTATTGGTTCTACATCATCTTTAGAAAGAGTATATGTATAGTAGCCCATCCTGTGAGTATCAGAGGCTACTATTCTGAGGGTACCATCGCCAATACAATCAAATAATACACCGGTGAACACTTGGCGGAAATGATTTACTGCTGTTGCAAAGGCGGTTTTTTTCAGTCCTTCCTTCAATATATCCTGTGGTATAGAAAAAACCGATTCCATCTTACCTATTGGTAAGTCCGGATAATCTTTTTCTTGATAGATGTTTAGGCGGCTCGAGGAACGGCCATAGCTTATGACTAATTTGGATACTTCAGGTTCTAATTTAAACGAAATGATAGTATCTGGCAGTAACTTAATAAAATCAGCAAAATAATTCGCATTTACTAATACACTACCTTCCTCGACTATATCTACATTGGATGTTGTTGCTTTGATGCCTATCTCCATATCAGTCGCAGTCATAGTTAAACCCTTGTCACGGCTAATATTTATATGTAAACCAGATAAAATGGGAATAGTACTACGACTGGCAGCAGCGCGGTGAACCAAAGCTGTTAGAGTAGTAATTTCTTTCTTTTCGATATTAAACTTCATCACTGACCTCCTTATTATTATTTATTTTTAAACAGTTAACCGTAATAGGAGTAGTACTGTTAAAACTGTGTATAAAGTTCGACAAGACCCGCCATGATTCATACGGTAAGGGTGGACAAGACTGTTAATATAATTGCCTTTTACATAACAAAACTAGGGTCTAGCTGTTTACATATCTTTTCTAATGTCACCGACAGAGATTGGTCGAAAGCTGCCTCTTTTTCTATTTTCTCAACTCCATGCATGACCGTGGTATGATCACGTCCACCAAATTGATCACCTATCAAAGGGAAAGAGGCATCCGTCATCTTGCGGCATATGAACATCGCAATATGACGGGGATACACTAATTGTTTGTTTCTTTTTTTTGAGAGTAATTCATTCAAATTAATGCCGTAGTGTTTACATACTTCTTTTTGAATGCATTCAATGGTTATCTTTTTGGGTTGAGGTGGCGGCATAATATCTTTTAGTGCTTCTGTAGCCGTTTCCATACTCAGTTCCAGATTGTTTATGGTTGCGTAGGCTACCAAGCGTACTAAAGCTCCCTCTAACTCTCTAATATTAGAATCGATATTGTTGGCGATATAATCTAAAATTTCCATAGGAATATTTAATTCATCATTACTGGCTTTTTTGCGCAATATAGCTATACGAGTTTCCAAGTCAGGTATTTGTATATCGGTAATCAGTCCCCATTCAAATCGTGAACGAAGTCGGTCTTCCAAGGTAGGAATATTCTTAGGAGGACGGTCACTAGATATAACGACCTGTTTATTGTTTTCATATAGGGTGTTGAAAGTGTGGAAAAACTCTTCCTGGGTTCTCTCCTTACCTGCTAAGAACTGAATATCGTCTATGAGTAAAACGTCAACATTCCTATATTTATTACGGAAAGCTTGAGTACTGTCGTCTCTAATCGCGCTGATGATTTCATTTGTAAACTGCTCGGAGGATACGTAAACTACTGAGTATGAGGGACGGTTTTCAATAATCCGGTGGGCAATGGCCTGCATCAAATGAGTTTTTCCCAGTCCGACTCCACCATATATAAACAAAGGGTTATAGGCCCGGGCGGGAGCCTCCCCTACAGCATAGCAAGCGGCATGGGCAAAGCGATTGCTATTGCCAACCACAAAGGTACTAAAGGTATATTTGGGATTAAGCGGTGAAATAAAACCATCTTTCTCTACTAGGGGCTCAGTGATTAGAACTAGTGAAACATCTTTTTTGCTGATCTCAAGGAACTTTTTTTGGAGCTGTTCCAAATAGCGTGATTCTATCCATTCTCGGGTAAGAGCGTTAGGAACCATTATGTATAGTTTATCGTTTCGAAACGTGTTATAGGCAACCCCTGCAAACCAGATATCAAAACTAGTGGTACCGATTTCTTTGCGGAAGGCTTGCAGTACTTCTTCAAACAAAGACTCAAAGTTTATATCTCGGGACATAGAGTGCCTCCTGCTTAGTGTGGAATCAATGTGGAGAAACATAAAACGGGCTTGGAACGAGCTCTTCGGACAGTAATAACGAGTTTCCAAGCCAACGCTGAAAACGGCATCAATATATATAGTAGCAGATTTTAGGTACAATTTGAAGTATTTAGAAATACAGTGTTTCTTGACATGCTGTCCGTGTTAAAAATATAATAATAGGTACTGGAAAAATTAAGGGGGCACTAATCAATGAAGAGAACCTACCAACCTAAAAAGAGACAGCGTAAAAGAGTACACGGATTCAGAAAAAGAATGGCAACTGCAGGCGGAAGAAAAGTAATTGCTATGCGAAGATTAAAAGGCAGGAAGAAACTCACTGCATAGGTCGTTATCACGACCTATTATTTTACGTCAACCGAAGGATTTCTTATGCTGCATAAAGACAGGAGAATAAACCAAGGCTGGCAATATAGATTTATATATAGAAATGGCCGAAGGGTAACGGGGAAATACCTCATATTATTTGTTAATAGCAATCAGATCCAAGGAAATCGATTTGGAATAGTGACCTCAAAAAGAATAGGCAATGCAGTGGTAAGAAATCGAGCCAAAAGGCTGATACGTGAAGTAATCAGAAGTAACCTGACTGGACTTCCACAAGGCTATGATTTGGTGATAGTCGCCCGGCATAACATTAACGAGGCTGCTTATGAACAAATAGAAAGAGAGTTCCTGCGACTGATAAGGAAGGCCGTAAGTAAGTGAAAAAGGTTTTTATCCTTCTGATTAAAACTTACCAGAAGTTAGGGATGTTTAAACGACCAGTCTGTCGATTCTATCCCTCCTGTTCCAACTATTCTATTGAAGCCATTCAAAATTACGGGATTATGAGGGGTGGATGGTTGACTATTAAAAGGATTAGTCGGTGTCATCCATTTCATCCCGGTGGGTATGATCCGGTCCCATAAGGATCAGCAATAGGGAAGTAAAAGATTAAAGCTGTAATTGAAGGGCAGGGTTAAGACTTTGTGGCAGGCTTTTATACAATGGTTCACTGATGTAATTAATTTAGCTTACGCTTTCACGGTTCAAATAGGTATGCCCAGTTATGGTCTGGCCATAATCTTCATGACTATAGCAATTAAACTGGTTATGTTCCCGCTCACCCAAAAACAAATGAAATCCATGCGGGCTATGCAGGAGATTGCGCCCAAGGCCAAAATTATTCAGGAAAGATACAAGGATGATCCCCAGGTAATGCAGCAAAAGACCATGGAATTATATAAGGAGCATGGGGTAAACCCCATGGGCGGATGCCTTCCCCTCCTTATTCAGATGCCGATTTTTATTGCTTTTTACCAGTCGCTGTTCAATTTTCAGTATATTGATACTGCTCACAAGGGTTTCCTATGGATTAATGACGTTGCGCTTCTGGTAAAAAATGATCCCGACATTACTAAGTTCATATTACCAATTTTAGCGGCCCTTACAACCTATTATCAGCAGAGAATATCAACCAGCAATAGCAATGACCCCACCCAAAAAGCGATGCTATACTTTATGCCTTTGATGATGGCATATATTACTTTTACAGTTCCAGCAGGGTTAGGACTTTATTGGGTGGTATTTAATATATTGGGGATTCTACAGCAATTGTACGTAAACTATACTCATAAGCAAGTTAAAATCGATACTGGAGTGGGAGTTCAGGTGAACGCGATCAATGAACTGGGTACCCACCACATAGAATCAGAATATGCTGGAGAACCTCAGACGGATAAAGGAGGAAGCGATAAAAATGCCAGGCCAAACAGTCGAAAAAAAAGGAAAAAGCGTTGATGAGGCGATAAAAGCAGCCTTAGAAGAACTAGGTTGTGAAATTGATGATGTATCGGTCGAGATATTAGAAGAACCTACCAAAAGATTATTAGGGATTATAGGAAGCAAACCGGCTGTCGTTAAGGTATCGTTAATAGAAAAGCCGCAAAATGAGGCCTTGAGAGTGGTCGAGGATATCCTTAAAAAAATGAAGATCGAATATCAAATCGACAGCGTAGAATGGGAGAACGGGGTAACCCGCATAAATATCGTAGGCAAGGATATGGGCTTGCTTATTGGGCGTAAAGGGGAGACGCTTAATGCCCTGCAATTTATCGCCGGTCTTATGGTCAACCGTAAGCGGGACCAGAAGATGCGTATCATACTTGACGTAGAAGACTATAGAAAGAAACGCGAGCAATCGCTTGAGGCTCTGGCATTAAGACTTTCCGATAAGGTGAAACAAACACAGAAAAATGTAATTATGCGGCCAATGAATCCGCAGGAGAGAAGGATAGTACATACCATCCTGCAGGAAGATCCACAATTAGTTACCTATTCATTGGGTGAGGAACCCAACCGCAAAGTGGTTATAGCATTAAAGAAATAGTTGTTACAAGAGACATATTTCCTCTAAAAAAATTTGCTGGCTGGTAAAATGATCATCCAGAAAGTAGTCGTTGGCAAAGCCCGTAAACGAAGCGTAGAATACGTAGAGTGGACGGGCTTTTGATCTCTAGCCATATCGGATAATAGGTAAGAAATACATCAAGAGGTGAGAGAATGAGCGAGGAAGCTATTGCGGCATTGTCCACGCCCCCAGGAGAAAGTGGCATAGCCATAATTAGACTGAGCGGGAACGGTGTATTAGAAATCTTAAACAAAATGTTTCTACCAGCCAAAGATAAAAAAATGAGCGAACGTCCAACATTCTCACTTAATTTGGGTTGGATTACTGAAGATGACGGAACAAAAATAGACCAGGTTCTAATAGGTATAATGAGGGCGCCCTACAGCTACACCGGTGAAGACGTTGTAGAAATTAATTGTCACGGGGGGAGCCAGCCAGTCCGACGGTGTTTACAGAGATGCCTCGACCTGGGGTTGCGTATGGCCGAACCAGGCGAGTTTACCAAAAGGGCTTTTCTTAACGGGCGGTTGGATCTGAGTCAGGCTGAAGCAGTTATTGATGTCATTAGAGCCAAAACCGATCGAGGATTAAGATTGGCGATGCGACAATTGGAGGGAAAAAGTGAAAACATCGACGAAATCGAAGAGGGATTATTACAGATCAATGCCCTAGTGGAAGCAAGTCTTGACTTTCCAGATGAAGTCGGAGAACTTGATATAGAAGAAGCTACCACGATTCTTGAGTTTATCAATAATAAACTTGATCATTTGCTAAAGGCCGGGCGGCGTAACGAAGTGTACAGGGATGGAGTAAATGTGGTCATCTGCGGTAAGCCTAATGTAGGAAAATCAAGCCTTCTAAATGCCTTGCTCAAGAAAGAAAAAGCAATTGTTACGGATATTCCTGGGACTACTAGGGATGTGGTGGAAGATTATATAAACGTAAGGGGGATTCCGGTAAAACTGATGGATACAGCTGGAATCCGCTTTACAGAAGATTTTGTTGAAAGGATTGGGGTTGAAAAATCGAGAGAGGTAATAGAGCAAGCAGATCTTTTAATATTCATGCTCGATGTTACTAATGAAATTAGTCAAGAGGATATGAATATTTATAATATGGTCAACCGGGAACGGGTGATTGTTTGGGTTAATAAAGATGATTTGGAAGGTAAAAAGATAAGGGCGGATCAATTAGAGGAACTGTTCCAGGATGTAAGAGTAATTAGGGGATCAGTTATTAACGAGATAGGCATGGAAGAGTTGGAGTTGGCGGTTGAAGAAAAAGTATTGGGTGGAATCCTGCCTGCTGATGGGCTGGATATAATGATTAACCTGCGCCAAAAAGAAGCGTTAGAGCGTACTCGAGAACAGCTAGAAAATGCTCTGCAGACTATTGGGAGGGTCTCCTTGGATTGTTTGGCGATTGATGTTTGGGGGGCATTGGAAACCCTTGGCGAAATAAGGGGCAAAACGCTTAAAGAGGATGTTATCGACCGGATTTTTAGCGAGTTTTGTATTGGAAAATAAGGGGTAAGAAAAATGATCTACGAAGCAGGTAAATATGAAGTAATAGTAATCGGAGCAGGGCACGCCGGTTGTGAGGCTGCTCTGGCTGCAGCCCGGATGGGATGCAAAACCCTTCTAGTAACCATGAGTGTAGAGTATATAGCCTTAATGCCATGTAACCCATCTATAGGGGGACCAGCCAAGGCTCAGTTGGTCCGTGAAATAGATGCCTTAGGCGGCGAAATGGGTGTTAACATCGATAAGGCTAACATACAAATGCGTATGATCAATACTGGTAAAGGGCCGGCTGTTCAGGCGTTAAGGGCTCAGGCAGACAAACACGAGTACGGCCGGGAGATGATCAAGACCATCTTAGCCCAAAAGGACCTGGATGTGTTAATGGCTGAGGTGGAGGAAATTGAGACTGCTGATAGGAAAGTTGCCGGTATTATAACCCGGACCGGTGCCCGCTATCAATGCCAGACCATTGTACTAACAACAGGCACCTTCCTTAAGGGAAGAATCATAGCCGGGGAAGTAATCTATGACGGTGGCCCCAGCAATCAATTCCCTGCAGTTAGACTGTCCGATAGCCTCCGGGCAATTGGTATAAGGTTAGGACGTTTCAAGACAGGCACCCCCCCGCGGATCGATCGCAAGACCGTCGACTTTTCTAGGATGGAAGAACAGCCCGGAGATGATATGCCCTGGAGATTTTCTTTTATTAGTCCCCTTCCCAACAGGGAGCAACTATCATGTTGGTTGACACATTCAACCGCCGAGACCCACAGGATAGTAATGGAAAACATCAGTCGGGCGCCGATGTTTACTGGGGTTATTAAGGGCCGGGGTCCACGTTACTGCCCTTCTTTTGAAGATAAGGTGGTGCGTTTTTCGCATAAAAGCGCTCACCAATTGTTTATAGAACCGGAGGGCCGTGATACTGACGAAATGTATGTGCAGGGACTAAATACTAGTCTACCTGAAGATGTACAGATTAGAGTTTTACACAGCATTCCTGGATTGGAAGACGTCCATATGATAAGAACTGGGTATGCAATTGAATACGATTACGTAATTCCTTCTCAGGCCTTGCTTAGCTTGGAAAACAAAGTAGTAGCCGGGCTTTTTACCGCTGGGCAGATTAATGGGACTTCCGGTTATGAAGAGGCTGCTGCCCAAGGTCTAATTGCCGGAATTAATGCTGCTCTCAAAGTACAGATGAGGGAGCCCTTTATTTTGAAGAGAAGTGAAGCTTATATAGGCGTGATGATCGACGACTTGGTAACCAAGCATGCTGATGAACCATATCGCATGTTTACCTCGAGGGCAGAATACCGGTTGTTATTAAGGCAGGATAACGCTGATCTGAGGTTGACAGACAAAGGTCGGCAAATAGGACTGGTGGATGATTTCCGCTGGGAAATATACAAAGAAAAGAAAGCAAGACTGGAGAAAGGCATCTTGTGCCTGCAAAATACTACCTTTACACCAGCAGATGCCGGAGTGGAAAGATATTTGGCAGATAGAGCCAGTGCTCCCTTGCGAGACCGGACCTCCCTTTGGGAACTCCTACGCCGACCAGAACTTAAGATAGACAACTATGTTGAGCAAGGCTGGATCGAACTAGGAGATCCCGAGGTCATGGATCAGATCCAGATCCAATGCAAATATGAAGGCTATATTAATAAGCAACGGGATCAGGTGCGTCGTTTTGAAAAAATGGAGAACAAACAAATCCCGAGTGACATTAATTACGATCAGGTTTATAGCTTATCCAATGAGGCCGTGCAGAAATTAAAAGAAATACGCCCCCAATCGATCGGCCATGCTTCCAGAATATCAGGGGTCACGCCAGCAGATATTAATATTTTATTAATTTCTCTAGAAAAAAGAAGGAATTAACCAACCTATATGGAAATAATTGTAAGCAGATTTCTGCAGTTATTAATTGAGGAAAACCAACATCAAAACCTAGTCAGTCGCCAGACTAGCCGTGAAGATTTGGATTTGCATGTTAAGGATAGTCTGGAAATACTGCAGAAATTGTCAATGGCAGGCCAAAGGATAGTGGATATCGGCAGTGGGGCTGGTTTCCCCGGTTTGGTCTTGGCCATGGCTGAACCCAATTGTTGTATGACGCTCGTGGAATCTGATTTAAAGAAGAGCGATTTCCTACGGGACGTTGTGACTGCCCTACAGATCCCGAACGTCCAAGTTATAAGGGCGCGGGTCGAGAACTTGGGGCAGGACAGCCACCACCGGGATGCTTATGACTTGTGTACCAGCCGAGCTGTTGCGGGTATGAGAATATTGCTGGAATACGGATTATCGCTGGTGAAATTGCGAGGCAGGCTTTTCATGTGGAAAGGAAGCAACTACCAGCAAGAAATATTGGAAGCACAAGCAGCACTGGAAACCTTAGGGGGCCAGGTAGCTGACGTATATCCCTATACACTCATAAACAACCAAGACCGGGCTATTGTAGTGGTTGAGAAGATACACCCTACCCCTCCCCAATATCCTCGTAAAGTTGGAACACCGGCCAAGCGGCCGTTATAGAATGGAGGCGATTAAGTGGCAAAGAAATCTTTAAAAAACTTGTTTGCTAAAGGGAAGAATGCCAAGATTGTTGAATTGCCGATAGAAGCGATTAGCCGCAATCCTTATCAGCCTCGTAGGGACTTCAATGATGTCGAACTTAAAGAACTCTCGTATTCTATCTCTGTATATGGGGTAATCCAACCAATTATCGTACGTAAAACCGCCATAGGTTATCAGTTAGTAGCCGGCGAGCGACGACTCAGAGCCTGCCGAATGATTGGTAAGGCCACCATCCCGGTAATAATAAAAGAAATGGATGACCAGGAAGCAGTTGCGGTTACCTTAATTGAAAATCTGCAGCGCCGGGATCTCAACTATTTCGAAGAAGCCGAAGCGTATAATCGGTTGATTACTGAGTTTGGTATGACTCAGGAGGAGGTCGCCCAAACAGTAGGCCGGAGCCAGCCCGCCATAGCAAACAAGTTGCGCTTGCTCAGATTAGCGCGCGAATTGCGCTGTTTGATAGTACCGGAAACCGTGACTGAACGGCATGCCCGGGCATTGTTGAAATTAAACTCGGTGCAAAACCAAAAGGAAGTCTTGCTAGCTATTTATGAGAAGGACTTAACGGTAAAAGAGACCGAGGAAGTAGTGGAAAGACTTCGTCGCAACAATCTACCCCAAGATAACCAGTATAGAAGCATGGGACAGCAGGTGTCCAGTGTGATAAGAGATGCCCGCATATTTATGAATACAATCAAGGAAACAGTGAATAGGGCCCGAAAAATTGGAATTGAAATGGTGATGACGGAAAACGAGACCGACGACGAATACGAGATTAGTATTCGGGTTCCCAAACTAAAGCGCCAGAACCGCTTGGTAGCCAAAGGATGACAGCAACTAACTAGTTACATGGTTTGAGCAGGAGGATTATCCCCTGCTTTTTTATTTTGGGCGGGATGTTTCTTACAAAACCATAAAAACAATTATTTTGGTATAATAACAGTCAGGACGGAGAGACCAGCAGAAGCAGAGCAAAACAGCGGAAAAGGCGGTCCTGGCTTAGAAAGGTGGACAATGATGGGGCAGATTATCGCGGTTACCAACCAGAAGGGTGGGGTGGGCAAAACGACCACTGCCATTAATCTGGCAACATATATTGCTTTAGAGGGCAATCGAGTTTTGCTGGTAGATGCTGACCCGCAGGGTAATGCCACCAGCGGCCTGGGGATTAATCGCAAACGGCTGAAATATTGTCTCCATGACTTTTTGATTGAAGGACTTGAATTCCCTCAGGTTATGACTGTAACCAAGGTTGACCGACTCGATTTGATTCCTGCCACAATTGATTTAGCCGGAGCCGAAGTGGAATTGGTTTCTCAACCCCATCGGGAGCAAGCCTTGGCGATAGCGTTGGCTCCGATCAGTGAATACTATGACTATATTATCATAGACTGCCCCCCTTCATTAGGATTACTAACCATTAATGCGCTTACGGCATGTGACGCGGTATTAATCCCACTTCAATGTGAATATTATGCGCTTGAAGGCCTCAGTCAATTGATGGATACCATACAGTTGGTTCGCAAACAGTTAAATCCCAAACTAAGAGTTGAAGGAATTGTGTTTACCATGTTTGATGGTCGGACAAATCTCTCCATCCAGGTGGTTGACGAGGTTAAGAAACATTTCCGTAAAGATGTATATAGAACTATAATCCCTCGTAATGTTAGACTGAGTGAGGCGCCCAGTCATGGCAAGCCGATTGCCCTTTACGATGCTCGCTCCAAAGGTGCAGAAGTATATCAAGATTTAGCCAGGGAGGTATTGGAACGTGGTAAAGAAAGAACGCGGTTTAGGTAGAGGATTGGAAGCGCTTTTACCGCAGTTGGAAGCCGATTCAAACTCGGTTTTGACTTTGGATCTAAAACAAATCGTCCCGCAGGCAAATCAGCCTCGGAAACATTTCGAGGAAGGGACACTTCAGGAATTGGTCGAATCTATAAAAGAACATGGGGTATTACAGCCGGTACTGGTTCGGCCAAGAGGCGAGATTTACGAGATAATAGCTGGCGAGAGGCGTTGGCGTGCTGCCCAACTGGCCGGTTTAGAAAACCTCCCGGCTCTGGTCAGAGAGATAAAGGACATCGAAGCGGCAGAGATATCCTTGGTAGAGAACCTACAAAGAGAAGACCTTTCTGCTATCGAGGAAGCGAAAGCCTTTAAAAATTTACTGGACCACTACCAATACACTCAGGAGCAAGTGGCAGCTAGAGTTGGTAAAAGCCGGGTGTATATCGCTAATACTATAAGGCTGTTAAATCTAAGCCCGGAAATTATTGAATTGATCGACAAAAAGAAGATATCGGCAGGGCATGCTCGAGCATTGCTATCACTGAAAACCTCTCGCGAACAGATTGCTGCTGCTCATGAAATAATTGAAAACAAGTTATCGGTGCGGCAGGCAGAGAGCAGATCGAAACCTCGGGTAAGGAATAAAAAGAAAGCCGGGCGGAAAAACCAGGATCTATTGGATCTGGAGGAACGATTACAAAACATGCTCTGCACCAAGGTGGAAATTACCCCAAAGAGTCGAGGGGGGAAACTGGAGATCGCTTATTATAACGAAGAAGAATTAGAGCGAATCATAGAAATACTAGGCGTTTAGCTTATCAGGAAAGTCTTGCCCAGAAAAGTTGAACAGACGATAAACACCAAAGAAGCCTCCAGGTATGCACGGATGGCTTCTTATTTTATGTAAAGATCCGTAATATGGAATTTATATTTTCTAAAAGGAAGCAAGATGTTGTAGAATGAGCCCTGAAATACGTTAGTAATTTGGACATGTTTCACGTGAAACAAAAGGAATGTTACACGTGAAATCCTAAGCCACAAGAGGATTATTCAGGCTTCGTTCCCAAGGAAGCTATTATGGCATTGATTGCAGAATAAACTTTTAGTAGCGGTATCCTCTCCCGTATAGCAATGGCCTGGCAATCATCAAATTCTGGTTTAATTCGTATCTCGTTCGGGGGTACCTGTGCTACTTTTACCCGCACTGGTCCCCAGGGAGTAGCCACGTTTTCGTCGTGGCGGGGAAGCACGTAGCGTGTTTGCTGACGACATCTAATCCCCAAAGAACCCGACTCTTGCAGTAACAAACGGCAAAGACTTTCTTCTGCTTCTGGCGCTGCGACTAGAGTAATCAGAATGCCAGGGCGATTCTTTTTCATTTGTATAGCAGTGGTATAGTAGTCGAGCACCGCCGGGTGATTAATAAACAATTGATGCAGGTGGGAAAATATCTCGGGATTTAGGTCATCCACTTCGGTTTCCAGTATAGAAATGGAGTCGGTTTTAAGAGCATAAGCGGGGAAACGGGCTCTTACTACCCGTAAAAGGTTGGGTACCCCATCTGATCTTATTGATTGGCCGGCGCCGTATCCGATTTGGACTGGAATGAAAGCGGGGACTTTGTTATTAGAAGAAATGATAGAAGTAAGTAAGGCGGCTCCAGTTGGTGTGACTAATTCAGTCTGCTCTGCAACGACATTGCAGGGATATCCCTGCAACAAAAAAGCTGTGGCTGGCGCTGGCAACGGATAGCGGCCGTGGCTGATGTTTATAAATCCACATGGCCAAGGAACAGACGTAGCGTAAACCAAAGGCATTCCTAATGATTCCAGACATAAGTATGTACCGACGATATCAACGATCGTGTCTACCGCTCCTATTTCATGGAAATGGACCTCTTCAGGATCGATGCCATGGACAGCAGCTTCAGCCATCGCGAGCTTTTTAAACACTTGGGTTGAGCCGGCTTTTACAGGGAGAGACAAAGTAGTTCCATTGATGATGTTCAGGATGTCGTTTAAATGACGAATTGGAGCGGCGTGGCTCTCTACCGAAAACAATGAGCAGGAAATACCTTGCACCAATCGTTTTTGAACCGTAATATCAGCCTCGACTGATAGGCTAGAGATCCCCTGCTGCACTTTCTCAAAGGAAGCACCGCAATCCAGCAAGGCGCCTATAATCATATCCCCGGACACTCCGGAAAAGCAATCGAAATATAAAAAATCCATCTAGTCCCTCCCCCAAAATCTTATGAATTATTGTTGCCTAGGCCACGTGGACTTGAGTCTTGGCAACGGTAAGCATTAATTTAATTATACTACAGAGAAAAGAAATATAAGGAAAGCTAGCCGGTGATGGTTTAGGAAAAAAAATAAAAGACTAATTACAACCGGTGCTAATTTGATAAACACTTTTATCGATTTCATGTTGAATATGAGCTTGGAATAGGGCCTCGGCAATAAGCTCGGCCATTTCATAAACAACAAAAAGACGGGTATTTTGTAATACCATTTGTTCCATGTAACCACCCACATTCACCACTGCCGAGATGTGAAACTCACCTATCGTAGGCAATACTTTATGTAAAGCTGTACCTGGAGTTAAACCACCGGATTGCACCGTAATATAGCCGACTCTGTGTTGGCTGCCGAGACTAGCGTCGATAGGAATGATGAGGGGATCTACATATAGACGATGGATTTTGGAAAGTACATGGGGTAAATTGACGGCATGCGACGGATTTTCCAAAGTGCCAAATAGATTTAGCCTCGGCAATCTGGATTTAAGCAGAGTACCTACCAATGGTCCCAGGCAATCCCCAGTAGCCCGATCGGTTCCAATACAGAGATATACCACATCCCTATTGAAAAAGGGATTGAACATGGTGAGTGCATCATAGATTGCCAATTCTAAGAATTCCGATACCTGTGGGTCTAAATAGTGTATAGAAGTGGGTAAAGAAAGCGACTCTTTGGATAATTTTGCCATTAGTGCCTCGCATATCTAGACTACTTACATAAATTATTGCCCACAGGATCAAATTTATGCGGTTATTTCGCTTAAGCCCGAATATTTATTTAATACGTATTGGGGATAAAGAGGTGAGAAGCATAAAATACCGCTTGATGATAGTCATGGGATATCTTGGTGCAGTAATTGGGGCAGGGTTTGCATCCGGGCAGGAAATTGTACAATTCTTTGTAAGGTATGGCCAGCCTGGGATTTACGGAACCGTCTGGACTACCTTTATGTTTGCCGCTGCCGGTGCTCGCCTATTGTATCTTGCGCATGCCCAGAAAGCAGCTAATTATCAGGACTTATTAAAATATTTACTCGGGGATCGGTTGGGCTGGCTGCTTGATGCCCTAGTAGCGGGATTCCTGTTTTTGGGGATTAGCACTATGTTATCCGCCAGTGGGGCAGTGTTTTGTGAACACCTATACCTTCCAAAGAGTATGGGAATTTCACTAGCTTATCTGGTCGTCGTAATATTGCTGATGACCGGCAGGAAGGGATTGATTTGTTCATATAATATTTTGGTCCCGGTTAAATTAATACTGATGCTTATCATCTCTGGTTATGTGACCTTTTTTGTTAAAAGCCATTCGATTGGATCCTACCCATTCTCCTTAAGCGGTGAAAATACTTGGAGCTGGGGCATTAGTGCAGTTTTATATGTATCCTATAATTTTTCCCTGGCGATGGTAGTCTTAACACAGTATCAGGCAATTACAACCAGGCGCAATGGGGTGATAGGTGCAGCTTGGGGAGGATTTGCACTTGGGGGGATGGTTATCGTTAACTATCTGGCTCTTTGCAAATTCCTACCAGACGTGAGCAGCTACCAGGTACCAATGCTATATGTGGCCGGGCAAGTTAACCTGACTGCCAAACATGTGTATACGATTGTCTTGTGGTTAGGTATAATCACAACGGCCCTCGCCAACGCCTATGGTTTTACCCAGAGATTTACTGAATTTACCGGATTGAACTATAAGGTGTGTTTAATCCTGTGTATGACCATGGCCATTCCTTTATCCATGCAAAGTTTTGCCAGTCTGGTTGCCAAAATCTATCCAGTTTTTGGGGTGCTGGGAGTGTCAATAATGGCAGCACTAGTATATAGGACTACAAAAGACATTTCCGCAGAGTTATACTATAGATTAATGCAAATACTACATGGATTCAAGGAGGCTTGACATGCTGAACCTTAGAAATATCCCCGCCATGGATGAACTCCTGGAAATGCCACAGATAAAAACATGGCTTAGCCAGTATAACAGGGAGTTTGTTATTGCCAACCTTAGGCAGGCGGTAGCCGAAGCAAGGGAGAATTTGCGCCTAAGCGGAAAGGAAAGCAGCAAAGATAGTCTTAACGTTGATATACTGGGCCGGACGGGTCAATTATTAACCGGATCCAGCCGAGGAACACTGCAAACAGTAATCAATGGCACCGGGGTAATACTGCACACGAATCTGGGAAGGGCACCCTTAAGTGAACAAGCTCTGCTTAATGTGCAGGATATGGGGCGTCATTATAATAACCTTGAATTTAATCTGGAGACCGGTGAACGCGGATCTCGCTATCGCCATGTTGAGGATATTTTGGTAAGAGTTACTGGTGCAGAGGCAGGGGTGGTGGTTAACAATAATGCAGCCGCGGTATTATTGGGCCTTAACACGCTAGCTCAAGGCCGCGAGGTAATTGTATCCCGGGGACAATTAGTTGAAATTGGGGGTGCTTTCAGGATCCCGGAGGTAATGAAACAAAGTGGAGCCCGGTTAATAGAGGTCGGAACCACTAATAAAACCTATGTAAGCGATTATGCCAATGCCATTAGCGAAAACACCGCTCTTCTATTTGCTGCCCACACTTCGAACTATAAAATAGTCGGATTTACTGAAGAGGTTCCCCTTAGTGAACTGGTGGCTCTGGGTAAGGATAGAAATATCCCGGTAATGCTAGACCTGGGAAGCGGGATATTGACTGATTTGAGTGAATGGGGACTAAAAGAGGAGCCAACTGTACAAGAAAGTGTAGCGACTGGAGCAGACATCATATCCTTTAGCGGGGACAAGCTGCTTGGAGGTCCTCAGGCGGGCATTATGGTGGGGAAAAGAGCCTTTATTGCGGCCATGAAAAAGAATCAGCTAACCCGTGCCTTGCGGGTAGATAAAATAACCATTGCCGCCCTGGAAGGGACTCTCTTGGAGTATCTATGCGGAGATCCGTGGAGAAATATACCGGTTTTGCGGATGTTGACCACCGAGAAGGGCGAATTAAAAGCCAAGGCTGAACAGCTGGGCAAAATATTGGCAGATGGTTTGGACAAGCGAGTGGTGGCAACGGTTAAAGTAATAGTAACTGAAGATATGGTTGGGGGAGGTGCTTACCCGACTTATAAGATACCAGGCTATGGTGTACAAATAGGCTTTGTCGGGAAGCATTTGGATAAAATGGTCCGCGGTCTTCGTAAAAAAAATCCAGCGGTTCTAACCCGGGTACAAGACAATACCATGATAATTAGTATGCGGACACTTAATCCAGGTGACGAGGCCATGTTGGTGGCTACTATGGTCTTGGTTTGTCGGGAATTGCTTGGCTATGATCTGAATAAGGAGGACAACCTATGCAAAGATTGATCATAGGAACAGCCGGGCATATAGACCATGGCAAGACTACCCTGGTTAAACGATTGACCGGGATAGAAACCGATAGGCTTAAAGAAGAGAAGCAAAGGGGCATATCCATAGAACTAGGCTTTGCACCCTTTGCACTTCCTAATGGCCAAAAAGCGGCTATTGTGGATGTCCCAGGGCATGAGCGATTTATTCGGCACATGCTGGCCGGAGCCTTCGGCATAGATATGGTTCTCTTTACCATTGCCGCTGATGAAGGAGTAATGCCGCAAACCCGTGAACATGGTGATATTATTGAACTGCTAGGGATAGACAAAGGCATAATAGTAATAACCAAGAAGGATATGGTGGATGACGAATGGCTAATGTTGGTGGAAGACGAAATAGAGGAGTATATTGATACGACTCCTTTAAAAGGGGCGCCAATCATAGCCGTTTCTGCGGTAACCGGGGAAGGTATACCTGAATTAATGCAGGCTATTGAACAAGTAGCATCTACAGTGACGGAAAAGCCGTTAATGGGAAAAGCTCGATTACCCATTGACCGGGTTTTTACTATAGCCGGTTTTGGGACAGTAGTTACCGGCACTCTCTGGTCTGGCCAAATCAAGGTAGGAGACACCATGGAACTGATGCCCGTACAGAAGTCGGTCAAGATAAGGACCCTTCAGGTGCACAATGAAAAGGTCGATACCGCCTACGCTGGCCAAAGGGTGGCCGTAAATCTTCAGGGAATAGAAGTCAGTGAAATAAAAAGAGGATATCTGCTGGCGGAATCCGGTTATTTAACCCCCAGCTACCGTGTGGATACCCGTCTGCGGCTATTAGAAAGCAGCTCGCGAACCTTGCTAAACTGGAACCGGATCCGATTTCATCTGGGCACGGATGAAGCTTTGGGAAGGATAGTGTTGCTGGACAGAGATGAACTAATACCTGGTGAAGAGGCTTACGCCCAACTAGTCCTGGAAAAACCGGTAGTCGCCTTCAAGGGAGATCCTTTTGTAATTCGCTATTATTCACCCGTGGACACCATCGGGGGTGGAACAATCATTGATCCCAACGCCCCCAAACAAAAGCGCTTCAAGGAAGAAGTACTAAATGATCTGATTGTCAAAGAAGAAGGGAGCCTTTACGATCTTGTTCTCCATGAACTGGAAACGTCATTGACCGGGCTAAGCATGGCCGAGTTAGCCAAGAAAACCGCTGGTGATGAAGCTCTTATTAATAAAGAAATCCAATTATTAATTGATGACGAGAAGATTGTCGAAATCGGTGACAAAGGCGGACTATATCTGAGCGCGCGGGCTTTGGAACTAATATACGAGCAGATGGTAAAAACCATGACCGATTACTTCAATAAATACCCGCTACGGTGGGGATATCCTAAGGAAGATATGAGAACCCGATTGTTCGGGAACTTTAATCCCAAAACTTTTAACAGTGTAGTAAAATATTTGGAAGAAACAGGACGACTAGGTACTAAGAGCAACCTGGTCAATGTTCCTGGCTGGAAAACTGAACCAGGAGAGAAAGAAAAACGGGCTATCAACCAGATACATAAACTGATGGAAGATGACCTGTTTGCCCCGCCAGAAATCGAGCAAATGACCAATACGACGGGACTAAATGAGAGCCAGTTGAATGAGATTTTAGCCTACATGGTTGGACAAGGCCAGTTGGTTAAAATAACGGAGGGCTTGTATTTCGCCCGAGAGGCTATTGATAAAGGACAGGACTTATTAAACAAACACTTTAACCAGGAAAAGGAACTTACCCTGGCTACAGCCCGGGACATATTAAATACCTCCCGAAAATATGCCCTGCCTTTGATTGAATATTACGATAGAATCCATTTTACCCGTCGGGTAGGGGATATCCGGGTGAAATACAGCTCCGGCCAAAAATAGGAGGGGGGGTGTATAATTTCTACCACCGTCGGCTTTTATTGCAGGGACAACAATCAAGAAGGAGGAATTCGATGTCAACCAAGAAGAGTAAGAAATTAGCCGTAATAATTATGATGGTGTTTATGTTAAGCATAATTGCTGGGTGTGGCCAAAAAAAAGCCACCGATAAAGGAGCAGACACAGCCGCTATTAATGTAGGAATAAATGTAGAACTATCGGGTGGAGTAGCTAGCTACGGAACCAACGCTAAAGATGGAGCGCTGTTGGCTATAGAACAAATCAATGCTGCAGGTGGAGTCATGGGTAAGCAATTAAACCCGATTGTAAGAGATTGTAAATCAACCGCAGATGAAGCCATGAGCATAAGTGCTGCTCTGGTAGGGGATAAGATCGTAGCCCAGATTGGGCCTTTGACTAGTGGTGACGTAGCCGGGAGTACACCGGTTCTGACTGATAACAAGATTCCGTTGATTGCGCCCGCTGCAACTGCAGCTAATGTAACCGTGGACGAAAAAACCGGGGTTACCAGAGATTATATTTTCCGGGTATGCTTTATTGATCCTTTCCAGGGCACACTGATGGCGCAATTCGCTGCCGATAATCTTAAAGCCAAAAAAGCCGTTATTTATGGGGACACGTCTACTGATTACGGCAAGGGATTAGCCCAAAACTTCAAGAAGACTTTTACCGAAAAAGGCGGGGCCATCGTGGGAGAAGAAGGATTTGTGACCAATGACCGTGACTTTAGAGCGACCCTCACAAAGATTAAGGGTCTAAATCCGGACTTCATCTATGTTCCTGGGTATTATCAGGAAGTGGCACCCTTGATTAAACAAGCACGAGAATTGGGAATCACGGCTCCCATCGGGGGATCAGATGGATGGGATTCTCCTGATATGGTTACGGTGGCCGGTGCTTCAGCTCTGAACAAAACATATTTCACCAACCATTATTCTTCCCAGGATTCGGATCCCAAAGTGGTAGCCTTTGTACAATCTTTTAAAGCCAAGTATAACAAAGATCCGGATGCTTTTGCAGCACTTGGATACGATTCAGTAATGCTGATGGTCCAGGGGTTGAAGGATGCTAATGCCGTTGATTCAGTCAAGCTAGCCCAGGCACTGGCTAATATTAAGAACTTTGAAGGGATTACCGGCAAAATGAGCATCGATGCCAGCCATAATCCAGTTAAGGCTGGGGTTATAATTGAATTTAAAGATGGCAAGCAGGTTATGAATACCAGAATCCAGCCGTAACTAACTAGTGGGGAAAGGAAGTTACTCTTCCTTTCCTCATCAACAATAAGAGGATGTGCCGCAATTGCTAGAACTTATACAACAACTAGTTAACGGGCTGTCACTTGGGGCTATATATGCGTTAATTGCGCTAGGGTATACGATGGTCTACGGAATTATCAAACTCATCAACTTTGCTCATGGGGATGTTATGATGGTGGGAGCCTTTGTAGGCTTTTTTACAGTAACCATATTAGGTACCAACATATTTGTAGCCATGCTGGCAGCTATGCTGGTATGTGCTATTTTAGGAATTATAATTGATAGAGTGGCTTACCGGCCTTTGCGAAATTCTTCCCGGATTGCTTCGCTTATTACAGCGATAGGGGTTTCATTTCTGTTAGAGTATCTCACCATTTTCCTTATTGGGCCCAACCAGAAGGTCTTTCCGGAAGCCGCTTTCACTGTTAAGGCTTACCATGTAGCAGGCTTGTCCATATTAAACAAAGATGTTTTTGTCTTTGTGTCGGCAGTCGCACTGATGTTAATTCTTCAATACATTATTAAATATACGAAAACCGGAAAAGCCATGCGGGCAGTGTCTCTCGATATGGAGGCAGCTGTACTCATGGGGATTAGTGTCGATAAAACTATTTCCATAACCTTTGCCATTGGTTCGGCCCTAGCAGCAGCAGCAGGAGTAATGGTAGGGGTGTATTATAACACTATTAATCCTCTGATGGGAATCATTCCCGGACTGAAAGCATTTGTAGCAGCAGTATTGGGGGGGATAGGCATAATCCCCGGAGCCATGGTCGGAGGTTTTGTTATGGGACTTCTCGAAACCATGGTAAGCGGCTATGGTAACAGCTTATATCGTGATGCCGTAGCGTTTGGAGTACTTATACTAATTCTCCTGATCAAGCCTACTGGTCTCTTTGGGAGAGATACCGGTGAAAAGGTGTAGGTGGAAGAAATGGACAAAGTAAAACAAAACTGGGTACGGTTTTTGTTGGAAATTGCATTATTGGTTGGGCTCTTTACCTTGATCCAATATGGAATTACTACCCGAATACTCAACCAGTATTTTCAAATAAACTTAACTTCTATGTGCATTAACATTATTCTCGCGGTTAGCCTTAACTTGATCAATGGATTTACCGGGCAATTATCCCTGGGGCATGCAGGATTTATGGCAGTAGGTGCGTATACCGCGGTAGTATTGACTACTAAATTGGATTATCCATTCGTGGTCGGATTAGCCGGTGCGTGTATGGCCGCTGGCACCGCCGGGTTTGTTATTGGGGTACCTACCCTTCGGCTTAGAGGGGATTACCTGGCTATCGCTACCCTAGCATTGGGAGAAATTATCCGGGTCACTCTTCAGAATATCGATTATGTAAACGGACCTGCAGGGATATCTGGAATACATAAATTAACCAACTGGCCTTGGCTGTTCAGTGCTGTTGTTCTGACTGTTTTAGTGGTAGTGAACCTGGTTAACTCCAGTTATGGCCGGGCGATTATATCGGTACGTGAGGATGAAATTGCCGCAGAATTAATGGGCATAAATACTACTAAATACAAGGTAGTAGCCTTCGTCATCGGTGCAGCATTTGCAGGTTTGGCTGGGGCTCTTTACGGCCACTATTTCTACATTATTAAACCAGAGACATTCAACTTCATGAAATCCTTTGATATTCTGGTTATGGTAGTATTAGGAGGGCTAGGCAGCACCACAGGGGCGATAATAGCGGCGGTGTTTATTACCGTTCTTACGGCGGTGCTACAGTCATTTCCGGAAATTAGGATGATCTTGTATGCGTTAATATTGATTGTTGTAATGATCTATCGTCCGCAAGGCTTAATGGGAAACAAAGAATTTAGCCGCCAAACATTAAACAGGATTTGGGGTGGCCGTAAATGATCCTTCTAGATATAAGTAAATTAAGTAAATCCTTTGGGGGATTAAGTGCGGTGCTTAACTTCAATATCCATATGGACGAGCATGAGTTGGTAGGATTGATCGGACCGAATGGGGCTGGCAAGACAACTGTCTTTAACCTTATAACTGGGGTTTATAAACCGGATCAGGGGCAGATTATGTTTCAAGGACAGAACTTGGTAGGCATGAGCCCCCACAATATCTGCGTTAGGGGAGTTGCCCGAACCTTTCAGAACATACGCCTCTTTAATGATCTCTCGGTATTGGACAACGTCAAAATAGCCTGTCATAAGCAGGTACGATATGGGCTATTGGGAGCAATTCTGAGAACCCCGGCCTTTTTTAAAGGAGAAGCGGAGATTGAGGCGGAAGCATTGAAATTCCTGCAGGTTTTCAAGCTAGAAAATAAAAAAGACGAATTAGCCAAAAATCTTCCCTATGGAGAGCAACGGCGCCTTGAGATTTCCCGGGCATTGGCTACCCATCCTACCTTGCTTATTTTGGACGAACCGGCGGCAGGTATGAATCCCAATGAAACAAAGGAATTAATGCAGTTGATCGAGATGGTCCGCAAGGAATTTAATCTGGCGATTCTACTCATAGAACATGATATGTCTCTGGTCATGGGGGTTTGTGAGAGAATTTACGTATTGGACTATGGCCAGATAATTGCTGAAGGATTACCCGAAGAAATTAGAAATAACAAACAGGTTATCGAAGCATATTTGGGAGAGGAGGTAGACTAATGCTGCAGATAAAAGATATTGACGTCTTTTACGGATCGATTCATGCCCTGAAAAAAATGTCTCTGGAAGTGGAACAAGGAACTATAGTGACCCTGATCGGAGCCAACGGGGCAGGTAAGACCACCACGCTAAATACCATTTCTGGTATTCTCCGCCCTAAAAACGGGACGATAATCTATAAAGGTACCGATATTACTAAGGTTGCCCCTGAAAAAATAGTGAGTCTGGGCATTTCCCAGGTACCAGAGGGCCGTCGTGTTTTTTCCACCATGTCGGTTATGGAAAATCTAGAAATGGGCGCTTATCTACGAAAGGATAAAAAGGAAATCCATGCGGATATGGATACTGTTTTTACCCGCTTCCCTCGCTTAAAAGAAAGGCGCAAACAATTAGCGGGGACTTTGAGCGGGGGTGAACAGCAGATGCTGGCCATTGGGCGGGCCCTGATGGCTCGGCCAGAGCTGATGTTAATGGACGAGCCTTCGATGGGATTGGCGCCTCTGCTAGTGAAAGAAATATTTTCTATTATTAAAGATATTAACGAGCGCGGCACGACTATATTGTTGGTAGAACAAAACGCCAATATGGCCTTATCGATAGCCCATAAAGCCTTTGTAATTGAAACCGGCGAGATTGTCCTGCACGGTACCGCCGAACAACTGCTAAAGAGTGAGGATGTCAAAAAAGCCTACCTGGGAGGGTAGTATAGAAAAGCGCACCAACCTGATTTTCAATGGGAGGACTGACCGATGAAAGTAAAAGAACGAATGAATTCTAATGTTATTACCGTAACCAAAGACACTACCATTAACGAAGCCTTTTCGCTGATGAAGGAAAACAACATTCGCCGCCTACCGGTCATTGAAAAGGGGAAAGTGGCCGGAATCATAACCTTGAGCGATTTGAATCAGGCAGCTCCATCTTCGGCGACCAGCCTTAGTATTCATGAACTCAATTACCTTCTGGCCAAAACCAAGATAAGAGACATTCTTCCTAAGAAGCAGGAAGTTATCACCATAGGACCGGATAACTATATAGAAACCGCCGCTAAAAGGATGAGAATCCATAGAATTAGTAGTTTACCGGTACTTGATGGTGACAAACTGGTGGGGATAGTTACCGAGACCGATATCTTTGATGCCTTGATTGATCTTTTGGGCGTCACTAAAACCCATAGCCGCCTGGATTTATATATCGATGACCGGCCAGGGACGGTGGCCAAAATTTCCGGAATCATTGCTGAAGCCGGTAAAAACATATTAAATACCGTTGCTTATTTTGACAAACAAAAAAATAAATATAAGATGATTATCCGTATAGAAGAAATTGATAGCAAAGATGTGGTAGCCAAGCTTAAGGACAACGGCTTTGAGGTAGAATCAGTAATTGTATCACCTGAAACCAATTTATAAGAGCGAACACATTTGACAAAGCTGCTCTTTGATAATATAATCATTGAGCGTCTTTGCACGGAGGCGGATCGGTCCTGGTGGGCCGCCTGGACTTCAAATCCAGTATGCGCCGCAGTGATCCTGTGGTGGGTGGGTTCGATTCCCACACGCTTCCGCCAGTTAAATTGGCGTTTCAACGCTTCGGCTGAACCTTCGTGGTTTAGCTTTTTTATTCTGATTTTGCTTTTGACCCACATTTTGACCCCCGCAAAAATTAATCAAGTTTGATCAAACTTGATTTTCGGGGCAAATTCGCCCATTGCTCGCAGGACGAGTGAATATTCCGGACCAAATTGAGCCATCGTTCCGGTAAAGCAGAGCCACTGTTCCGGAAAATGAGAGCCATGGTTCCGGTAACGCGGCCATCAAAAATTGGTTCATTTAGAATGTATCCATGCAC
>JAXDBN010000198.1:0-4955 GCA_034678805.1 Syntrophomonadaceae bacterium
TAGGTTGACATGGCAAATTTGGGCCGCCTGACTATTGGCGATGATTGCATCCGTGAGTTATACCTCCTGGTAATCTGACTGCTTTACAAACGTCTCTATTATTTTGGCCTGCTTTCCGATTACTATTCTGTATACCCGGTAATTCAACATGCAGTCATCAACCGATGCCAATACCTTGCCCTCTTTCGTGAACCCCAACCCATAAAAAAGCTACTGCTGCAGCAGTAGCGCAAGTACTCCGATAAGTTCATCTACAAGCAAACCCGGGCAATAAGTTTGGGATTCAGTTACGCCATTCCGTTCAAATAATCCGGCAGTCTATCTACATACCTTCCTATGTGAATACCATCCACGAATGAATGATGGGCTTGAACTGAGAAAGGCAACATTATTCTCTCCCCGTCAGCAAAGTATTTACCCCATGCCAGCCGGGGTATGGCGACCTCAACTATGACAAGTATTTTGTGGACGGCAGCGTACAATTGTCAACAGCCAACGAATATACCTCGAGCAATACCGAGCGCCTGGATGTAGCGGGGGTAAAGAAAAAGCTGCTGGAACTACCCTATATCCAGGAAGAACTCGCCAATTGGAGGGTCTAAGATGACGATACTGGTTACCGGGGCGCAGGGATTTGTCGGTCAAAACCTGATCGTGGAGCTTAAGAACCGGGGCTATGATGATATCCTGGCATTTGACACCGATAATGACCTGGCACTGCTGAGCGACTTCACCCGGAAGTGCGACTTCGTGTTTCACCTGGCCGGGGTCAACCGCCCGGTGAATGTGAGCGAATTCGATGCAGGCAACCGGGTATTTACCCGGGAGCTAATGGATCTTTTGGACCAGCACCAAAATCCCTGCCCGGTGGTACTCACCTCCTCCACCCAGGCGGAGCTGGATAATCCCTATGGCCAGAGCAAGAAAGCGGCCGAGGATATATTATTCACTTGTGCTGCTGATCGCGGAGCCAGGGTTATGGTCTACCGGCTGCCTAATCTGTTTGGCAAATGGTGCCGTCCCAACTATAACAGCGCGGTGGCTACCTTTTGCCACAATATCGCCCATGACCTGCCCATCCAGCTGAATCCGGCCAATCCTGAGATCACCCTTTGCTATATCGATGATGTGGTCAATGAATTTATCGCCGCCCTGGAAGGTAATGAGCATCGCCGCCCGGACGGATTTGGTTGCGTGCCCGAGATTTATACCGCCCGCCTTCATTATATAGTGGAGTTGATCCAGTCATTTAAGAACAGCCGGAATGAACTCGGCATCCCGGATATGAGTGATCCTTTTACCAGGATACTCTACAGTACCTATTTAAGCTATTTACCGGAAGACGGTTTCTCCTACCCGCTGAAAATGAATGTGGATGAACGGGGATCTTTCACCGAATTTATCCGGACCGGGGACCGGGGCCAGGTTTCCGTCAACATTTCCAAGCCGGGGATCACCAAGGGCAACCACTGGCATCATAGCAAGAACGAGAAATTCCTGGTGGTGAAGGGCACCGGGGTAATCAGGTTCCGGAGAATAGATGCGGACCAGATCCGGGAATATTACGTGAGCGGTGAGAAACTGGAGGTAGTGGACATACCGCTCGGTTATACCCATAATATAACCAACCTGGGCGATACCGATATGGTGACTATCATGTGGGCCAATGAAGCCTTTGATCCGAATAAGCCGGATACCTACTATTTGGAGGTGTGAGTAGATTCGGTAAAGTATCCTTAAGTAATATTTGACATAAACGATTTGGGTTAATTTAGAATAATTTATAACATTTTATGATAAAATATAAAGACAGAGGGAAGCTATATGGGGATGTCCGAAAGATTTATCCGGGAGATGCTTGCAAAAGGTAAAATATTATATAGTGAGCATGCAATCCAAAGAATGGGTGAACGACGGATATTGCGTCCACTGGTGGAGCATACGATTCTAAATGGAACAGTTCTAGAAGTTCAGGATTATCCCGAAGAGGATGTTAAAGTACTTTTTTGTTCAATTGATGAAACAGAGGACCCATTTTATGTGGTTGTTGCAGCGAGTTTTCCCCAAATTATCGTTGTTACAGTGTGTTTCTTCGAAGAAGAAGTCTGGCAGCAACTTGGCGATATCCGTATAAGGAGGGGCCATAAATGAAGTGTCTTTATTGTAATCAAATAATGACTAAAGTGATTACTTCTACAAACGCAAAGTGGGGATCTTATGAAATTACTATTAGTGGTCTTCCCGCATTCGAATGTCCAGGATGTGGTGAAAAACTATTCTCATCTGAAACAGTTGATCTAATTCAAAATATTGCAGCTGGAATAGCTGATAGCCAAACTCAAGATAAACCAGCCTCGTTAAATGTAGCCGAGACAGCCGAAATACTGAGGGTCACAAATCAAACGGTATATAATATGTTAAAAGACGGGCGTCTGAAGGCCAAAAAAGTAGGTAGGGAATGGCGTTTTGATCCTGAGGAGGTCAGAAAAATGCTGCCTGAATCGGGTGATATAGCATTAGCTGCAAGGGGCCAGCTGACCGAGAATGACGCCAATATCGTCAGAAAAATACTTTCGGGATCTTAGGCCCCTAGTATGAATAAGAAATTTTCTTCATTGCCTCCCGAACAGTATGCCAGAGAAGTCCTTTGCTATTTGAAGATTGATACAATTCCAATTCCATTATTAGAGATATATCAGTTGTTCGATTTAGAACTCGTATTTAGGAATGACCTGGATGCGGAAGGCATTCTGGTGTCAGTTGGGAACCGCCATCTGGTCCTCATAAAGGATGGGATTGATTCTTACGAGACCAGACTACTCTATACGATAGCCCATGAACTGGGCCATTATTATCTGCCATCACATCAGCAGCGCTTATTTGTATGTAATGCAAATGATATGCAGCAATATAGACCCGTGCTTAAACTTGAGTATGAAGCAAATAGGTTCGCCTCTGAATTATTAATGCCTGACCCGCAATTTAGCAGAGATGTTTACCACTCTGATCTGGTCATGGAGGATTTAATACATTTAGCAAACAAATACCAGACTTCATTGACCTCAACAGCCATACGTTTTGCAGCACGGACCAACCTGATAGGGGCAATCATTTGTTGTCAGGACGATGCCGTATCTTGGGTTGTTAAAACCAAAGATACTGAGGGAGTTGAATTTAGAACCGGACAACTAAGTGAGCAAGCCTACGCTCATAACTGTTTTGTGGATAGGGTGATTGATGGCAATAAGCATCGAGTTCAGCCACAAACTTGGTTGTCTTCGGTGGATGTAGAATGTGATTATTACGTTTATGAACAGACTATTTCTATGCCCAGATTAAACCAAACACTGTCTATCGTGACCATCGAATACGATGACGCATAAGTAGTGATTCGGCGTTGATTCTTAATATACTTAGTTGGTGCAGGTCAAAAAAATAGCGTTCTATGGCACCTACTATTTGGAGGTTTAGCAGATGAAGAAGCTCAAACTCATGACGATCCTGGGCACCCGGCCGGAGATCATCAGGCTGTCGGCGGTGATCAAGGCCTGCGACCGTTACTTCGAGCATATCCTGGTACATACCAGCCAGAACTACGACTACACCTTGAACCAGGTCTTTTTCGAGGAACTGGGCCTGAGGCAGCCGGACCATTACCTGGACAGCGCCCGGGGCAGCCTGGGTGAAACCATGGGCAATATTATCGCCCGGTCTTATGACGTCCTGCTGCAGGAAAAACCTAATGCCCTCTTGATCCTGGGCGATACCAATTCGGCCTTAGCGGCTATATCCGCCAAGCGTTTGAAGGTGCCGATTTTTCATATGGAAGCCGGCAATAGATGCTTCGACCAGAATGTGCCGGAAGAAATCAACCGCAAGATCGTCGACCACATTTCCGATATCAACCTGCCCTATACCGAGCATTCCCGGCGCTATCTGTTAGCCGAGGGGTTCCGTAAGGAACACATATTTGTGACTGGTTCCCCCATGCCGGAAGTGCTGCAGGAATACCGGGAGAAGATCGAGGCCAGTGAAGTGCTGGATAGGTTAAACCTGAAGCCGGGTAAATATATCCTGGTGTCGGCCCACCGGGAAGAAAATATCGATAATGAAGCTAATTTCTTCTCGCTGATGAATGCCATCAATAACCTGGCCGAACGGTATGGAATGCCGGTGGTCTATTCTACCCATCCCCGCAGCCGCAAGTTTATAGAACAGCGGGATTTTAATTTTCACCCGCTGGTGCAGAGTCTATCCCCGTTCGGATTCCTGGACTACAATAAGCTGCAGAAAAATGCCTACTGTGTTTTGTCAGACAGCGGAACCTTGTCGGAGGAGAGCGCCATCCTGGGATTCGCCGGGGTGCTGATCCGGACCTCGACGGAGAGACCGGAAGTCCTGGATAAAGGAACTATCGTCATCGGCGGGATCTCCGGCGATGATATCGAACAGGCCATCGAGCTGGCGACCGCTATGCGGGACAACCAGGAACCGGCTGCCCTGCCCCTCGATTATGTAGATACCAATGTGTCGATTAAGGTGGTCAAGATCATCCAGAGCTATACGAAGATAATCGATAAGGTGATCTGGAATAGGTGATAGGTGATAGTGGATAGGCGATAGAACAAACATTCTATTTTCTTGTCCTGATTCCCCTGTTTTGTGCTATAATACCGGGAGTGGCCCGCCATTAAGGGCAATGTTCTGAGAAAGGATTACGCAATTACTCAAGATTACCCTATTTCAGAAACTTTTTTCTTAGGGAATTTCTATAGAAAAAGTTTTAGAAAATGAGTAATTAGGGTAATTAAGTAATCTAAAAAGTAAAAAGAGAAGACTAATCTGAGAAAAGTGTTACCCTGTTACCCAAAGTTACCCTAAATCAGAAACTTTCTCTATATAAATTCTATATATAAATACTTTTAGAAAAAGGGTAACAAGAGTAACAAGGTAAC
>JAXDBN010000199.1:0-5392 GCA_034678805.1 Syntrophomonadaceae bacterium
TGCCAGCCCGCAGTCTGGCTGCTGCCTATACGGCCTTTGTTAACATAACCCGCTGGCCTTCTCCCCAACATACTCACTTTGCCAGGATAAGGTTTGAAATTGACACCTCCGCGGCTGATAAAGGTTACGTAAACGTTGATGATATTTCCTTGCTGGCCCTGGCCGGGACCGCTAATATATAGTACGATCCCGGTTCAGCCGGCAGCTGATAAGGATGGGCTATGCGGGTGGTAAATTGGATTGGCTTTTATAAGCAGCTGGCCAGGAACTTCTCCAGCCGGTCCAAACCCTCCTTGATATTTTCCAGCGAATTAGCATAGGAAAAACGAATATACCCCTCGCAGTTCGTGCCGAAATCAATACCCGGGGTCACCGCTACCTTGGCCTTGTCCAAGATTTCGAAAGCCAGCCGATAGGAGTCCATACTATAACGCTTTATATTAGCCAGAGCATAGAAGGCTCCGGAGGGATCAAAGCAGGTAGCTATCCCCATCTGCTTTAGCCTCTCCAGCAAATAGACCCGGCGCTGGTTATATATCGTCCGCATTTGTTCTACATATTGGTCACAATCGCGCAGGGCAACAATTCCCCCCTCCTGGGCAAAGGAGGATGCACAAATAAACAGGTTCTGCTGCATAGTCTGAATGGTCCGCACAAACTCCTTGGGGGCAATAACATATCCCAGCCTCCAGCCAGTCATGGCATATAATTTGGAGAAACCATTTATCACAAAAGCCTGGTCGGTGTATTCCAGGATTGTATGCTCCTCGCCTTCATAGATCAAACCGTTGTATATCTCATCCGATATTATGATTTGCCCTAAATCTGCCACTGCCTGCAGGTCAGAGCCGTTCAAAACCACACCGGTGGGATTACTGGGGGAGTTTATCAGGATGCCGCGGGACTGGGGGCTGAGATACTTCTTAATCTCTTCCGGGCGGTATTTGAAACCGTCTTCTTCCTGGACTGGAATAAAAACCGGCTTTCCATCAACATAGCGGATAAAATTGGGGTAGCAGGCGTAATAGGGATCAGGCAGGATAACCTCTTGTCCTCTCTCCAATAATACCGAAAAGACCATTAACATCCCCGGAGATGTACCCGAGGTGACTATTATCTGGTCAGGAGAAATCACTACGCCATATTTCCGCCAGTAATAGCGGGCGATTTCCTCCCGCAAGGTTAGCTTACCTAAGCTATGGGTGTAGTGGGTGTCATTCTCCCGGATAGCTTTAATGGCTACCTCTTTCACCGGTTCTGGAGTAGGAAAATCAGGTTCCCCCACCTCCAGATGGATAATATCCTCTCCATTGGACATCATGGCCTGGGCCTTTTCCAGCACCTCCATAACAATAAACGGCGAGAGTTGTTGGGTACGCGAAGATGATTGCATGCTTGCCATTTTATGACTCCTTATCCTTTGTTCCTATTTATTCTATATAAGCCAGGGGTTAAAGTCCACCCCCGGGACCAAGCAGCCAATCGCTAATAATGGCACGAGCACGACCCGGCGGAAGGGTTTGGAATAGCTTGTATACCTCTGGCAATAATATGAACAGGAAATTCATACTTGGGCAGATTTAAGATATCTGGATTTACCCAAATTGAAGATACACCAAGCATAATCTTTACATGAAAGCCAAATAGGCTTAAAATATCCGTATTCGCATCATTCAGGAAAATCTATCCGATATGTAATGCCACAGCAAAATTTTGTAGGGAGGGTCCGTAAATGTCTTCGTTCAAACGAGAGCGTACCCCTATGGAAAGATTTTGGTATACTGTAGCTTTAATTGTAGGAATAATCAGCTTAATGGGGGTTTTGGGAACCACTATCGATATCACCTACCATGTACCAGCCAATGCAACTGTATACTCAGATGGGGCCAATAAAATCTACTATGCTCCGCCTTATATCGATAATAATCGTTACCCCAGCACTCTGGACGTCAAGGTTCTCACCCATAAAACCGTAGCGGAATGCAAGCAGCTCAACATCAAACCAGATCCTATCTGCGTCGAACAGGGCTATTTCAAAGAGTATGATACCCCCATGCATATCTTCAAGGCATGGATGGGATGGGCCCCACCAAAGCAAAGTCGCTGGAATCCGGATGGTTCCTGGAATTTTTAATTTAATAACATAATAAATCCCTGCCCGTTTTGATAACCAGGCTCAGGGGATCAGAGATCATATCGGCAGACCAGGTTAGAGCCTTGACCGTTTTAAGGGCAAGGCTTTTTTGACACCTTGGAGGTAGGATACAATTCCTGATAAGAATACTCATACTGAACCAGTAAATTCCCAAACCATATGGTGATTAAACTGTACCCGGGGAGTAGAACTATGGACGATTGGGCAATTAAAATAAGCCATCTGAATAAATCCTATGGCTCCGTTATGGCGGTAAACGATCTCAGTTTTGATGTTCACCGGGCTGAATGTTTTGGGCTGCTTGGTCCCAATGGGGCCGGGAAAAGTACAGCCATGAAGATTATCTATGGCAAGGCACTCCCCAATCCCAGCCGAGAGACCACTATCGATATATTGGGTTACAACCCCTTGACAGACCCTCTTACCATAAAAGCCTTCTCTGGCATCGTTCCCCAGGAAGACAACCTGGATTCAGAGTTGAATGTAACTGACAACTTGCTTATCTATGCCCGTTTCTATGGCATTAAGGGAGCAGCTGCCGGGCGCAAAATTGAAGAACTGCTGCATTTCATGGAATTGGAGGATAAGGCCAAGGTAAAGATAAGGCATCTGTCCGGGGGAATGAAAAGAAGATTGACTATTGCCCGCGCCCTTATCAACGATCCCTTGCTTTTAATCCTGGACGAGCCTACTACCGGGCTGGATCCCCAGGTGCGCCATCTGATTTGGAACAAGCTGCGGGACTTGAAATCCCGGGGGGTTACTGTACTTCTTTCTACCCATTACATGGAGGAGGCTTTCCAGATATGTGACCGTATCATTATCATGGACGAGGGTTGTAAGCTCTTGGGAGGACCTCCGCAGCAATTACTAAAGGACAACCTCGAAGAACATGTCATGGAGATTTACAGTCCTGACTGTCTGCGGCTTGATAATACTGTATGGGGAAAATGGCCAGGCCTTCGCCACGAGTCATTTCAGGATACTACCTTTGTCTACAGCAACAATACTCAGGAACTAGTCCAACTGGCGGATTCGCTCCCTTTAACCAGCTATCACGTCAGGCAGTCTAACTTAGAGGACTTGTTTCTTAAGGTCACCGGGAGGGGTCTGAATGAATTACAGTAAGCAGTACCGCCCCCTTTCATATTGGGGCCGCATCAATGCAGTGTGGTATCGTCATGCCCGGGTGTACAACTCTGATTTTCTCAGCAATGCCTTTCCGCCTTTTTTAGAGCCGCTCATTTTTTTAGCCGGACTGGGAATCGGCTTTGGAGCTTACATTCAGACCATGGGAACGGTCAACTACCTGCTTTTCCTGGCCAGCGGAATAGTGGTAACCAGTTCCATGTATACCGCCTCTTTTGAGTGCACCTACGGTACTTTTATAAGGTTGGAATTCGACCTGATATATGATGGCATGTTGGGAGCCCCTCTATCCCCCAGCGATCTGATTCTGGGAGAGGTTTTATTCGCTGCCTCTAAAGGCTGGCTATTTGCGCTGGCGGTGTTGATTGTAACCTGGCTGCTGGGAATAATCACTACCCCCTGGAGTTTTCTGGCTTCGTTTATCGGTTTTATCTGTGGTTTAATGTTTGCCACCCTGTCCCTATGGATAACTTCTGTAGTAAAAAACATCAACCATTTCAACTTCTATTTCACCGGTCTGCTGTCCCCAATGTTTTTCTTCTCGGGAGCCGTGTTCCCTTTGGAAAACCTGCCGGCAGCGATGCGATATGTAGCTGAAGTCATACCGCTTACCCATGTAGTCAGAATGGCCCGGGCATTTTGCATCCCGGGCGGAATAGGCTGGTATTTGCTTAGTGACCTTGGCTATTGCCTGATTTTTATATTGGTAACAGGTGTAATGGCCCTAAGGGGCCTTAAGAAGAGAATGATTGATTGAGGTTTAGCTGCTTATCGGCAGGTAGGTAACATTCTGGTTGTAGCGTTCTACCAACTTGATCAGACTTTCACTGTTGAGCGGCTCACTTATAAGATAGCCCTGCATTTCGTCGCACCCTTTATCCCTGATATAGTTATACTGTTCAATAGTACTGACCCCTTCAGCAACAACTTTTAAATCAAAGTTATGGGCCATGGTTATCATTGTATCTACCAGGACCCGGTTATCACTGTTCTGCAGGTTTTTAATAAAGCGCTGGTCAATTTTGAGGGTATCAACCGGGTATTGGGATAAGTAAGCCAGGCATGAATAGCCTGTCCCAAAGTCATCCAGGGCCAGCTTGATCCCTATTTCGTTCAGGGTCATCAATTTGCTGGAAACCGCCTTTTCATTAAACATAGCCACGCCCTCGGTAATCTCCAATTCCAAATATTGAGGCGCCAGACCGGTTTCCTGTAAAATGCGCCTGATACTGCCCACAAGCTTTTCACTGTTAAATTGAACCGGGGAAATATTGACAGCTACTTTGGGGATCCGGTAGCCTTCATCATGCCATTCCTTTAACTGCCGGCAGGCAGTGGTTAAGATCCATTCCCCCAGGGGTATGATTTGGCCATTGCTCTCCACTATCGGGATCAATTCGGAAGGATTTACCGCCCCCAGAATATGATTATGCCAACGTACCAGAGCCTCTACACCGACTATTTCACCAGTTTGAATACTGACCTGAGGCTGGTAATACAGACTAAATTCCTCATTCTTCAATGCCGAGCGCAGCTCGTTGTCCAGGGACATACGACGCGCATAGTATTTGTGCATTTCCACCGTGTAAAAAACAGCCTGGTTCTTACCTTGCTGTTTGGCCTCGTACATAGCTATGTCAGCATATTTAATAAGGTTTTCAATGTTGTCGCCATGCCGGGGATAGAACGCTACTCCGATGCTGGCCTCAACAAACATCTCCATATCCTCTCCCAGAATAAAGGGCTCCTGGATACTGCGATGGATAGCGTCAATTATCACCTTGGCTTCATCCACGCTGGTCAGCTGGTCCAGCAAGACCATAAACTCGTCACCACCATGCCGGGATACAATATCGACCGGGCGGATGGCGCCGCTGATCTTCTCACCGATACTCTTAAGAACCATGTCTCCTAGCGTATGGCCAAGATTATCATTGAGCACCTTGAAATTATCAAGATCGATAAACAGGATCGCAAAGATTTTCCCCTTATAGCGGGAATTTTCCATAGCCTTGGTCAGATAACGCAAAAACAACCTGCGGTTAGGCAGGTCGGTAAGAGCATCATAATAGCCAAGATGATGTATAT
>JAXDBN010000200.1:0-8578 GCA_034678805.1 Syntrophomonadaceae bacterium
GGCCGCTGGTAAAACAGCTTATATATATTTTCTGTGCTCTGGCTGGCACCCAGTCAGGCTATTATCTCATCCTTATCCTATCGGGCCGGGGCCGATGAAGTCTTTTGCATTTTGGTCAGCTATTTTCATCATCGGGGTACTCCTCGGGGCATCCCTAACTGCGGCGCTTATAGGGGGCCAGATCGATTCGCTGCATATGGAAAATATAACCTTGCAAGATAGTTTGGCAGCAATGGATGAGCAAATCCAACATCTGCAGGAAAAGCCCAAGAAGAGAATTATAAGCAGAATAGATACCAAAGTGATTTTTGATGATGATTCCGATTTTGATGATTTTGAAGAAGGCACTATTCAGCTGGCAGTTGAAAAAAACATTCGTGAGTGGCTGACAGCGATAATCGGACAGGGTGTAGCTGAGGTAAATTACATGCTGATTCCGCAAATAATCGACAACCGGGAGATTGAGGTCAACGGTAAAAAGATACGCTTGGAGATAAGGATGGTTGTTATCTCAGATATAGTGACCGTTTATGTAAATACCCAAGCCGTACCTTCCAAACCATAAATACCTTTATAGTACCTTTGTATCCTTAAAAAAAACAGGTTTCATAATAAGTCCGGGATCACTAATAGATCGGATATTTGTTGGAGGTCATAGTTGGCGATTCCATAGTTTACCGCGTCCCCGATCGCGGCACAGTCCATTTGAGCTGCTATAGCCGCTTGAAGCCCGGCTTCGCTGTCCTCTACCACCAGGCAGGCAGGTGGGTCGATACCCAGAAGCTCACTGGCCTTCAAGAATACTTCCGGATCCGGTTTGGGGTTATTGATGGCGTTACCATCCACAATAGCGTCAAACGCTTCTTCCAACCCTATCCGGGCTAAGATGGTGCGGGTGTTCTTGCTGGAAGAGCCTATAGCGGTCCTGATTCCTTTTTTCTTAAGATGTACTAAAGTAGGCATGAATCCCTGGATTATATCAGCCGGTGATAGTTTTTGCAGGTAATGTACATACAAGTTATTCTTTTTATCGGCCCAGAACAATTTGTCGGCGGCGGTCATTGCACCATCGTATCCCTGCAGGATTATCTCCAGGCTTTCCATACGCCCGACTCCCCGCAAGCGATTGTTGACCGTTTGGCTGAAATCTATACCCAGTTCATCGGCAATAGTCTTCCAAGCCAGATAATGATACTGGTCAGTGCTGCAAACTACCCCATCCAGGTCAAAAATCACTGCTCTATATTTCATCCTGCCGCCTCCTAGCTATACGTCGTCGAGACCTTGACCATCTATGTCAATGACTGATTGTCAATTCATTTTCCAGCCAGTATTTGGTGCCGTTGACGAATAAATCTACAGCCGCTCCGGCTTCTCTTCTAAGAGTGGTTTTATCTTTTTCAACGACGACCGCCAGGTGAGTATTCTCATAACATATCTTAAACCGGTAGGATTGCCATTTATCCGGCAAGACCGGCCGCAAATGGAGGCCGGATTCTTTCAGGCGCAATCCTCCGAATCCGTGGACCACTGCCATGAAAACCCCTCCCAAATTAGCCGCGTTAATTCCGTTGATGGTGGTTTTTATCCGGTCCTGCAAGTCTAACTGGGCGGCAAAGCCAAAATAAGCCAGGGCCTTTTCACACAATCCCAACCTGGCTGCCATGATACTGAAGATACTGTAAGAAAGAGATGAATCGTGGGTAGTAATTTTTTCGTAATACAAGTACGAGTTAAGCATGGTTTCCTCGTTCTGGGCATCCTCCAATAAAAAGTGGGCCAAAATGGTATCCGGCTGCTTACAGATTTGATGACGATATAAATGCAGGGGATGATAATACAGCATCAGGGGAAAATGCTCTTGGGGTATACTGGTCATGTCCCAGTATGGCTTGGTCAGGAACGAATCATCCTGGGGATTTATGCGCAGCCTTTCATCGTACGCTAAAAACATAAAGTCAGCCGCCTGTTGAAATCCATCAATTTCTCCAGCCGTCAGACCGATTTGGCCGATCGCCGGGCAGTCAGCATCCTTTAGTAAAGCATAGATTTTTACTGCCCATTTTAAGTGAAACTGGGCCAGCACATTGGTATAGTAATTGTTGTTCACCAGGCAGGTGTATTCATCCGGACCGGTAACCGTATTGATATGAAACTGTCCTTCGTGAAAATTCCCCGCATCCATCCAGATACGAGCTGTTTCCCAGACTATCTCCGCTCCCTTTTCCCGCAGGAATTCAAGATCCTTGGTGGCCAGATAATAAGAGATAATGGAATAGGCAATATCCCCGTTAATATGGTACTGGGCAGAACCGGCGGGAAAGTAACCCGAACATTCTTTGCCCATTATAGTTCTCCACGGATACAAGGCACCCTGGCTGTGACCCAGCAATCTGGCATTTTCCCTGGCCATGGGCAGGGTTTCGTAGCGATACTCGATAAGTGTTTTACTATAATCAGGATTGGTCATAGTGAAAAATGGCTGGATATAGATCTCGGTATCCCAGAAATAGTGGCCTTCATAACGCTCCCCGCTCAGGCCTTTGACCGGAACGTTACCAAACTGGTCTTTGCCGACGGATTGGAGCAATTGGAACAAACTGTAGCGGACTGCCATGTTCAGGGCATCATCACCTTCGATTTCCACCAGGCATTTTTCCCAGTAATCTGCCATGAATTCGGCCTGAGCACGATATAATTCTTCCAGGGGAACCGCCAGGGCTTTTTCCATCTCCGAGGCAGAGCGTTCCCGGCAGTTGCAGCAACGTGCCGAATCGCAAAATACCGCATACTTAATGAACCTGACCGTCTCACCGACCTTCGCTGTGGTAGATAAATGGGAGATAATATTGTTGTTTTCCATAAATACATGCCGCTGTTCTTCATTAGCCAATATATTTGTTACACTGGTACAGACCTTGAGGTCTGATCTGTTGGTAGCTGAAGTTATGTATGAGATATCATACATTAGCTCACATTCAACCGGGGTGAGATAGAATACCTGTTCACAGCGGCTGGGTTCCTTGGGGTCATAATGATTTAGAACCGTACCGTTATGACCGGATTGAAACATGATGCTAGCCGGCTGGTTAAGCAATTTAACCTGGTAATCAATTGTAAACAAAGAAAGCTGGGTGAAGGAAGTCATCCGGGTAATGGTGATCCCAACCTCTTTTCCCAGCGGGGAAACCCATTTTACCTGCCGGCCAGTCACACCTTTGACGGTATCTACCCAGCGGCTGCTTTCAACTACCGTTCCAGTAAACATGCTGAATTCTTCCTGGTCGATAAAGAGGCGTATGGTCTGGGTATCCATCACGTTCAACATTACCTGTTTTTCATCAATCAGACCATAGAGTCTTTCGGGTGGTTCCATATCGGTAAGATCATAAAAACCATTTATGTATTGTCCCCGCAAGGATTGGTAACCCTCCGGGTAACCTTCTTCAAAGGCTGAACGGATGCCGATATAACCATTGGCATTGTGAAAAAGAGTCTCGTGTAAGAGTAGATTGTAGTTGTCCAGCGTGGGGTTTTCTAACTTATAAATTCCTTTTTTACTTGCCATGGCTGTTCCTTCCCTTTACTTTTAATTGGTATATGTTTGGTGTCTGCTGCCAGCGCAAACGTATTCAAGATTGAACGTATAGCCCGCCATGACCTGACGCAATATTTGGCGTTGGTTTCTCCCAATCCTACTTTTACAGAAAAGGCTTCAGCGGGCAGAGCCAAAAAGAGATTTTCATCAGTGAAATCATCCCCCACTCCCAAAATGAAGTCATAATGTTGGTTGTGGATAAAAAATGAAGCCACGTAGCCTTTACTTACCCGGTTATCCTTGATTTCGAGTACCTTGTTGCCCTCCTGCAATCCAAGCGTAGTAGTTTCAGTTAAAAACATAAGTGCTTCCCTAATTTCTCCTAACCTGACCGCCACCATATCCGGCTCGCATTGCCGGTAGTGAAAAGCCATTGAATACTCCTTCTCTTCGATTAAGGAACCAGGCATGCGGTTACTGAACATCTCCAGCACGTTTCTTACCGAAGGCTTCCAGTCATTATCAAGGGATACGGTCATATTCCATTTTTGACCCGGGTGACGCACCCAGAGACCATGGGCAGCCATAAAATGCAGGTTGAGATCTCCCAACCACTCGTCCAGGATATTTCTATCCCGGCCGGAAATAATCACTACGGTATTAAGCGGGTCAGCGGTGAGTTTTAGTAATAACTGCTTCAGCTCCTCATCCGGCTTGGCCTGTTCCGGCATTGGTTTGAATCCTACCAGGGTTCCGTCATAATCCAGCAGTAGTAAACGGTTATGAGCTTCATGGTAGGCCTTATCCAGAGTATGTTTATGGTTCTCAATATCCTGAGAAGCAGTCCTGGAGGTATGCGAAACCGCATTATCAAGGGCCTGTAATATATCTTCCGCCCAGTAATGGACATTGTAGTTCTTTAGCCTTTCGTGGATAACCTTATTGATGGCTATTTTTTCCTCGCGGGGCATATCAAGGGCATATTTTATCCCATCAGCAATAGCCTCAATGTCATTGGCATTGACGACTACCGCTTCGCTGAGTTCACTGGCGGCCCCGGCGGTTTCACTTATTACCAGCATACCTTCCAGGTCGCTGCGGGTAGCCATATACTCCTTGGATACCAGATTCATCCCATCGCGCAAAGGGGTCACTAAAAGGACATCCGAGTATTTATAGAGGGCAACTAATTTATCCTGGGGAAAAGTCTGGTAAAACAGCCAGACCGGCATCCAGTTGATGGTGCCATATTTGCCGTTGACCAGGCTGACCAGCTCAAACACTTCTTTTTTCAAATTTTCATATTCCGTAACTGCTATCCTGGACGGTGCGACCACCAGGGTCAAGCGGATTTTTTCCTGATATTCAGGGTAGCGGGCCAGGAACAGATCAAAGGCCTTGATACGTTCTGGAATTCCTTTGGAATAGTCAAGCCGGTCGATTGAAAGAATATTTTTGATGTCCAGGTTGCTGGTGAATAAATTGGAAACCTCGGCCGTGAAGTCCTGGTTTCCGTCCCCCCGTGCGAACCGATCGTAATCAATGCCCATCGGAAAGGCATCCACCTGGACAATACGACTCTCGTAGTTTATCTTGTAGAAATTATGGTCCAGCCCCAGTATTCTTCTGACACTGCTTAAAAAATGCCGAACGTAATCATAGGTATGGAAACCGATCAAATCTGCCCCCAGCAAACCTTTCAATACTGGTTCCCGCCAGACCAGCAAGCGGAAAACTTCATAGGATGGAAATGGAATATGCAGAAAAAAGGCTACCCGGGAATCGGGATGCTTTTCTTTAATCATCTGTGGCAGCAGCATGAGTTGATAGTCATGTATCCATACGGTATCTCCGGTTTGGATAAGCGGTTCTACCGCATCGAAGAACTTGCGGTTCATAGCCTGGTAGGCCTGCCAGGTTTCAGCATTGTATTCGGTCTTGGCGGGAAAGTAATGGAACAGCGGCCAGATGGTACGGTTGCAGAATCCATTGTAATACTGTTCGATTTCTTCTCTGGACAAAGAAACCGTAATGCAGCGATATTTATTGTTGAATTCCTGCTGCATCATGGCTTTTTGCTTTTTGCTGATATCACCGTTAGCTATTCCCGGCCATCCCACCCATATGCTGTCGGAGCGGGCATGATAGCTTCTTAATCCTGTGGCTAGGCCGCCTATGCTCCAACTATAGTCAAAGCGGGTTTTCTGCCTTTTTACGGTTATGGGCAGGCGATTGGAGACGATGATCATTTTACTCATTATTCTGCTCCTTCCCGGTAATCTATTGGCCCACAAACCCGTAAATCAATTTGGAGTTATGACGGTTTACGCTCGGAATACTATAGTATTGGGTTGCACTGGACCGAGGCAAATTCAGCTGAACTTCGGCCTGTAAATGGCGGCGGCACCGGTAGCAGAAGGCATCTGCTCTTTTGGCAGCACTACCACTTCCCCCTGATTTTTAAAGACCAGTTCTGCGATATCATCCAGGATATCATCATAGACTGGCCTGGGGGATATTCCTGTTTTCACCTTGCCGGTCTTGATATCAATTTTTCCCGGTATTACCCGGTCAGCTTCGATTAGAACAGTTTTGATTCTCTTTTGAATGGCGGCAGGTATTACCTGTTCAAGGTCATCACTGCCGGACGATTTGGCTTTGGCTACTGCAAAGGAATCAACCAGGTCTTTGATTTTAGCAATGTATAAAGTCTCTATCAACGGCCAGGACTCTTCCTTTAACTGATCAAGCCCCATATTTTCGGGTGAATGTTTGATACCTGTCTCCATCAAGTAATTATTGCGGCTGATCTTGCGGAATAATCCCTGATTTTCTGTTGTGGATACCAGGATTAACGGTAAACCAGAATTCTTGGAATAATTATCAATAATCAATCTATCCACATACTTAAAATATTTGCTGACGTCTTTTTCAACCTCGTCTTTTTTTCCTCCCTGGCCATGAAACATGGTAAGCCGGCCAGCTCCCCCGGTTGACCAATGGCCAAGTTGAGACTCGGTTACTTCGCATCCTACCACTTGCTCCAGGGTAAGGTGAACAGCAGGATCAATATCGACTGGTTCGAACCCATATTTGCTCCCCCGGTAAAGAGAAAAACTATTACGGCTGAGACCCAATAAATGATAATTATTGCCTGCCTGGAAATGGCTCAACAAAGGTTTGATATGCAAACTTTCCCCTACCAAAAGCAGGTCATATACCTCTACCGGCAGTCTATAAACGACACACCGTTCCTGGTTGGCCAATATGACCAACCCATCCAGGGTCTTGTTCCAAAAAGCCAGGTCTTTCCCGATTTGGTGCAGTGGCTCCATTATGGCCCTGGTAACAGCCTGGGGAGCTACTATTTGCAGTAATTCTTCAATCTCCCACAAGGAATTCTTAAACTTAATCGGGTCCTGTTTATTATCAGGGGAGTGCCTGTGAGTAGGCTGATAAAGAGACACAAAAGGTCCCGCTTCAGAAAAGATAATGGGGTCCGGGAAACTGTCAACAATTTTGTATAACATACTATCCCTCCTTAAGTAATTTTACCTTGAAATTGTCATCAGGTGCAAAATCATAGCAGGGCAGACATTATTTGATTACCAGTTCTGCAAAGAGTATGGGTGGGATGATACATTAAATTAACGTATTATTGTGGCACATTTAAGGCAATAAGGGTCCACCGGTAGCTAAAACGAAAGCGTAAGATGGCCGTAGGAGGAGTATTTTAGCCTCCATACTGATATACTTCGCCTTAGTTCTGCCACAAGTGTGTTTTATTTTGGTAATATGGGTGTCTGTTATTACTAATCTTAGACGAAATCAAGGTGCCCGGTTATCATGTAGTCACAGGACAAAGGAGGAATGATGAACAAAGAGGACGTTTTTAAGGATATAAATGAAAAAGGAATTGAATTCGTCAGATTGCAGTTTATTGATATATTTGGCATTATGAAGAGCACTTCTATTATGGCCAGCGAAATGGAGCGGGCTTTTGCCGGGGAATTGATGTTTGACGGTTCATCCATTGACGGTTTTGCTTCTATCGAAGAATCTGACCAATGCATAGTACCCGATCCTGAGACTTATGCGATAATGCCCTGGAGACCCAGGGAAGAGGGTGTAGCCAGGATGATCTGCGATGTATATACAACTGATGGTAAGCCTTTTGCCGGTTGTCCGCGTTACATTCTAAAAAAAGCCCTGCTTGAGGTGAAACAACTTGGTTTTGAGTACAACATTGGCCCCGAAGGGGAGTTCTTCCTATTCCACTCAGATGCCAAAGGATACCCGCTGTTTAATATCCATGATCAAGCCGGTTATTTTGATCTGGCACCGGTGGACCTGGGCGAAGATGCCCGCCGCAATATTATTCTTACCCTGAAAAAGATGGGATTCAGTATCGAGGCATCCCACCATGAAGTGGCCCCCGGACAGCACGAGATAGACTTCAAGTATGACGAAGCCCTGCGAACGGCTGATAATTGGGTTACCTTCCGTGATGTAGTCAAGAACATCGCCCGCCAATCAGGTTTATACGCTACCTTTATGCCTAAACCACTGAGCGGGGAAAATGGCAGCGCCATGCACTGCAACCAGTCTTTATTCGAAGGCCGTGTTAACGTATTCTATGACCCTCAGGATCCTTCTGGGTTAAGTGAACTTGCCCGGTTCTTTATCGGCGGGCTCCTGAGACACGCCCGGGGTATGGCGGCCATCGCCAATCCGATCGTCAATAGTTATAAACGGCTGAAACCGGGTTATGAAGCCCCCATTAATGTTGCCTGGTCAGCCAACAACCGCAGTACCTTGATTCGTGTTCCGGCTGCCCGCGGAAATAGTACCCGGATCGAGTATCGCAGTCCCGATCCAACCGCTAATCCCTATATTCTATTTGCTTTGCTGCTCAGGGCCGGATTGGACGGAATCAAAAATAAAATCATGCCTCCCGAACCAGTGATGGGCAATGCTTATCATATCGATGCTGCCTATCCCACCAGCTCCAAGCCGGCACGCTATCCCCGCGACCTGCAG
>JAXDBN010000201.1:0-6743 GCA_034678805.1 Syntrophomonadaceae bacterium
GAACCCTCCCGGTTGGGGAAATTGCGGGTGGTATGGCGGATACTTAGTGCATTATTGGCCGGAACATCGCCAGCTCCGAAGCAAGGCCCGCAGAAAGCTGTCTTCATAGTAATCCCGGCGGACAACATCCTGGCCGCGGCTCCATTCTTGATCAACTCCAAATATATCGGCTGGCTGGCCGGGTAAACACTGTAAGCAAGAGCGCTGTTGCCAATCGACCGGCCCTCCACCATAGCCCCGACCTGGCACAGATTTTCAAAGGTTCCCCCCGCGCAACCGGCTACTATTCCCTGGTCTACTTTCAACCTTCCGTCGACTATTTTGTCTGTCAACTTGAAGGTAATAGCCGGATTGTCCACTTGTTTCTGGCCCTCAATCTCAACCGCCCTTAAAATATCACCGGTGTTGCGGTTCAACTCGGCAATAGAGTAGACATTGCTGGGATGGAACGGCAATGCGATCATGGCTTCAATCTGGCTGAGGTCAATAATGACCGCCCCATCATAATAAGCTGCCGGACCGGTAGTTAATGGGGTATATGCCTCCGGCCGGCCATGGATCGTGAAGTACTGCTGGACAGCCTCATCCGTGCACCAAATGGAACTCAAGCAGGTAGTCTCGGTGGTCATAACGTCGATTCCGTTGCGATAGTCTACCGACAGGTTTTTAATGCCAGGGCCAATGAACTCCAGTACTTTATTGTTGACAAAATTATTCTGGAACACTGCCCCGATCAATGCCAGAGCTACATCCTGGGGTCCAACCCCAGGCCGTGGTTTGCCTTCCAGGTAAACCGCAATAATTTCCGGATAGTTCAGGTCATAGGTCTTGCTCAGCAGCTGTTTGACTAATTCCGGTCCGCCTTCGCCAATCGCCATCGTACCTAGGGCTCCATAACGGGTGTGGCTGTCCGAACCCAGGATCATGCTGCCGCAGGCCGCCATCATCTCCCGCATATACTGGTGAATTACGGCCAAATGGGCGGGTACATATATTCCTCCATATTTCCGGGCAGCTGAAAGCCCGAATATATGATCATCCTCATTTATGGTCCCTCCGACCGCACATAGGCTGTTATGGCAGTTGGTCAGGACATAGGGCAGCGGGAACTCCTTCAGTCCGCTGGCCCGGGCGGTTTGCACAATGCCTACGTAAGTAATGTCGTGAGACGCCAGCGCATCGAAACGGATTCTAAGCTGGTTAGGATCACTGCCGGTATTATGCCTGGAGAGAATTTGATAAGCTATGGTTTCCTGCCGGCCCTGATCGGGATTTAAAATGCTGCTGTCGGAGACAGAATGGCTGGTCTTACCGCTGCCGGCCAGCATTTCCACCATGCCCTTCTCATTAATTTGGACCAAAGACTCCCCGCTGATAAAATAAACCCCACTATTAATCAAACGCAAGTTAGAGGCACCTCCAAATACTTGATACACCATCTTATTCTACACTAACCCTGGCGGAAATTTCACCGCTTTCTCACTGTATTGCAACCTTTACAGGAAAAGGTCAGTGGAGAGGTAACGCTCCCCGCTGTCGGGGAGCAGAACCACTATCAATTTACCTTGATTTTCGGGACGCCTGGCCAGCTGGGTGGCAGCATAAGTGGCGGCCCCGGCTGATATGCCCACCAGTAAACCCTCCAGCCGGGCCAGGCTGCGGGTAGTCTGCATGGCATCTTCATCCTTGACTGGCAAGACCTCATCGATTACCGCCCGGTTAAATACTGTCGGGACAAAACCAGCCCCAATACCTTGCAGCTTATGCGGCCCGGGGGCTCCCCCGGATAAAACCGGCGATCCGTAGGGTTCTACCGCCACGATTTGTATTTCAGCACGCTGTGATTTCAGAAATTCACCTACCCCGGAAATAGTTCCGCCCGAACCGACTCCAGCCACAAATATATCCACCTGGCCGTCAGTATCGGACCAGATTTCCGGACCAGTGGTACGGCGATGAATGGCTGGATTAGCTGGATTATTAAACTGCTGGGGCATATAGTAACCGGATTGTTGGGCTAACTGCTCAGCCCGGGCAATCGCCCCAGCCATTCCCTCGGCTCCAGGGGTAAGCACCACCTCTGCCCCCAAGGCTTTGAGGATCTTGATTCTCTCCGGGCTCATACTATCGGGCATGGTTATCATCAGCCGGTAACCCCGGGCAGCTGCAGCCAGGGCCAAACCAATGCCGGTATTGCCGCTGGTCGGTTCAACTATCACGGTATCCGGGCCCAATAAGCCTTTATACTCGGCATCCTCTATAAGAGCAACACCCAAGCGATCCTTTACACTGCCAGCGGGATTGAAATATTCCAGTTTGGCGACCAGTCTGGCTTCAAGGTGGTTAGCTTGATTATAGTTTGACAGTTCCAACAAAGGGGTGTGACCAATCAAGTCGGTTATACTTCTTGCTATTTTAGCCATAATATTTACCGCTCCCATCGTAATCTATGATTTCGTTCAGGCTGCCAGTACGGTAGCCTTTTAAATCCAGGGTAACATAAGCAAAACCAAGGCTTTGCACGTAGTTATGGACCTTCTCCATGGTTGCATCATCGAACCGGCCCCTCTCCCCTGGCGCAACCTCTATCCGGGCTATCTGTCCATGATGCCGGACCCTGATCTGGCGAAAGCCAAGTTCCCGCAAATACCGCTCCGCCTCCTCAATTACAATTAATTTATCCGGGGTAATCTCTACCCCGTAGGGAATGCGGGTAGCCAGACAAGCCTCTTCCGGTTTATTCCAGGTGGGCAAGTACAATTCCCGGGACATTTCTCTTATCTCGGCTTTGGTCAAGCGGGCTTCCTGTAAGGGGCTGATGACACCCAGTTCCCGGAGGACTTGCATGCCCGGCCGGTAATCTTTTTCATCATCGGCATTAGAACCGTCAGCTACCACCGTAATGCCGCGCTGGCGGGCCAATTCTATCAGTTGCGGGTAGTATTGCTTTTTGCACAGGTAACAGCGGTTCATCGTGTTATCTGCGAAGCCGGCTATACTGAATTGATCAAGATTAATCACCAACTGCGGAATATGCTGACGGGTGGTGAATTCAAGAGCCATCTCCAACTCCCAGGCAGGGAATGTAGGTAATTGTACGGTTATCGCCAGCGCCCGGTCACCCAGCAGATTATAAGCGGTGTATAACAGAAAAGTGCTGTCCACTCCGCCGGAATAAGCTACGGCCAGGCCATCCAATGCCTCTATTCTATTGCGAAGAACCTTTAGTTTTTTGTGCATGACAACTACTCCCCAATATTTATCATCACGCCCAGGGATCCATCCGTGCTTCTAAGTCTTTAAGAGCTTAAAACCACGAAATTTCTTTATACAATTAGAGTGCTTTCCTATTAATCTTACCATTTAGTTAATTACAGCGCCATTTATAAGGGTCTGCGGCCATGTGGATCTCATTGATTTACCTAGCGACAACTACAGCGGTTATAATATAAACAGGCATAGAACACCGGCCACCCCAAACTAAAACGGGCAGAGATCGGGGCTGGTTATTAAAAGTGAAGAAGGAATGAGGGAATGGAAAAAGGAACCCGTTTGATTCATACCGGCAGTGAAGGAGACCCTAATACGGGAGCGGTCAGCACCCCCATTTATCAAAATGTATTATTTGCCAGGGAAGACATCAGCACTCCCGGTCAATATGGATATTCCCGCCTGAGTAATCCCACCCGAACTGCTTTGGAACATACCATAGCCACCCTTGAAGGGGGCCAATACGGATTTGCTTTTGCTTCCGGGATGGCAGCCATTTCGGCCGCTTTCCTGTTGTTCTCAGCGGGTGACCACATCCTGATATCACGGGATGTTTACGGCGGCACCTTCGGTTTAGCCTGTCGTTTGCTGCCCCGTTACGGGCTGGAGATAGAATTCACAGATACTACCGAACCCGAACATATACGGGCAGCTATTAAAAACAACACCCGGGCCATATTTATTGAAAGTCCATCCAACCCTTTAATGAAGATCACCGATTTTCGCGCTGTCGTTAAAATAGCCCAAGAACGGGGTATTATCACCATTACGGACAATACCTTCATGACTCCATATCTGCAGCGCCCTCTGCAATTCGGGATTGATATCGTAATACACAGTGCGACTAAATACCTGGGCGGGCACAGCGATTGCCTCGCCGGGTTGGCGGTAACTGATAATCTCCATTTAGCCCAGGAATTAAAATTATTGCAGGTTTATCTGGGTGCCATCCTGGGCCCTCAGGATTGTTGGCTTATAATGAGGGGTATAAAGACCCTCAAGGTCAGACTTGAGCAGCAGCAGAGAACTGCCGGGCAGTTGGCTGACTGGCTTAAAACCAGGCCGGAAGTAAAAGAGATATACTACCCTGGTCTATCCGGTCACCCGGGAAGAGATATTCATTTCGGACAGGCGGAGGGACCGGGAGCCATGTTGTCCTTTAGACTGCCGGATGGGGAAACGGCCCGCCGCTTCGTCAACCGTTTGCGGCTGCCAGTGATTGCCTCCAGCCTTGGAGCAGTCGAAAGCATAGTATCCTTACCAGCTATTATGTCTCATGCCGCACTGCCGGAGAATATGCGCCAGGAACTTGGTTTGGACCCCAGCCTGGTACGTTTCTCGGTGGGGTTGGAGGAATTCGCTGACCTGCAGGCTGATATTTCACAGGCACTGTCCGAATGTCAATGATTTATCCTCCATTCTACGGTGGGTATGAAGGACGAGAGGTACCCAATAATATTTTGTTGGAGAGGTGAAGGCAATGGATTATTTGGATATCGTACAAAGAAGATACGCGTGCCGTTCCTATCTGCCCGATAGGGTGGAAGGGGAAAAACTGCAACAGGTGCTGGAGTGCGGGCGCCTGGCTCCTACCGCTGCCAATCGGCAGGAGATTAAAATCATAGTGATACCTACCGCGGGACGGGAAAAGGAACTGCTCAAAATCTACCCCCGGGAATGGATGGTTGAAGCCCCCTATGTTTTGGCCGTGTGTTCAATCCCGGCTAAATGCTGGACCCGCGGTGACAGCAAATGTTACAGCGATGTTGATGCAGCCATCGTTATGGACCACATGATAACCGCGGCTACCGCCTTTGAACTGGGCACCTGCTGGGTGGCTAACTTCGACCCGGTTGCGGCCCGAGAAATCTTGCAGCTCGACCCCAGCTGGGAACCGGTGGTCTTAAGCCCCTTAGGCTATCCCCGCCATCCGGCTCCAACCAAAACGCGCAAGCCCTTGGAAGAGATCGTGATATACAAATAGTAATCTTTTAAAAATAATCGATCTAAAAATATCGCGCTGGTTTATGAGGTATGCTCCCCATCACTGGACACCAATATCTTGTACAAATCAGGGCGGCGGTCCCTGAATATACCCCATTCCAGTCGTTGGTATTCCAGCTGGTCAAGATCAAACCGGGCTAACAAAATAGTTTCCTGGCTTCGGTCAGCTTCAGTCACGAGGTTTCCCAACGGCCCAGCGATAAAAGAAGAGCCGTAAAAGGTAATAGCTGAATCCTCTTCGGTTTCAATCCCGACCCGGTTGGCAGCCAGTACTGGTATCAGGTTGGCGGCGGCATGACCGCGCATACAGATCTGCCAGTGATCCCGGGAATCAATGCTGCTGTCCTGGGGCTCGGAGCCTATCGAGGTTGGGTACAGCAGCATCTCTGCTCCCATCAGGCTCATACAGCGGGCCGCTTCAGGGTACCACTGGTCCCAGCATATCCCTACCCCTATCTTGCCGTAGCGGGTGTCCCAGACCCGGAAGCCGCTATCACCGGGATTAAAATAGAACTTTTCCTCATAGCCGGGACCAGCGGGGATATGGCTTTTACGGTAAATACCCAATACTTCCCCACTGGCATCTATTAAGGCTACCGAATTGTAGCGGGCATAGTTCTTTTTTTCGAAAAAACTGATTGGCAAAACCACCCTTAATTCCCGGGCAATAGACTGAAAGTGTTGTACCGCCTTATTATTTTCAAGGGTGGTGGCCCAGTTATAATATTCAGCCTTCTGCTTTTGACAAAAATACAGGGTTTCGAAAAGTTCAGGTAAAAGGATGACTTGAGCTCCTTCTGCGGCTGCCTTTCTAACCATTTGTTCCGCCTTACCCAGATTATCACTAAGGTTGGATGAACAACTCATTTGCACTACCGCTGCGGTTACCTGCCTCATCAATATCCCTCATCTCTCTGTATATTTGAATACCTATGGTTTTTCCTGACTTACCTACCTTTTCCAAGCACCGAACTGATTGCCTGAATGCCTAAATAATCTTGCTGACAGGCATCTGCTGGGTCATACAGTGAACATTGCCGCCTTCCTTTACAATGGCCAGGCCATTTATGGTGCGTATCCGCCGTTCCGGGAAGATCCGCCCCAGAATCTCCGCCGCCTGACGGTCGGTCGATTCTGCGCTGCCACCGAAAATGGGTAGAATTATCCCTCCGTTGACGAAATAAAAGTTAAGGTAGCTTAAAGTAAGCCGCCGGCCATGATGATACTGGGCCGGTGGTTGAGGAATTTCTACTATCTCCAAGTTTTGACCCTGGGCGTTAGTAGCCTGTCCTAATACACTCCGGGTTTCCTGGGTTATGGCATAATTGTCATCAGCCGGATTATCGCAAACCTGCAGCAACACTTTGGCTGGCCCGGCCCAGCAGGCTATATTATCGATATGGCCATCGGTTTCATCCCCGCTCAAGCCCCGTTTAAGCCAGATCACTTTTTCCACACCCAGGAACAAG
>JAXDBN010000202.1:0-13115 GCA_034678805.1 Syntrophomonadaceae bacterium
CGTACAAAGAACGTGGTCCCTGACGATCCGGTCTCAAAGTCTATGCAGGCTTTGTGGCGGGAGGCGATACTGTAACAAACCGCCAGCCCCAGTCCGGTTCCTGTTGCTTTAGTGGTTAGGAAGGGAGTCCCTATTTTATCCACAATATCAGGGGGTAGACCGCTGCCTTCATCCCTCACAAATAAAACCGTTTCATCCTCTTTCATTGCTGTTCCAATGGTAAGTGAACCGCCCGCCTCCATCGCCTCTAGTCCATTCCTGGCCAGGTTCAGGAGCAGTTGCCGGATTTCATTTTCATCAACCATGGCTACCCTATTGCCGCTGAGGTCGAGATTGATATTTTTTTCCTGGTAGTTGGCATCGGCCAAAAGCATAGGATAAATGGCCTCGATTATGTTATCCAGATCATATGGCCCAAGTTCTATGGTTTTGTTTTTCGCCATGTTAAGATATTCGGTTATAATTTTGTTGGCCCGGTCGACTTCCTCGATCATGATATCAAAATATATTTGGTCCTGTGATGAACTCTGTTCATTTAAAAGCTGCAGAAAACCTTTAATTGCGGTCATTGGGTTTCTAATTTCATGTCCGATACTGGCCGCCATTTCCCCAACCAAGTTCAAGCGATCCAGGCGGGCCATCTCCTTTTCAACCTGCTTTTTTTCGGTGACATCGATATAGCCGTAAATAGAGCATGGTTTTCCGTCAATTTGTATCAGTTCACTCCACGACAGGCAGTTTCTTATGTTTCCGGATTTGGTTTTCATTAATACTTCAGCATTTTCTACTCTTCCCTTTTTCAGTAATTCGCCCTCGGACTCTTCCTGGTCAACTGGCAAAAAGATGTCAAGTTTATGCATGCTGCGCCCCAACAGTTCACTGCAGCTATAACCACTTACTGAACAAAATGCTTCATTAACATCTAAATAACGGCCTTCATCCATTGTAACAACCGCCATCATTATGGGAATACCATTAAAGGCCCGGGAGAATTTCTCCTCGGATGCTCTTAACTTGTTAGCCCTTGCATGGACTTCGGTCAAGTCCGTAATTACAAGTGAATAACGGTCTAGCCCATCGACCAATATCGGATTACTGGAAAAATAGACCGGCAGGGTATTCCCCCTGGTGTTGTGCATACTAATTTCCCGGCGCACTTTGCCCCCATTCTGAGTCATGGCGGTTGATAGTGCCGTTCTATCCTCCGGGTATATAAAGTCGAAAAAGGACGATCCCATCAGCTCTTGGAGCGGCATACCGATCATTTGGCTGAAACTGCGATTGCAATAAAGAATGATTCCATCACCAGTTAGAGTCAACGCCCCTTCATTCATATCCTCTATTAAAAGACGGTAGGAATGGTCAGCCCCGACCAGGGTATATACCTGTTCACCCTGGTTCCCGTTAATGATCAGACCATCGACTTCGCCTTCACGAATGGCGCGCAAGGTCTCTTCGGCTTCTTCCAGCCTTAACCTGAGCTGCCGGTTCTCTCTCTTTATACTGCTGCTCTTCTGATAATAGAGCTTTTTGTCCATAATTGAGCCATCAGTCCTTAACAACAATAATTATGAGCTTAAACCCAGGCCCTTTCTGATCCATTCAGGATCAGACAAATCCCCGATAAATAACTTGCGCGGGTTGGGATGTTTCTTAACCAGGGTAGGTGCTGCAATAATCTGTTCCTGCCTCGCTAATTCGGGAAACTGGTATATATCAATTACCTCGAGTTCGTAACGGCCGGCAATATGCTCTTCACAAAACTTTTTTAGGTTGGCAACCGCCCGGCAGGAGCGTGATGTTGCCCCTGTAATATACAGCTTCAGTACAAACGGTTCCGCCTCTTCAAAGCTTTCAAATCCTATATTAACTAATTTAATCCGGCTGTCAGCCATAAAGAACTCCTTTTCATAGGCCCGATTTAACCGGGCGCAGGTCCAAACCAACCAGAACTCTTTCAGTATTGGAGAGGTCACCGATGATCTTTTTGATAGGAGTTGGAAGTTTTCTTACCAAAGTCGGGATAGCCAGTATCTGGTCCCCTCGACCTAACTGGGGATTCTCCAGTAAATCGATCAACTCAATACGGTATTGCCCTTTGAGATGTTCTTCGCAGATCAGTTTAAGATTGGAAAAGGCGGCGACGCATTTGGGCGTTTGTCCGGCCACATACAGCCGCAGCTCCCACTCAACTCTGTGTTCTGTATCTCCTCGAACTGGGCTCACATCCAACTCTGGATTCGTAAGTGTCTTCATTCAGCACCTTCTAACTTAAAATAGGTTACTCTGAATCTGTATTGCGCGACCGGGCTATCCTTTCCTTACCCAGCTGCTTGGCTTGCTCAATTTCCTGGCACTGGGACATGACTCTCTGTAATTCTAATTCCTCGGCCGCAAATTTACCTTTGAGGGAATTGATCTGAGCCTCCAACGCCTCTCGTTTACATTCCAGTTCCCTTTGCCGCTGCATTAATTCCTGCTGCAAAGCTGCGGCCTCCGTCTTGTCTTTTTCCTCTTGAATCAAACGGGAGGTTCCGGTGAGTACCCCTCCCGTCCCCAGGTAGGCATCAATCAGCTTCACCCCCCGGTCGGTCACCAGGAATTCGCGAATCTGATTCGAATGGGACATTCCCCTGGATTTCAGCACATACAGACCGCGATTGCGTTCACCGTTGGATTCTATATCCCGAAGCAGCAGCCAGGTATCCATGAGGGAAGAAATCCCTACCTCAGTGTTTGCCGCCGCTGAACCTTGTACAGTAAGACTGGTATAAAGCGAGGTTATTTGTTCGACCTTTAACCAGTCTATCAGCCTGGTCAGCATGGAACGGACCTCAATCATGGAACCTACCGACACCAAATTAGTGATGGGATCCAGTACTACTACCTGGGGTTTATATGCATCGATCATTTTCTGCATGGTCACCAGGTGCATCTCCAGTCCAAAAACCGAAGGCCGGGCAGGGTGTATGATTAGAAGGCCCTTTTCTACCAGAGGGGTAAAATCCAGGCCGATAGATTTCATATTGCGAATGATTTGCGCGGCTGATTCTTCCATGGAAAAATAACAGCAGCGTTCGCCCCGCATACAGGCCGCATAGGCAAAATAGGCGGCGATAGTGCTTTTACCCACCCCGGCGGTACCGGAAACCAGGATGCTGGAACCCCGGTAATACCCTTGTCCCCCCAGCATTTTATCCAAGGCCGGTATCCCGCTGGAGACCCGTTCTGTGGAAGCACTGTGCTGCAGACCGATTGAGGTGATGGGCTGTACTGACAATCCCTGCTCATCAAGCAGGAACGGATACTCGTTTCCGCCATGGGCCGATCCGCGGTATTTCAATATCCGTAAGCGCCGGGTAGCTATGAAGTCATTTATCCGGTTGTCCAGCACGATCACACAGTCAGAGATATACTCCTCTATTCCCATCCGGGTAAGGCTCTTTTCTCCTTTTTCCCCGGTTACTATGGAGGTGATCCCCCGGTCCTTCAGCCACCTGAACAGTCTTCTTATCTCCGCTCTAAGGATAGATTCATTCTGCAGCCCGGAAAAAAGGGACTCTATCGTATCCATAACCACCCGTTGGGCCCCGATGGTGTCAATCGCATAGGCCAGTCGTACAAATAGTCCTTCTAAATCGTATTCCCCGGTTTCTTCGATTTCGCTGCGTTCCAGGTGGATATGTTCGAGGACCAGCTTTTTCTGCTTAACCAGTTCTTCCAGGTCAAATCCCAGCGAATCAAAGTTCTGGGCCAGTTCGGTCTCGGTCTCTTCAAAAGCCATGAACACACCGGTTTCATTATATTCTATGGCCCCGTTGACCAGGAATTGCATGGCCAGTACCGTCTTGCCGCAGCCGGCTGCCCCGCAAACCAAGGTCGACCTACCTTTCGGCAAACCTCCATTGGTGATTTCGTCCAGGCCGGCGATGCCGGTTAAGCTTTTCTCCAGGGATGGGCCGCTTTTCTTTATTTCATTGCTCACAAATCTACCCCTCTGCATAGCATGTCTCTATAACTACATTAGCACATATTTTTGTCGAAAAAGGAAGAAATGAGAGCAGTTATTTAAAATATACAGCCGGTAAGATCAACCACAGTGAAATGAAATAAAGCAAAAAAATACGCCAAAAAATTGGCGTTGTATATACCGTATCGGGGGACCTCTATTTTCACCGCTAGGATTTTTCACATCTTAGTAAATCTTCTGGCTCCGGAAGATTTTATTTATTGCCCCATTCAGCCGCAATCATCTCCCAGAACTTTTGGTCCTCAAAACCCAGGCGCCAGATGCTTATGCCTGCTAATCCATATTTACTGACCAGGTCCATTTTCTGTTTGAGGGTGTAGGCATTCTCGAACCACACTTCCCGGTTGGTCCCGTAAATATCGGTATAGGCATAATAGGGTTCCTGATATTCGTCATTCCATTTTACCTCATAGCCTTTACCATGAATCTCGTTCATAATCTCACCGGTAGGTTTGGAAAAGCCGCCGCTTTGGCCCGCCGGCCAATCATATCCGTAGGTAGCCACGCCCAGGCTAATCTGCTCTGGTCTAAAACCCTCATTAATTGCGTTTTTAATATTTTCTTCCACCCAGGCGAACGGCGCCACCGGCCCGGATGTGCTGTGCAGCTCCTTATAGTCGTAGCACATGATGGTTACCTTATCGACCGCCGGGGCCAGTTCACCGTAATTATAGATGCCGCCTGCCTGTGGGGAAGCTCCCACATGCGGTAATACCGATATATAGGTCAGCTTGCCCATACCGCTCATCTGGGCATGGATGTTTTTCATCATCAGGGTCAGTTGTTCGCGGTTGACCGTGTATTGCTTGACCTGGGAAGCTGGAAAGAACTCAAAATCGATGTCGATACCGTCGTAGTTGTTGGACTTCACCTCATCTATGAGTGCAGCTACCGCTTTATCTTGGGCGGCCTGATTAAGGAGAGCGGTATCTACGCTGGGCTCGACATTCACCAGGGGAATGATCTTGATCCCGTTTTGGCGGGCAACTTCGGCCGCATCCTGGTTCACCTCTTTTTTCAGGGAACCGTCCGGGCTGACATGATACCATAGGGGATGAATCTCATTGATGAGATCAGCATGCGCCTTCACTGAAGGTAAAGAATCATACCGATTTAGGTCATTAACGTAGAATCCGACCACGGTAGGCCTGAGGTTCTGGTTTTGGCCGGGTTTTTCCGCCGGGTTGGAACAGCCCCAGACTGCCACGGAAACAACCACACAGAATAAACAGGATAGTATTCTAAACACTCTGAATCTTCCTCCTAGCCACATTCACTTTTATTTAGTATGGTTTTGGAGGCAAAACAATATGTGCTTTGTTCGTGGCTGTTCAGTCCAACCCAAACTAAAAACCTGGTTTACAACATCAGAAAAACCAGGTTTTCAAATCATTATGGTTTTATATTGCGATAACCGTCCTAGCTTGCAAACTGGGATTCAATCCATGCTTTGATCTCATCCCGTACCGACCTAAATGAGGCCAATATTTCTGCTTCATGGCCTTGCTTGGATGCTTTACTGAAACTGTGATGAATATTGTGACGTCCCGGAAAATAAGGGCAGCTTTCCCTGGCCTCATCGCAAGTGGTAATCACATAATCAAAATCGATGCCGGTCAGTTCATCGATGCTCTTGGAACGATGCCTAGACATGTCTGCCCCCAATTCCTCCATAACCTTGGCCGCGTAAGGGTCGACATACGATGCCGATATTCCTGCGCTAAATGACTCGTAACGATTCCCGTATAACATACGCAGCAACGCCTCAGCCATCTGTGAACGGGCCGAATTATGGGTGCAGATAAATAAAACCTTCTGTTTAGTTGATTGGCTCATGAAATTCTCTACTCCTTATTAGCCATGGCCGCATAAAAATTGCGCAGGTTTTCCGGCATTACATATTCCTCCGCAGTCTCACCGGCTTGAGGCAGCCCCCCATATATAGCCTTAAGAATTGCTTCAATAAGCATCCCTTTGGGCGGAACGGTATATTCCTGCCCCTGGTAAATCCAGACCCGGCAATCAACCTGATCACCACAGAGATCTCCACACGATTCACATAGACTCTCCTTCACATCCATCTGGATATCCTGGCCGTTGATCCTGATGGTCGGGGAACTGACGAATCTGTGGGTCTCAGCCAATTCGGCGGTATTGACATTGATCTTATTGACCACAACTTCGTAGCCGGTAGCGGTCAGTATGCTGGCAACCTCTGCTACAGCCTCGTCCAGGCTGCTGTCAGTACCCTGTCAGCGGTCACACACAGTCAAATCCAGGAACAAAAAATCAATAACAATCTGCCTCTTGGTATTTCCGATATTAATCGGTTGTCCGGTACTGGTGGGAGTGCAGCATCCCGGTACTCCTGCACAACATGGATTCTGATCCGTCATTTTGATCCTCCTTATTAACTGCTCTGGGCAATGATTCGATCTACTTCAGCGGCAATCTCATCTGCCACCAGGTCTAGAGCCTCCTGGTCTGCCTCATTCAAAAACTGGGGATTACCGGAAAGCTTTATCCCATGCTTATCCAGGATCTCACTGATTACCAGCGGGTGGATGGGCAGACCCTGCTGCTGGGCGGCAGAGGTGGAACAACATTTCCTATCGCACCCATCCAATGTGATAGTAGCTATGCGGTGGGTAAAAGTGCGCTGTTTTTCATTACCAACTGCAAACAAGGGTAAACACATGGTTATTGTCTGACCGGGCCTTAATTCCTCCAATACTTTACGGGTGGCAAAACGGGTTAGGGTGCCTTCGCATAACTCATCGCCGTTGCAAGGTACCACAGCCACTCGGATTGGTTTTTTAGTGACATTTATATTCATGCCCATTTCTAGCCCTCCTCACCAATTAGCTTATCAATCTCAGCGGCAATCTGCTCGCTTAAAAGTTTCACCAATTTCCGCCCATCGTCCCCCAGTTTCAAAATCCCCTGCGGCTGCAAATCAGGATATCGCTCCAGCAGATCAGCTACGTGGATAGAGCTGTCCACCGACTTACCGAATCGTTCCACATTCTTTCTGGCACAGTCGTCAGGACATCCATCCAGGGTGATTACAAAATTATCCCGAACCATACTGATTATTTCCGGATCATCTATCACCAGGCGACCTAAACAGGCCATGCCTGTACCATCTGGTCTTGCCCGGCAAGCCGTGTATGCTGCTTGCCGTCCGATTTCGCCAGTAGGTTTGCCAATACCGCTGCAGGGCAAGACGACAACCTTTTTGGTCATTTTTTCACCTCCAATAAATCTGTAGGTTGATGTTGAAGCAGGGAATATGATCACAAACAACCTTTCGCTTCAAAAGATACACTTGCCGTTTGAATAAAAAAGGTAGTAATATAATAATACTATTATATAAGCCAATAGTTATCAAGGTAGGTGTGATTATTAACATGATTGAAACTACAGCTAAGATCTTTAAGGCATTGGGCGACCCGACCCGGCTGAAAATTGTCAAACTGCTTTCCCTTCGTGAACTTTGTATCTGCGAACTGGTAGCCACCCTGGATATGAGCCAGCCGCGTATTTCCCAGCATGTAAAGGTACTCAGACAAGCTGGTATCGTGGTTGAACGCCGGCATCGGCAGAATTCATATCTGAAGATTAATGAAGACTTGTTAAAAGGTTCAGTCCTTAAGCCTCTGAAATCGCTGATGAATGTAGAAATAAGTGAAATTCCGGAATTCCGGGAAGACTACCAGCGGTATCTGGCTTTAGACCGTAATGAAGACGTTATTGCCTGTAAAAATAAGCAGCCCCGGCTTCAAAAATTCCAGTCAATAATTTGATTTAGGAGGATGATGGATGTGGAAATTAAAGTATTAGGTCCTGGTTGTTCCCGTTGCGAGAATCTGGAGAAAGAGGTTATAAATGCGCTGGCGGAGTTGGACGTGGCTGCCGATGTTAAAAAGGTCAAAGACATTCAGGAGATTATGTCCTATAAGATCATGTCCACCCCAGCCCTGGTAATCAACGGCAAGGTCAAAGTCACAGGCCGTGTTCCCAAACGGGAAGAGATAAAGAAATTTATAAATGAAGAATTAGGATAAGCTGCCTGATCTGATTTTCATTCAAGTTACCGCATGTACCATTAGAACGTACTTGAATAAAGGGGATGTTATTTTTGAGCCAGGAAGTAAAGAGACTTAATATCTTCGAGAGATATCTCACCATCTGGGTGGCCCTCTGCATAGTCGCGGGTGTTTTATTGGGCCGTGCTGCTCCCGGCATGATCGAAATTATAAGCGGTTGGGAACTTAACGGAGTTAACCTGGTAATTGCTATCCTGATCTGGCTTATGATCTATCCCATGATGCTGCGTATAGATTTTGCATCTATACGCGATGTTCGCAAAAAACCGAAGGGCATTCTTATCACCCTCTTCGTGAATTGGCTGGTTAAGCCATTTAGCATGGCCTTTTTGGCCTGGTTTTTCTTTAACCATGTATTTATAAGGTTCCTGGAGCCGACCCTGGCCCAGGAATACATCGCCGGGTGCATCATACTGGCGGCCGCACCCTGCACCGCTATGGTATTCGTATGGAGTTACCTGGTCGACGGTGACCCTGCTTATACCCTGGTTCAGGTAGCCTTGAACGACCTCATCATGCTGGTTCTTTTCGCTCCAATAGTCATGTTCCTGCTGGGGGTAACCGACATCGTTGTACCGACTAATGTCCTGTTCTTCTCGGTATTTATGTATATAGTCATCCCGCTGTCATTTGGTTACTTATCGCGCAAAAACCTCCTCCAAACCAAGGGTACGGACTGGTTTGAAAATGTTTTCCTGGCCAAACTAAAGCCGGTCACCATCATAGCACTGTTGATTACCCTGGTAATTATTTTCGCTTTCCAGGGAGAAGTCATAACCAATAACTATTTCAATATCCTTTTGATCGCGATACCGATTATTATCCAGGTTTACTTCAACTCCGCATTGGTTTACGGGCTGGCGCACTTCTTTAAGGTACCTTTTTCGATAGCCGCTCCCGGGGCTTTAATAGGCGCCAGCAATTTCTTCGAACTGGCGGTAGCGGTCGCCATCTCGCTGTTCGGTTTGCAGTCGGGAGCAGCCTTGGCTACGGTAGTAGGAGTCTTAGTAGAGGTACCGGTCATGTTGTCGGTAGTACATTTAGCTAACCGGACCCGTAATTGGTTCCCCAAGGAAATCCCTATGCTTCCTGAGATCCAAAATTAATAGTCACAGGCATGATAACCAATTATTCCGTTAGTAATCTATAACACGTTTAGAGCGATTATTTTTTCAGCAGACGAAACCTATAAGATAAATGCAGATTCAAATAAACCAGTTCTTGTAATCCAGGCAAGCATCCCCGGGAAAAATAAATTAAAGCGGGTGATCTCTAATGCTTATTTTCAGATTCCTGAATGACCAATTGCTTAAAATGAAATGGCTCTCCGACCTGGTACGTTCACTGGTGGAAAATCTTTTTAATCTGGACGTAAGTACCCGTTTGGGAGGCAGCATTCATTTTTTTATCTATGACATCATCAAAATATTCATTCTCCTGACGGTGCTCATTTATCTGGTCTCCTATATTCAAAGCTACTATCCGCCTGAACGGACCAGGGCAATTTTAGGAAGATTCAAGGGAATTACAGGTAATACGCTCGGTGCGCTCTTGGGTACTATTACCCCCTTCTGTTCCTGTTCCTCAATCCCACTCTTCATTGGCTTTACCAGCGCGGGTCTGCCCTTGGGGATTACTTTTTCGTTCCTGCTTTCTTCGCCGTTTGTGGACCTGGCCTCTATGATCCTCCTGGCCAGCATCTTCAATTGGAAAATAGCTATTGTCTATGTGGTGGTTGGAGTGGTGCTGGCTATAATCGGCGGGACCATCATCAGTAAGATGAGCCTGGAACAGTATGTGGCTCCCTTCGTTTTCCACCAGCAGGTATCGGAATACGAAGAGCTGACTATGACCCGCCGGGACAGAATGGTATATGCCCGCGACCAGGTAACCGATATAGTCAAGCGGATCTGGATTTATATAGTAATAGGCGTCTTAATTGGAGCAGCCATCCATAACTGGATCCCGGAAGATTTGATTTCTGTCCTGTTAGGTCAGGATAAGTGGTATTCAGTGCTGCTGGCCACCGCTATCGGCATCCCCATGTATGCCGATATTTTTGGAGCCCTGCCCATTGCCGAGGCCCTGGTATACCGGGGAGTAGGGGTGGGGACGGTGCTGGCTTTCATGATGGCGGTAACCGCCATATCTCCGCCATCTTTGATAATGCTCAACCAGGTGGTTAAATCCAAGCTAATGCGGGTATTTGTTGGCACTGTAATAATCGGCATCATCATAATCGGCTATGTTCTGAATCTGTTCAATACCTTATTGGTATAATGTTCGCTGCTCTATTAATATCGCTTGCACTGCTGCGCCTCCACTGGGTGCAGCCCGGCTATAGGATGACTTTTTGATATTTCCCGGTCATGTCGAAAAATTCAGCTTGAGCGTGTTCCAGGTATAAGGGAGCAATGACAAGACCAGTCTTCTCATTATACAGATCTTTCAACCTTGGCCTATTGATAAACACTGCTTCTATAACCTCAGGCCGATCGTCCACAATCGCCTGACCGGTGATTCTTATCCATTCGTTCTTGGGACTGGTTGTAGAAATCTCCACATTGGGATTGTCTAATATCTGCTGATACGATTTTTTATGTTTTCCCAGGGCAATGTACAGTTTTCCCTCGTATTCCATGAAAAATCCGATTGGTCTTACCCGCGGTTTGTCACCGTCAACGGTAGCCAGATAAAATACCGGATTGGCCTTTAAGAACTCTAATATTTGATTCAACGTCAGTACCTCCTTAACTTGTGATATTCGCAAGATAATCTTATAAAAATTAGCTAACCAATATTAGTTTTTCCGGTTTTAAACATACCTTCCAGGGCAGGGGCTGGTCTTTGAGATGCAGCCACTGTCTTTTAGGCATATCCCATTGCAGGTGATAGTCATCTACACTGCTCGGCTGCTTTTCCATCGATAGGTAAACCGTCATTTGCGATGGGGTTTCGCTGACAAAACTGGGCCAGCAGCTGAAGACATTCTCTTTGTCCCAGCCCAAGGCCGGGCTAATGTCGCGGATACCGACGTGGTGAATCTCCTCAGTGCACATACCAGCGTTGGCTTTAAGTTTAAGGCCCCAGTCGAGCGCTTCCACCTGTCCTGGGGCATACACACGAGCGGCGGAAATATTTTTGCAGCCAGTGATCATGGCTGATGACAGCGAAGGCGGTTGCGCAAAGATAGACTCCCGGCTGCCGGATGCCTCCACCTCGCCCTCGCTCAACAAAACCAGTTTGCTGCAGATGCTGTGGATGTCTTCCATGTTGTGGGTCACAAACAGGGCAACACCCTGATAGTGGTTCAGAATATCCTTCATCTGCTTGATTAAATGAACACGCAAAAAACTATCTAGGGCCGAAAAAGGTTCATCGAGCAGCAGGGCGTCGGGTTCTGTTGCCAGGGCCCGGGCCAGAGCCACCCGCTGCTGCTGGCCTCCGGATAGTTGGGCAGGGTATCTCTTCTCCATACCCTCGAGTCTCATCATCTCGATCTGGTGCTTAACCGCTTCTTTTCTCTGCCGCTTACCTAAATGGTCCAAGCCAAAGGCTATGTTTTTCTCTACGGTCATATTCGGAAACAGGGCATAATTTTGAAATAGCAGCCCTATATTGCGCTTCTGCGGGGGCAGGTCGATACCTTTTTCTGAATCGTATAATACCTGCCCATTCAGAACAATCCTCCCGCTGTCGGGCCTCTCAATACCGGCAATGCAGCGCAGGGTCATGGTTTTACCAGCGCCTGACGCGCCCAGCAGCCCAATTGCCTGTCTTCCGGCGGTGAACTTTATATTGAGTTGGAATCCGGGCAAACGCCTTTTAATATCTACAAACAGTTCCATCCTATTGGATACCTGCCAATCCTTGTTTGCTCTGGTTATCCAGCCAGTAATTCATAACAGTCATTACTACCAGGGATATCACAAATATCACTATCACCCAGGTAAGAGCAGTCTGCATATCGCCCCGGTCCACTGAATAGTATATGGCGATAGGTATAGTCTGGGTTTTACCAGGTATATTGCCGGCTACCATAAGAGTGGCACCGAATTCGCCCAGGGCGCGCGCAAAAGCTAATATGGTTCCAGAGATAATCCCCGGCCACGAAACCGGTACCGCTACCTTCCAGAACACCTTCCATTCCGGTGCTCCCAGGGTACGGGCAGCGTTGATTATATTGCTGTCAATCTGTTCAAATGCCCCCCGGGTGGTCTTGTACATCATTGGAAAAGAGACTACTGCAGCTGCAATTACCGCGGCCCACCAGGTGAATATAATCTGGGTTCCCATGGACTTTAGCAGCTGCCCTACCGGGCCGTTTTTTCCGCATAGTACCAAAAGCAGGAAGCCTACCACGGTAGGCGGCAAAACCATAGGCAGGGTTAATATTCCGTCAATCAAGCCCTTGGTCTTACCCTGGTATTTGGCCACCAGCCAAGCGGTGCCGAGCCCGGCAAAGAAAACAACTACCGTACTGGCTGCGGCTATTCGTATTGAAATCCATAGCGGTGAGAAATCCATTTCATTCGCTCTCCCACATTTATTTGCGGCAAATAGTTGATAACTGAAAAAGATTCAGATTTTCCTGCTACCGTGATGGTTACCATATGGAATATTTATTGACTTGCATCAATTTAGTTTAGCCTTTTTGCTTTCATCCTCTGAATCCACTTCCGGCTGTTCGTGATAAGCATTGCTTATATCCCCAATCATAAAACCGGACACCGTCTGTCCATAGGTCACTCCCCCGCTTCCGGCGGCAATATCCAGGAGCACGTTGCAATCCACCATTGAGGCTAATGCCCCGTTGGTTTGGTTGCCGGTTAGGACAAAATAGTCTACGCCTTCTCTCCTGTCCAACTTGGCCCGCAGTAATCTTCTTTGGGGGCTGGCCTTGGCGAATTTATCGGCAAATATCCCTTGGATCTTCGCCGGCAGGGGATTTTCTATACCCATCATCTTTTTTATTA
>JAXDBN010000203.1:0-3907 GCA_034678805.1 Syntrophomonadaceae bacterium
GCCTGGTATTCAGTTTTGCATTCTTCCTGCTGCTGCTGGGAATCTGGTGGCTGGGGGAAGCCTTATCCAAGAAGGAACTAAACCTTAACTTTTTAGCGGCGATCATTTTTATGGGTTGCGTTTATGCGGTGGTGGAATACCGTTTGATCTACAATACCTTTTTCGATCCCGGGTTCGTATCCATTCGCAGTGAATTTCCCCTCAGCCGTATTCAAGGGCTATGGGCTGCGTTTCGGGCCAGCGCTAAAAATTTCTTATTTGGCCAGTTTCATGCCGCCAGCCTGCAAAACATGGTGATTCTTCCCTCGGCTGCCCTGGCTCTCATTATTAGCCTGGTCAGGAGAAAGGCGCCGGTTCTTCTACTGGGGTTGATTTTCTTGTGCGGCATTATCTCTCTTTGGTATGGGTACTGGTTTTGGGATGGCTGGGTTCCTGTCAAACAGCAAGTCGGCATATTGCGCGAGTTCAACTTTAGTCGTTTCCACTGGCTCCATCCTTTGTTATGGTACTTGATTTTTGCACTGTCCTTGAAAATTATTACCGGCAAAACCAGGTCGGGCAAGTTCTTGGCTATGGTTCTGCTAACTGTCCAGATCGGGTTTGTCTTTGTTAACAATGACGCCATAGTCGAAAAAAAATCGGGCAGCCCGACCTATGCGGAGTTTTTTGCTCAAGAACAATTTCAGGATATTAGCAACTTCATAGGATTGCCCCAGAAGGATTACCGGGTGGTCAGCATCGGCATCCATCCCAGCATCAGCCAGTATAATGGTTTTTACACCCTGGATGGTTATGCCAGCAATTATCCCCTAACCTACAAGCATGAATTTCGCAAGGTCATCGCCCCGGAGCTGGATAAAGATCCATTTTATCGCGACTATTTTGATGGTCTGGGAGGTTCCCGCTGTTATATTTTCGTGGCCAAATTAATGACTAACAGCATGATGGAGAAAGACAGCGGGATTAGAATTGAGCAACTGGATATCGATACCAGCCAATTAAAAAGCATGGGGGGGAGGTACGTATTCTCTGCCCTGGCAATCGAGAACGCCCCTGATATTGATCTTAAGCTGCTAAAAGTATTTGATAATGATGATTCGGCCTGGAAAATTTATCTTTACCAGGTTTTATGAGAAACAGGCAGGGAATCAGAAATAGATAGAGAATAGAAAAAGGAGAATCACCGGGGAGGTTGGTTGGAGTTTGTTTCGGACAAGATATCTCTGGGCATTTTTACTGGCATTGTTACTAATATTACCTGCCTCGACAGCAATGGACGCCGAGGATATGGAGAAATATCAATCTCAGTCCACCCTAACTCAGTCTGCCGAGATTCGGCCCGAGAAGGTCACCTACGTAAATACAGTTGATGGATACCGGATTGATCTGCCGGGGGATTGGGTGGTCGATGATACATATAAGGGTACCATGACCAGGCTGACCGCACCTGATCAAAAAGCGGTCATTAAGGTCTATGTCCAATCGCTGCAAAATGTATCAGCTAACGATTATATTCAGTACAGTAACTACAAGGTACTGCGGCAGCAGAATGGGATGATTGTGTGGGCCTATAACTGGAATCCGGTTAATGGCATCCCCGCCTATCGGATCATGTGGGAACGACCGCGGCTGAACAATGTGCCTGACGATTTAAATCTCTACCGGGAAATAAATCTGATATATCCAGATCGCATATATACCTTCGTTATGAAGACCAATGTAGAGAATTATGAACGCTTCTGTCCGGTGTTTGAGAGCATTTTAGGGAGTTACCAAGCCCAGCCGATTATACCGGAATATAGACCAGCCGAGGATCCCGTCATAGAAGATATCAACCTGGATGGTACCCGGTTACATGTGACTATCCCCAAAAACCAGATGATGTGGGGCATTTTTCATCCTCTCTTCCATCCCAACGTTTTCACACCCCAGGCCATTGAAGCCTACAAGCAGTACGAACAATCCTTAGATCATAAATTCGAATTTATTATGACCTACACCGAATTCTATAAACCATTTCCCAACAAGCTGGTAGCCGACACCTATGCCGACGGCCGCATAATGATGCTTACCCTGGCGCCGACTATGAACTGGGAATTGACCAGCGTTATTATTCCCTCTATCGCTAACGGCGAATACGACTCCTATATAGCCGAGTGGGCCCGGCAGGTTAAGAATGTAGGTGATCCGGTCTTCGTCCGTTTTGCCAACGAAATGAACGGAGATTGGGATCCCTGGTGTGCCTGGTTTTACAGCAAAGACCCGGATTTATACATACTCGCCTGGCAGCGTATTCATGATATCTTTGAACAACAGGGGGCCGATAATGCCATATTTGTTTGGAATCCCCACGACCGCTCCTTTCCTGATTTCAAATGGAATAGGGCGGAAATGTATTACCCGGGTGGCAACTATGTAGACTGGGTAGGGCTTACCGGCTACAACAACGGGACCGGTTTCACATATGAATATTGGCGCAACTTTAACGATATATACTGCCCCCTCTATAATGAATACCTGCGGAAATTCCCGGGCAAGCCTTTTATGATTACCGAGTTTTCCTGCAGCGAACTGGGGGGAGATAAGGCGGCCTGGATCAATGATTGTATGCATTCCCTGGCCGCATATCCCAATATCAGAATCGCTGTCTGGTATGATCAGACGGATGGGAAGCGTTATTACCGTATCGACTCCAGCCCCACCGCTAAAGAAGCCTTCAGACAGGGGCTAACCAACCCATATTTTCTCTAAAGCTGCACTTAACTTGAAAAATGCTCCCTGGTCAGTTCGGTAAATAGGACTTTAACCAGCAGGATAATCAAGTCCGGAAACCGTATTAATGAATAGGTAGCTTCATTGACAAATTTGATCAAAAGGGGGCAGGCGGATGAGAAGATGGTTAACAGTAGTACTGGTAGGAATGTTTATGGTGGTAGGGGTGATAGGCTGTGGCAGTAAAGGACAGACTGCCAACGCACCGGCTAATACCACCCAGACGCAGACAGAAACCAAGACCCAGGTTGGAAGCGATCTTAGCAGCATAATGAAATCAGCCAGTCAGGTAAAAGGTATGTCCTTCGATATGATCACGACCGTTACCAGCTCTGATGGCAAGTCGGTAGTAAGTAGCGGTAAGATGTATGTCCAGGATCAGAAAGTCCGTATGGAAATGGAATCTATGGGCATGAAGATGATCACCTTAATGAAAACCCCGGGAGAGGTTTACATGTATAATCCCGATACCAAGAGTGCCATGAAGGTTACGACTCCCCAGCAGGGAGCGGAGTCGCCTAATTCCTGGGCCAAGGAGAGCGGTGATACCACTGGCATGACGGTAGCAGGCGAGGAGAAGAAAGATGGCTATGACTGCCTGGTAGTGACCGTGGCTGACGCTGATAACACCAAAATGTGGATCCGCAAGGATATCGGCATGCCAGTTCGGGTGGAATCAAAGTCGAACGGAGCCAATATTGTGATGGAGTATAAAAACTACAACCTGGCTGCCCAGCCAGACAGCCTGTTCGAACTGCCGGCCGGCACCCAGATTACTTCTATGCCCAACTTGCCTAATATGCCCAATACCAGTCATTAAAGTTATAGACAGTTTTTTCTCCTAGTATAATCGTAAAAAATTGAGCATCCCCAATGTTGGTAAGCGCATTGAGGATGCTTTTTTAATGAACCAGTCAATTGGGAAAGTCCCCCGTAATAACTGCATTGACCCGGGAAATATGGAGCAGGTATAATTAAACAATGGATTGACCCGCGGGTCGGAAAAATGAGGAGGCGAACTGGTGAACAGAAGGTTGGGGTATGGGCTGCTGCTGATTTTACTTTCAGCAATGCTCATAATAAGCGGGTGCGGTAAAAATAAGGAAACCGTCAAGGAATCGGAAATAACAGTTGA
>JAXDBN010000204.1:0-42409 GCA_034678805.1 Syntrophomonadaceae bacterium
AGAAATTGCTTATAATATTAAGAGACCTAGGCAAATTGTTTCTTGGGAGTGAAATTAATTGAGAGAAGCCTACATTATATCCACTGGTAATGAATTATTATCGGGAACTACCCGGGATAGCAATGCAGATTTCCTGACTTCCCGGTTAATGGATATGGGGCTGCGAATCGTAGGCAAAATCACAGTTGGAGACGATCGGGAAAATCTGGTCCGATCTTTTTCTACTGCGGTGGCATCTGCTGACTTAATCATCAGCACTGGGGGATTGGGCCCCACCTTTGATGATCTTACTAAAATTGTAGCCAGTGAAATAATGCAATGCCAGTTGGAGCTCAGAGCGGATGAAGAGCAAAAACTGCGTGATTACTTTGCCAGTCGCCGCCGTCCCATGCCAGATAATAATCTCCGCCAAGCAATGTTTCCTGCAGAGGCTATAGTGCTAAAAAACGCAAACGGTACAGCTCCGGGTATGTACTTAAATAAAAACGGCAAAATATTGGTTTTATTACCCGGTCCCCCCAGAGAAATGACCAAAATGTTTACTAACGAGGTTGAATCCTTAATTAAGAAGGACTTAGCAATTAAAGACCAGCAGATAATTAAAAAGACTATAAAAATTCTAGGATTAGGCGAGTCACAAGTTGAGGAGAAGCTCGGTGATTTAATTAATATCCCGCCAGATTTTTCTATGGCTTTACTGGCAGCAGATGGTGAGGTTCACATCAAGCTTACACAGGCTGCCACTAGCGAAAAGATGCCACAGCACGTGCGTTTGGATCAATTGACATGGGCTATAGTTGACCGACTGGGAAAAGATGTTTTCGCCTTGGATAACGATACACTGGTGACTAAAACCGCTCGTCTCCTGTTGGAGGAGCATGCCAGTGTGGCGGTGGCGGAATCCTGTACCGGAGGGTTGCTGGGTAAAATGATTACAGATTTACCGGGAAGTTCCGATTATTTCTGGGGCGGAGTTATCTCTTACAGCAATACTGCCAAGCAATTATTTCTAGGGGTAAGCGAAACAACCTTGCTGGAGCATGGAGCAGTTAGCCCCGAAACCGCCCGGGAAATGGCGGAAGGACTTCGTCGCCAAACAGGGACTACTTACGCCCTTTCTATAACGGGTATAGCTGGACCGGAAGGCGGTTCCAAGGAAAAACCGGTGGGATTGGTATATATTGCGATAGCCTACGAGGGTGGATACCAGGTTAGGGAATTGAGACTAGGTTTACCAGACCGCGACTTTATTCGGATTGTATCTGCCAAATCTGCTCTTGATCTGCTGCGAAGACATATTGAATTGACCAAGTGTTAGTGAGGATCATGATTATGCGAATGTTTTTAGCCATTTTGGTACCTGACGTTGTCAAACAGCACGCACGTATGATTAGAAATCAGATAGGCACTAGGCGGGCTGATATTAAATGGGTGGAATATGAGAACTACCACTTAACCGTAAAATTCCTTGGAGAGGTTGGCGCTTCAGATATCCCTGAGCTGAAAAAACGGCTTTCCTTGGCAGCTGATGCAGCGCCTCCTTTCAATTTATCCGCAGGTGGATTGGGATATTTCCCTAATAAAAGGAGACCCCGAGTATTTTGGTTAGGGATAAAAGGCGAGCTCGATAAAGCCGAATTCCTGGCGGAGCGCGTGGACGCTTATCTAGGAGAACTCGGTTATGAACCGGAAAGAGAGCATCGTTTTCACTTAACGCTGGGAAGGATCCGTTCCGACCACAATCTGAGGGACATGCAGGTGGCAGCCGATAACCTGGCAGCTAAGGATAGACTCATTGCTTTCCGGGTAGATAAGCTATATTTAATGATGAGTGATCTAAAATCCTCTGGACCGGTTTATTCAGAATTGGACTCATTTGCTCTAAAAGGATAAATATGTATTGACATTAAAATTATACTTGCCTTATAATTTATGAAATCGAACATATGTTTGAGGAGGAGAAGGTGTGGATACAAAAGACCTGAAACAAGACAAGGTAGAAGCGCTCAACAACACCATTAAAACCATAGAACGCCAATTTGGCAAAGGTTCTATTATGAAACTCGGAGAAAATTCAACCATGAATATCGATGTCATATCTACCGGTTGTATATCTCTGGATATGGCCTTAGGGGTAGGTGGTTTTCCCAGGGGAAGAGTCATCGAAATTTTTGGTCCTGAGTCCTCAGGTAAGACTACCGTTGCCCTCCATGCTATAGCCCAAGCCCAAAAAGAAGGCGGGATGGCCGCTTTTATCGACGCCGAACATGCCCTTGACCCACTTTACGCCCGGAGGCTTGGGGTCGATATCAGTAATCTTTTAGTGTCGCAACCTGATAATGGCGAACAAGCTCTGGAAATAGCAGAAGCACTGGTTAGAAGCGCTGCGATAGACGTAGTGGTGATAGATTCAGTTGCAGCCCTGGTACCGCGAGCAGAAATTGAAGGAGAAATGGGGGACAGTCACGTTGGACTACAGGCTCGCTTAATGTCCCAGGCCCTAAGAAAACTGACAGCTCATATAAGTAAGTCTAATGCAGTGGTAATATTCATTAATCAGATTCGAGAAAAAATAGGTATAGTCTATGGCAATCCAGAAACAACCACAGGTGGTCGGGCCCTTAAGTTCTATTCCTCCATTCGCCTCGAAGTTAAAAAGGCTGACCCGATCAAACAGGGCACCGAACAGGTGGGCAGCCGCACCCGGGTCAAAGTAGTTAAAAACAAAGTAGCACCACCCTTTAAAATGACGGAGTTTGATATCATGTTTGGTACTGGTATATCCAGGGAAGGGGACGTTCTGGATATGGGCACTGACCTGGAAGTTATTCAGAAGAGTGGATCCTGGTATGCCTTTGAGGGAGAACGGATGGGACAAGGGAGAGAAAATGCCAAGGACTTCCTTAAGAGCAATACTGAAATATACAATATTTGTGTGGATAGAATCAAGGCTAAACTCAATGCGAGAAACGCAAACACCGCAGAGAATCAAGCTTGACACTATTGTCTAAACTGACTAAAATCTTTATAAGGCTCTGAAAGGATGTCTCGCTACTTAGCCAGTTTAGCTATTTTTGACATATATATTTGATTCATTGCTGGTATGTTTGAAAGTTTAACTGCTCTTAAGCAGAGTAAATATATGCTTGTTTATGATTTGAATATAGATTGCTTCATGGTATATTTGGTTAAGAAAAGGTTATCGTTTGGTTAAATATCAGCTGAGCATTTTTCTGAGCATTGGGGTAACGCTAAGCTGATAAAACGATGAACTAATATAGCGGGACAGGTTTTAAGCCGGGTTTTGTACTCGGCTTTTCTTATGCAGGCCTTTGATAATCAGATATTTATTTTCAAAGTAAATTATGAGGAGGTGAAAACAATTATCACTACTGAAGTATTTGTTTTTCTTGTTCTGGCTCTGGTAATTGGTCTAGGCATTGGTTACTTGGGCCGTAAGAATATTGCGGAAAGCAAATTAGGAAAGGCTGAGGAAGAGGCAGCCCGTACTATTGAAGAGGCAACTAAAGAAGGGGAAGCCAAGAAAAAAGAACTACTACTGGAAGCTAAAGACGAAATACACCAAAGTCGCCAAGAGGCTGAAAAGGATCTTAGGGATAGGCGCAGGGACCTGGACCGTTTAGAAAGAAGGGTACTGCAAAAAGAAGAACAGCTTGATAAGAAGACCGAGAATATCGAGAAGAAAGAACAAAATCTAACTGAAAAAGAAAAAGACATCGATAAAACACAGCAAGACGTCAAAACGGTTTTAAGCCAGCAATTAAAGGAATTAGAAAGATTATCCGGTTTGTCCAGCGAAGCAGCAAAAGAATTATTATTGGCCAATGTCGAAAAAGAAATCCGGCAGGAAACCGCCATAATGATTAGGAGTTTGGAATCGGAGGCCAAGGAAGAAGCAGACAAAAGGGCCAAAAACATAATTTCTCTTGCCATACAAAGATGTGCAGCTGATGTGGTATCCGAAACCACTGTTTCGGTTGTGGCGTTACCCAACGATGAAATGAAGGGCCGCATTATTGGACGAGAAGGCCGCAACATACGCACCTTCGAAACGTTATCAGGAGTAGATCTTATTATTGATGACACTCCGGAAGCGGTTATTCTGTCATCTTTCGACCCTGTCCGCAGGGAGATTGCGCGGGTAGCACTGGAGAGCCTGGTGTCTGATGGAAGAATACATCCCGCCCGTATTGAAGAAATGATTGAAAAATCGAAAGCTCAGATTGACCAGCAATTAAGAGAAGTTGGTGAACAATCCGCTTTTGAAGTAGGTGTCCACGGGCTACATCCAGAAATAATCAAACTTTTAGGGCGTCTTAAATACAGGACTAGTTATGGTCAAAACGTTCTAAAGCACTCTATTGAGGTTTCTCACTTGGCTGGAGTAATGGCGGCAGAGCTGGATGTTGATATCATGCTCGCCAAACGTGCCGGTTTGCTTCATGACATCGGCAAGGCGGTAGACCATGAGGTAGTAGGACCGCATGTGGAAATAGGTGTAGATCTTGCTAAGAAATACCGCGAGAGCAAGGAAGTAATCCATGGCATTGAAGCTCATCACGGAGATATTGAGCCTCAAACAATCGAGGCCATATTGGTACAAGCGGCCGATGCAATATCAGCTTCCCGTCCTGGAGCTCGACGGGAGACGCTTGAATCCTACATCAAACGTTTGGAAAAACTGGAAAACTTGGCTAACAGCTTTGAAGGGGTAGACAAATCTTATGCCATCCAAGCTGGCCGGGAAATTAGAATAATAGTCAAACCCGAGCAAGTTGATGATCTGGGCACAATAACCTTAGTCAAAAATATAGCCCGTCAAGTTGAACAAGAATTGGACTATCCGGGGCAGATTAAAGTAATGGTTATAAGGGAGACCAGATCAGTCGAATTAGCTAAGTAGGAAAATACTTGTTTGCAAGGAAATAGGATACCACAGCCCGCTGAGTAGTGTATTTGATATACTCTATCTAGCGGGCTTTTAATATATCCTTGTACTAAGACCGTCATTATGGATTTTGCATTTTAAGGTATGTGGCTCCTAATATGGGTGAATTTACATAGGTCGGTAAGAAGGATTATTTTCGTGCTATCATGAAATCTAATGCGATTTAAGAAAAGGGGAAGGTATATTTATGGACAAGGGTTCTGGGCTAGATGCTCTGATGTCGGCATTTATTCGGTATGCCGAGCTCAGTGCGGTTAAATTTGATGCAGTGCGTGATATTATTAAAATAGAATTAGCGCTGGATACCAGTCTAACCGAAGAGCAAGGCAACCGTTTTATTATCGCATGCCACCGGAGTATGGCACTTTTCTACAAAATGAGCAACCTAAAACCAATACATATTAGTTTTAAGTTTATTGAACATGCGGGCATTACAATTTTAAGGCTGTACAGGGATAGTAAAACCTTGATGGAGGATGAGATTGAGCTTTTCATTAAACTAGTGCGGCAAGAATTTGCATCCTGGCTGATTAGAGACGATAATGATATAGTTACTACAGCTATCCTGAACGGTGATGAAGAAAAACACCTGATCAATAAGATCCGGCAATCACACGATTCTTACCATAATCTTTTTATTTACCGCGACCAGGGCAGGGTGTTTGTGTTTAATCGTTAATGTGGAGGACAGATAATTGAATATACTATTCATCGGTGACATAGTTGGAAGACCAGGCCGCGCTATTATCAAAAACTTTCTGCCCAAATTACAGCAGGAAAAAAGCGTGGACTTCACTGTCGCTAATGCTGAAAATGCCGCTGGGGGGCGCGGTTTAACCAGAGAAGTCAAGGATGAACTGCTAGGAGCCGGCATAGACGTTTTAACCATGGGTAACCATGTGTGGGATAACAAAAATATCTTTGGTTTCATTGATGATGAACCACGTTTAATAAGGCCCGCTAATTACCCCGGGGATTGCCCGGGACAAGGCTACCACATTTATCGAGCCGGCTTCAATAAAAAGATTGCAGTTATAAACGTCTCCGGCCGTATGTTTCTGTCGCCGCTTGATTGTCCCTTCCAGGCTGTTGCCGAAATTCTGGATGATATACATAGTACAGTCGATCATTGTATAGTTGATATTCATGCGGAGGCAACCTCAGAGAAACTTGCCATGGCATACTGCTTCGATGGAAGAGTATCCGCTGTACTCGGCACCCATACCCATATTCAAACCTCCGATGAGCGAATCTTGCCTAATGGCACAGCTTATATCACTGATCTGGGCATGACCGGGCCCACAAATTCTATTCTTGGCATGGAAATAGGCCCGATAGTTGAAAAGTTCTTAAATGGTCGTCCTACCAGGTTCGAGGTCGCGTCAGGACCGGCTCAATTACAGGGGGTATTCATTGAGCTAAGTGAGGATGACAATCGGGCCATCAAGATCGAAAGATTCTCACTTGTAATGGAATGATCCTTCAATATTTTCCATTATCATGCAAATATGCCATTACTATAATTGAAAAAGAAGGAATTAGTGAATACATTTAGAATATACTTCAATAGAGCAACCTTTTAAATCTACATTGCAAAAGTGTATTCATTATTGAAGGAGGCTGTTGTCTTGGAAGTATTGAAAGTATCAGCTAAATCAAGTCCTAATTCGGTTGCAGGCGCACTAGCCGGAGTTCTGAGGGAAAAAGGAGCCGCAGAAATACAGGCTATCGGAGCCGGAGCCATTAACCAGTCCATCAAAGCAATCGCTATTGCCCGTGGATTCGTTGCTCCCAGTGGAATGGACCTAATTTGCATACCAGCGTTTACTGACATCATAATAGACAACGAGGAGAGGACTGCCATTAAATTGATCGTCGAGCCCAGATAATAAACCCTCCGGCTTAAAATAGTATCATCCGCAATTTAACCTGCTTGCAAAGCAGGTTTTTTATTTTCACTACGCGGAGTAAAATGACTAATAGAAATAATAAGGGAGGATAATATGAAAATCATTGATTTGCATTGTGATACTATTTCACATTTATGTGGTAAAGGCGGCTCTTTGTTGGAGAATGAATCCCAATACGATATTAAACGGGCATTGCAGGCACATGTCTCTCTCCAATTCTTCGCATTGTTTACCAAACCAGCTGAGAGTAATACCTGTCTTCGCGAAATCCTTAAGCAAACTGATAAATTTTGGTCTGAGATCAACAATAATCGACCTTATTTATATCCAGCAACCAGCAGCAATGAAATTCTAAATCCCGAGCACGGTGATAAACTTGGTTGTTTGTTGCACCTGGAAGGTGCGGAGTGTATAGGTACTGATAGTGAGATATTGAGAGTGTTATATATGTGCGGATTACGCAGCATGGGTTTGACTTGGAACAATCGCAACCTGTTGGCTGACGGAGGAGGGGAAGGTTCTAATGCCGGCGGGCTAAGCCGTAAAGGCCGGGAAATAGTCCAAGAGATGGACCAGCTGGGGATCATCCTCGACTTAGCACACATTTCCGAAGCGGCATATTATGAAGCCGTAGAGCTTTACAGCCGTCCAGTTTTTGTAACACATGCTAACGCTCGCTCTCTTTGTCCCCACTGGAGGAATTTAAGTGACTCCCAACTGCGCACCTTGGGTGACCAGGGCGGTGTGGTTGGTATTACCCAGGTGTCCGATTTCGTAAAAGAGAACGGAGCAACCATTGATGATATGCTCAACCATATAGTGTATATTGCTGATTTAATAGGTGTTGAGCACGTGGCTCTGGGTTCAGATTTCGATGGTGCAGATGATATGGTTCTGGGGGATGTAGGACAGTATGCCCAGTTGCCGCTTTTACTTGAAAGCAAAGGATTTACTCACTTGGAAGCAGAAAATATACTTGGCGGCAATGCTTTGCGGGTAATCAAACAGATAATTTGACCTGTTAATAAGTGAGGTTATATTGAATGTATGATCTGCATGTCCACACTACAGCCTCGGATGGTATATATACACCGGTGGAAGTCATACACATGGCGGAGAAGATCGGGCTAAGGGGTATAGCTATCACGGACCATGACACCCTAGATGGCCTTATCACGGCACGTCATTTAATTGATTCCGAATTACTCAGCATCGATGTTATACCTGGAGTTGAACTAAATACCGATTATGGTGACGATGAGGTACACATTCTTGGCTACTTCATAGAGGATAATGACGGGATTTTAACAAAGCGCCTGGATGAAATCAAACTAGAAAGGCACCAAAGAGCTGAGCGTATAATCAGACGCTTAGAACAGCTGGGAATATGTATTGATTTGGGTGAGGTTAAGAAGCAAGCCGGCGGCGGGGTAATAGGCCGCCCCCATATAGCCAGGGCAATACGCGATAAAGGTTATACTGCTTCAGAACAGGAAGCATTTGATTTGTACATTGCCCGTGGTAGACCCGCCTACGTACCACGTTATAAATTTACACCAGAAGAAGCCATACATTTGATTAAATATGTTGGCGGTATATCAGTGCTGGCACATCCCGGTTTGATCGGTGACCCTTCTTTAATTGGCCGAATTATAGCTCTGGGAATAGAAGGCCTGGAAGTGTTTTACCCCGAGCATAATCAAATTCAGATAAACAAATTAATTGTATTGGCAAGGCATCATAACCTGCAAATTACAGGTGGTTCAGATTTTCATGGAACCGGGCCGGAAAACCGCAATAAATTGGGATGCTGCGGGATCAATGATCAGGATATGATGATGTTTAGGGAATTCTGCCAGCAAAAATAATAAAAAAATAGTATTTTTTGCAGGAATTTTGCCCCCTACTGTAGAACAGAAAACATGGTTAATTATAAATGTTTTGTGAAGGGTAGGGGTATAATGAAAAAAACCGCTCAAATATGCGTTTTAACCATATTTATAAGTTTGCTGGTAAGTGGTGTGGTAGCAGCTGTACCTTCTACATATACAGTGAAAACAGGCGACTGCTTGTGGAACATAGCCAATGCTAATGGTGTAACAGTTGATCAGATTAAACAATTGAATGGATTAACCTCTGATTTTCTGCAAATCGGGCAGGTACTCAAACTAACCAGTTCATCTGCAGTTGTGCAATCCACTGCAGTGGTCACGGCTCCGATTTCTAGTGAAGGCGTTTCCCAATACATAATTCAACCTGGTGATAACCTCTGGAGTATCGCCCTTAAGTATGGTACTACCGTGGACAACCTTAAAATCCTTAATGGCTTAACCAGCGATGCTCTTTACGCGGGAGATGCTCTGAAGGTAACGGGAACTCCTGCTGCTGCCCCATCAGTATCGCGGTCAGGTGACAGCGTCTCTGGCGCTCGAGTAGTGGCCAAAGCAGCTCAATATCTTGGTACTCCTTATAGATATGGCGGGTCGGCTCCGGGTGGATTTGACTGTTCCGGTTTTACTTCCTACATATTTAAACAGTTTAATATTTATCTTAATCGCACTGCTGCTGGGCAGTATAGTCAGGGAATCGCAGTCAGCAAAGCCAATCTTTGTTCAGGCGATCTGGTCTTTTTCAATACCTACGGTGGAATTAGCCACGTTGGTATTTACGCTGGTAATGGACAATTCATTCATTCAAGTTCACCCAGCAGCGGAGGAGTGATCTATTCAGCTTTAAGCGAGGGGTACTATGCTTCCCGATATGTGGGAGCCCGGCGGGTAATCAAGTAATGAATCCTCAATGGAGGTTTTTAAATGGAGCAAGATTTATTAGGTATTCCCATTTCCATAACCGACACCGATGAATATAAGGAATTAGAAGAACGTGAATATAAGGTTGGGGCAGACAAGCTCCTCAGCGAAATATTAGATAAAAAATTATTCAGCAATGCTGAAATTATGTGGATTTTAAGAAGAATGGTCTTTTTTTACGGCCGCAAGGATGGACTTCTGAAAATCACCCCGCCAGAACGATTGATGATGAATATGAATGATGTATTGAGGGCTTTCTATATACTTTTTGATCTACAGAGCCCGGATATGGATGACAATATTCGTAGTTATATTTCATCTCGGCTAACAGATGCTACCTGGGGGATAAGTCAACGGACCCGTGAGTATTTACACAAAATCAATTGATTCGTAACTAAGATGGGTTCGTAAAATTAATTGGCTCTCTAACTGAAGTGTCTAAAAATGCCGCTCCGAGCGGTATTTTTATATTCAACGCCAAATTGGATGCCTGTAGTGCGAATGGAAGATGCTCATGGATGTAAATCGGCGCGAACAAAATATTAAGTCTATCATTAAGCTGGAGAACCGAATTATTAAATGCCGACGTTGTCCTGGTCCTCTTAAATGTATTAGTAAACCGGCAATGGGTAAAGGTGATCTGGTTCCTGAAGCGATCATTGTGTTCGAGTGCGAAAACACAAATACCCGTCAACTTGAATGGATTGTGGAATTAAGGAATGCAGTTCAGAAATATTTTAATGTTGAGGCTGCTTATCATACTTTTATGGTCAGATGTCAACCTAAAGCTTGCCCATTAGGGGATGCAATACCTTGCCGGATAACCAATCCTTTACTTGGCAGCAACGACATCTGCCGCTTGAGTAATCAATATTGTTCAGGTACTCCCATAAAACCTACCGACGAGTCGGTAGTCAATTGTTTGAATTACCTCATTGAGGAATTGGATATTTTTCAACCCCGATATGTACTACTGTTTGGTAAGCGGGTTACTGAATTCATATTTAGAGCCTACGGCATTTTGGAATCGATTCAGGATCGTTTGGTTTTTTATCATGAGGGAACGACCTATTTGAGTATAATCAATGACCAGTCGTTCCGTGCTGAGGACATAAAAAATCTGGCTGCTTTGGTATGAACTAAAACGCACTAAATTTAATAGATGGAATTTGTAAGGATAGGCAGAATAGTCTATCCTTTGGTCTTTTATTGCCTGCTCATGAATAAAATTGTCTGAGATAGAGTTCATGGAGGCACAAAAATGGATGGTAGCAAATGGTGGACTCACAGTATTGAGGAAATTGTAGATATAATAGACAGCGATTTAGAAATGGGCTTAGTAGACAGGGAGGTTGCTCTCCGTCAACTGCAGCACAGTAATGTATTGCAGGGAGGCCCGGTCATTAGGCCCTGGCAGATATTGATTAGCCAATTTACCGACACTATGGTTTTGGTATTACTGGGAGCGACCGTAATATCGGGCATAATCGGTGATATGGTCGATGCCTTAACAATAATGAGTATAGTAATATTGAATGCTGTTCTGGGTTTTGTGCAGGAATTTAGAGCAGAACGTTCTTTAGAAGCTATAAAAAAAATGTCAGCTCCGGAAGCCATCGTTATCCGCAATGGACATAAGAGCAAAATTCCTGCAGCAGGATTAGTGCCTGGAGACCTGGTATTACTTGAGGCAGGGGATAAGGTACCGGCCGACCTGAGACTGGTGTTTTCTTCAAGCTTGGAAACCGACGAAGCTCCCTTAACAGGAGAATCAGAGCCAGTTGAAAAACAAGCTGCTGGCATCTGTTCCGTTGATTGTCCTCTGGCAGAAAGAGTTAATATGGTTTTCATGGGGACTGCAGTCACGAAAGGTCGAGGTAAGGGTATTGCGATTGGCACCGGGATGAATACCGTTATGGGTGAAATCGCGGGGATGATCAGCCAAACCGAGTCAGAAATGACACCACTGCAGGTTAAATTAGCTGAACTCGGCAAGGTATTGATAATAATATGCATGGCTGTTTGTATAATGGTAACCCTGCTCGGAATTGCGCGTGGCGAAAATATTGTCACTATGTTAATGGCGGGTATCAGTCTCGCCGTAGCGGCTATACCTGAAGGATTACCGGCAATTGTAACAGTGGTTTTAGCTCTAGGTGTGCAGAGGATGGCCAAAAGGAATGCTATTGTCAGGAAGCTGCCAGCTGTAGAGACTTTAGGCTGTACTACGGTAATTTGCTCCGATAAAACCGGAACACTTACCCGTAACCAGATGACGGTTAAGAAAATTGCTACCTCCAGTCAATCCATTGAAGTAGAAGGTGATGGTTATAGTACATCTGGAAAATTGACAATTGCTGATAAGGAAATCACGTTTATTGATCAAAATCTGAATATGCTTATGGAGGTGGCACTAAACTGTAATAATTCCGAAATCAACAGAACCAATAACCATTATGAAGTACAAGGTGACCCTACCGAAGCGGCGCTTTTGATTATGGCTGCTAAGGCTGCAATTACCAAACGAAAAAATATATTGCGGGAAATACCATTTACATCGGAACGTAAAATGATGAGTGTGGTGGTTGACCATAATGGCCCCTGCCTGCTGGTCAAGGGTGCATTAGATGTGATTATAACCTCATGCTCTTATATTCTGAAAGACAAACAGATAAAGCTCCTTAGCGCCGCAGATCGGGCGCATTTTCTGAATATGCAGGAGAAATGGGCATCTGGGGCACTACGTGTCTTGGGTTTTGCCTATCGTATATTGCCTGAAAATGAATGGATAAACAAGCCTGATAACTTGCTTGAGACTGATTTAATTCTGCTGGGAATGTGCGGGATGATTGATCCGCCTCGCGCTGGGGCTGCTAAATCTGTGCGAGTATGTCTCAATGCAGGTATTATTCCAATAATGATAACTGGCGATCATCCAAAAACCGCAGTAGCAATAGCACAAGAGATAGGAATAAGCCGGACACCGGCAGTAATAACCGGAAAAGATATTGATAATCTTCCCGACGAGATTTTATATTCCAAAGCACTTAAGGACAGAGTATTTGCCCGGGTTTCTCCGCAGCATAAAAATCGTATTGTTAGTGTATTGAAAAAGCGAAACCAGGTCGTGGCCATGACCGGAGATGGAGTTAATGATGCTCCAGCGATTAAAACAGCTGATATCGGTATTGCCATGGGAATAAGCGGCACTCAGGTAAGCAAAGAAGCCTCGGCCATGATCTTGACCGACGACGATTTTTCAACCATTGTTGAGGCTGTTTATGAAGGAAGAGCCATTTATGACAATATCCGAAAGTTTATCAGATACCTGCTGGGCTGTAATATCGGCGAGGTTTTAGTGATGTTCGCAGCATCCTTAATGGGCATACCCCTGCCTCTAATGCCTATACAGCTTCTGTGGGTGAACCTGGTCACTGACGGCCTGCCAGCTATGGCCCTTGGTGTTGAGGCTCCAGAGCCCGGAATCATGAAACGTAAACCCCGGCCTAAAAATGAGGGGGTTTTTTCGGGAGGTTTGGGATGGATCATATTCAGCCGCGGTATCTATATCGCTGCCATAACAATTGCTGCTTTTATGGCCGGTCTAGCCTGGTGTCGTATCAATGGAGCAGATGGCCTGCCTCTAGCACGAAGCATGGCCTTTACAACCCTGGTGTTCGCTCAATTATTCTATGTTTTCGAATGCCGTTCGGAAACATTGTCACCATTTGAACTAGGTTTCTGGAGCAACAAATATTTAATAGGAGCCGTCCTTATCTCAATAAGCATGCAACTCTCTGTATTATACATTCCATTAATGCAGGGAATTTTCAATACGGTCGGTTTGAATAACTGGGAATGGTTGATTATTCTGCTGCTCTCAGGTTTCAAGTTGATTTGGCGCTGGCTGCTATACACTTTACCTGGTTTATCGACCACGCGTCCTTACGCTCGTATTTAAGCATCACTTGGCATTGGTATTTCGATTTTGTTCCTGACATTCACGGCAGAAGCCATATAGATCAAATTTACATTCAACATTCGAGAAATTCTCCAGTATCTGAGGATCGATCGCCTGCAATGGGCAATAATCAAGCAATACCACCTTTTGGCATGACTTGCATATTAAATGATGATGGTGCCCCTCATGGTGATTAATGGTATAGTAGCTTACCGCATCCTGGCGTTCTACCCGGCAAAGTATACCTGTGGCAGTGAGAGTATCTAAATTCCGATAAATAGTAGAAAAATCAACCTTCTGCCGTGTTTTCACATATTCATATATATCCCGGGCAGTGGTCCAGTCGCCCTTTTCCAAAAGTCCCCGCAAAATACTCCTGCGGATCCGGGTCTGTTTTAAGGCTCTTTTAGCCATCATTTTTTCTAATTCTGCCAGGTTGGACATAGGTTGTCACTCCTAAATAATTATCTTAATAATCGGATAGGCTATTTTAGTCCCCTCGGGCAGTGCCTGCAGCCTTGTGCCAGACCCTGGCCATAAAGTAAGCCACCACGGACAATACCACGATGGCTGCTCCTGATGCTAACTGAAGATTATAGGATATCCACAGTCCCACAACGCAGAACAATACACCCAAGATGACCGAGGTCAACATCATTCGGCGGAGATTATAAGTATACATTCGTGCTATAGCCGGGGGAATACATAGAAGAGCCAGGATTAGAATGATTCCGATGACTCGAATGATTACAACTACAGTAAATCCTATTAGTACAAAAGTTAGGTAATCAATAAACCGCATATTTAAACCTAGAGCGGTCCCGTATTCTTCATCAAAAAGATAAACACTGATTAAATCATAAAATGCAGTTATTACAAACAAAATTAGTATATCCAGGCCGAACATAAAAACTAGGTCTGTTTGGGCTACAGTCAATATATCACCAAATAGATACGATGTTATATCAGGTGGGTAGCCCGGGGTAAACGTAATAAACAGAATACCCACGGCCATACCTAGGGGCCAGAACATACCCATTAGCACATCTGAATTAGTATTTGAATTTCGTTTCAGGGAGGCTATACCTATAGATGATCCGGTCGAGACAATCAGAGCTCCGATAATTGGTTCGATCTGGAGAAAATAGCCCAGTCCTATTCCACCGAAGGCGGTATGGGCAATACCGCCGCTCATCATAACAAGTTGCTTCTCAATTATAATGGTACCGATAATACCACAGGCTATGGATGACAATAACGCGGCCAGCAGGGCATGCTGCAGAAAATTATAATGTAAAACAGCGTTTAACATTGCGTACCTCCATGGTCGTGTTCACCCAGCACCCGGTGAGGAACACCATGGGCGATAAGATCGACCGGACAACCGTATACCTGCATAACCAACTCGCTGGAGAGATTAGGATCACCGTGGTAAAAAAGGGTCTGATTGATGCAGGCGATCGATTTAAGATAAGAACTTACTGCCATTGTGTCATGAGTTACGATGATGATTGTGATGTCGCGGTTGAGATCCCGAAGAATCTCATAGATGTCAGAACTGGAATGAGCATCTACACCTGCGGTAGGTTCATCGAGCAGCAATATTCTGGGCATAACCACCAGAGCACGTGCAACCAACACTCTCTTTAGCTGTCCTCCTGAAAGTTGCCCTATCTGCCGGTCGGCGAGATCGGCTATCTCCAGTAATTCAAGGTAATGATCGACTATCTGAAGATCCTTGGCAACATAGCGGTGAAAAACGGGCGTACCTGTTGCCAAACGTCCCATTAGAACAGCTTCCCGGACCGATATTGGGAATTGCCGATCTATATGGGCTGCTTGCGGCACGTATCCTATTTGGGATCTTGCCTCCTGCGGCTTTTTACCTAAAATAGAAATCTCCCCCCGCGAAATCTTCACCAGTCCTAGAATAGATTTCAAAAGAGAGCTCTTACCACTGCCGTTGGGGCCAATAATGCCAATGAAATCGCCATAGGCGATCTTCAGATTGATATCCTGCAACGCAACAATATTGCCGTAGCTCACGCTTAAATTCCTAATATCAATCGCATATTCCTTCATTGCATGCTCCTAATCATTGGTTCAAGACCTGAGCGAATGTATCGGTTATTTGGTGCAGGTTATTTATATAATCGGCACTCAGGGGCGAGATCATTTTGGCCTGACCGCCTATTTCATCAGCCAGGGTACGGGATTGTTTGCTGTCTATTTCAGCTTGGTAAAATACAACCTTAATTCCCTTGTTCCGGGCCAGGTCAATGATTTCTTGCAAGTCTATCGCGGTTGCTTCTTTGCCCTCCTCTTCCAAGGCTACCATTGTCAAGCCATAATCACTGGCATAATAGCCCAATGCCGGATGATAAATAATGAAGGTACGGCTCTCCACACCGGATAAAGTTAAACTGATTTGCTGGTCTAATTGTGCCAATTGATCAATGTAAGCTGACGCATTGGCACCATATACTGCTTCATGGGCAGGATCCAAGCTGGATAATTCCAATGCGGTAATACGAATCATTTCCTGCACCCGTTTTGGTGACATCCACATATGGGGATCACGTTCGCCTGAAGGAAATGTAACCGGGACATACTTCTGATCTACTAATTCAGGTAAATTGACTATTTTGATTGAAGGCTGCATGCTTTCAATCTTTGGCATTATTTGGGCCTCCTCGGCAGGTACGCCAATCAGAAAGTACAACTTGGCATCGCTGAATTGCATCATTTGCTGAGGGGTCGGAGAATAGTTTTCTGGATTTCCACCGGAAGGAACCATGGTAACCACATCCACAAAATCGCCACCCACCCATTTTACAAAAGTAGCTTGGGGAACAATGGTAACCGCTACCTTCAGCCTGCCTTTTTCAGCAGTAGGAGCTGTCACCTGTTTACTAACACATCCACCATTTACAAGAACAGTCGCTAAAATACCCATTAGAAGAAGCAAATAAAATGCATGGCGAAATTTCAGTTTGTCCACATTAAACATAGTCACAAATCTAATCCTCACAATCCAGTAGATATTTCTATACTGCCATTTTACCGGCAGTATCATCAATAATGCAAGTATTTGCATTTATATTGCAGTCTATTACGGAAATTTTGAACAGGCGACTCAAGAACTCTATTACTCTCGTAGCAAATCAATATGGAAAATAGGGCATCCTTGTAACAGCGAATTTAAATTAGATTCTTCCTTTTTTGTAATATTGTATACCTTGTTTGGAGTTTTTTGTTTAGAGCTCCAATTATGCTAAAATATGAAATTAGTAGCATCGGGAACTTCATCAAAATAGTCAGGAGGGTTTTTATGGAATTCACTAAGATGCATGGACTTGGCAACGATTTCGTTATTACAAAAGTTGCCTCATGGAATGATGCTGACCAGCTCCAGCCGTCCGCAGAAATGATTTGCGATCGGCATTTCGGGGTAGGAGCTGATGGATTAGTAACCATTGGTCATGACAATGAAATGGACGTTTTTATGCGCATTTTTAATCCTGATGGTTCTGAACCTGAAATGTGTGGTAATGCAATTAGGTGCGTAGCCAAATACGCCTATGAACATGGTTGGGTCAATAAAGACAGTATCTCGGTACGAACGCTGGCCGGGCCGAGATTTCCAGTTGTTAAGGTCAATAATGATCAAGTCGAGAGTGTCACCGTGGATATGGGTGAGCCTATATTGGATCGCGAGTTGATTCCAATGGTTGGCTCTGGCAGTACTGTTAAAGTTAAGGCTGCTACCTCCTATGGAGAGTTTGATATAACCGGAGTGTCCATGGGTAATCCCCATGCCATCATATTTGTACCTGAAATTAGTGTTGTCCCAGTAGCTGCTTGGGGCCCTGAACTGGAGACCCATTCACTTTTTCCTGCCAAAACCAACGTAGAGTTCGTCCAGGTAGTATCCCCCCGTGAACTTATTATGAGGGTATGGGAAAGAGGAGCAGGGATAACCATGGCTTGTGGAACCGGTGCCTGCGCCACTCTGGTGGCTTCTGTATTGAACGGTCTCAGCGATCGTACCGTCACTATACATTTGCTCGGCGGCGATCTATATATCGAATGGAACTCCGCTAACAATCGTGTTTATATGACCGGTCCTGCTACTGAGGTCTTTTCAGGTACTATAACATTAAAATGAAAATAGAAGATAAGCATATAGGAGGTATTTTATTAATGAAAGAAAGTTCAGCCATGCAAAACCTGCCCCCTTATTTATTTGCGCGTATAGAGCAGAAAATCGCCGAGTGCAAGGAGCAAGGTATTGACATTATCAACCTGGGGATAGGTGATCCGGACCTTCCAACTCCCCGTCATATTATTGACCGCATGGCTCAAAGCATCTATGACGCCGCCAATCATCAATACCCAAGTTCTGTCGGTCTTCTTGAATACCGCCAGGCGGTTGCGGAATGGTATAAGAAACGGTTCGATGTAGATCTTGACCCCAGAACTGAGATAGTCTCATTACTGGGCTCCAAAGAGGGAATAGCCCATGTATCCTTTGCCTACCTTGATCACGGTGACATAAACCTTGTTCCTGACCCAGGTTATCCGGTATATAATATCGGCACCCTGTTAGCCGGGGGGCAGTCTTATTTTATGCCGCTTAAAGAAGAAAATAAATATTTGCCGGTATTAGAGGACATCCCGATTGAAGTAGCTAAAAAAGCTAAATTGATGTTCGTCAACTACCCCAACAATCCGATAGGGGTGGCAGCGGATAAAGATTTTTATGTTAAGCTGATAGAATTTGCCCGTACCTATGACATTCTGATTTGCCATGACGCCGCTTATTCCGAAATGGCTTACGACAATTTGAAACCTCTCAGCATTCTGGAATTTCCTGGTGCCAAAGACGTAGCTATAGAATTTCATTCTCTCTCGAAAACCTATAATATGACTGGTTGGAGGATTGGCTGGGCAGCCGGTAACAAGAACGCAGTAGAGGTTATGGGGCGTTTTAAATCCAATGTCGACTCTGGTGTTTTTCAAGCAATCCAATACGCTGGAATTGAAGCGCTGCGTGGTCCTCAAGAATGCGTTGAAGAATCAAATCGTGTTTACGCGGAACGCAGAAGTATTGCCCTGGCCGGCCTGGAGAAGATGGGGTGGAAAGTAAGCCCGCCCCAGGCAAGTTTCTATTTCTGGGCACCTGTCCCCAAAGGTTATACTTCGGCATCGTTTGCAGAGTTGATACTGGAAAAAACCGGTGTCATCATTACTCCAGGCAACGGCTACGGTGAATATGGCGAAGGTTATTTCAGAATTGCTTTAACTGTAGACAAAGAACGACTGCAGGAGGCATTTGATCGCATGTATGCGGCTATCGGAAAGGTTGATTTTTAATATGATAAGGAGTATGACAGGTTTCGGCCGCAGCGCCGTAAACCAGCATGGCTATGAAATCAGCTGCGAGCTAAAAACCGTAAACCATAGGTATTTCGATATACACACGCGTATACCAAGACGTTACGCATTTTTAGAAGACAAGATTAAGGATGAATTGAAAAAATACCTACAACGGGGACGTATAGAAATCACCATTAATATTGAGAAAACCAAAGATACAGCGAGAAATATCAAGGTTGACAAAGGTCTGGCTATGGCTTATTATGATTCCCTGAAGGATTTAGCAGAAAATCTTAATATTTCTTCCGAATTCAGGATTATAGATATATTTAGGCTGCCTGATGTCTTCAACTTGATAGATGAACAGGAAGATCCGGAACTAATATGGGCCGTATTGAATCAAGCTTTAAACGAAGCAGTGGATAGCCTGGTTGAAATGCGCAGCAAGGAAGGCTCCAATCTAGCCAAGGATATATCCCAACGAAATGCCTATGTTCTTTCGTCAGTGGAGAAATTAGAAAAGAGATCCCCTATGGTAGCCCAGGAATATCAAGAGAAACTATTGAAACGGATCTCGGATATGACCAATAATATGGCGGATGAAGGCCGCATAATCCAGGAAGCAGCTATATTCGCTGATAAAGCCAGTGTTACGGAAGAGATTGTGCGTTTAAACAGTCATATCGGTTATTTTGACGAACTCCTAAAAAGCACTCAGCCGGTAGGCCGCAAATTGGATTTCCTGGTCCAGGAGATGTTCCGGGAAATAAATACCGTAGCTTCCAAAGCTAATGATATAGAGATGAGTCAGATTGTCGTTGATGTTAAGGCCGAATTGGAAAAAATCAGAGAGCAAATACAAAATATAGAATAGTAATAGGAGGTGTATCCGGGTTTACCGGAGGTATGGATATAAAGCTTGTGAATATAGGTTTCGGGAATATTGTAGCAGCCAACAGGATTGTCGCTATTGTCAGCCCTGAGTCGGCTCCCATCAAGCGTATCATTCAGGAAGCCAGAGAAAAAGGGGTATTGATAGACGCAACTTACGGGCGCAGGACCAGGGCGGTCATAGTTGTTGATAGCGGGCACGTTATATTATCCGCAGTGCAGCCAGAAACGGTTGCCAACCGGCTGAGTTCAAAAGATACGGTCAATGAAGATATGTAAGTAATGGGTAGGAAGCGTGAGTAAATAAATGACCAGCAAGGGTATTCTATTTGTAATGTCGGGTGCCTCTGGGGTAGGGAAGGGCACTATTCACAAGGAAGTATTAGACCGGGTACCCGATATTAATTTATCAGTTTCGGCAACCACCCGGCCCAAACGACCGGGAGAGGTCAATGGGCGGGAATATTTTTTTATTGACCCTTCCGATTTTGAAACAAAGATCAAAAACAATGAGTTTCTCGAATACGCTCATGTCTATTCCCATATGTACGGAACTCTGAAAAGTGAAGTAGTTGAGACCCTAAAAAGCGGCTACGACGTATTATTGGAGATTGATATCCAGGGTGCCAGACAGGTTAGAGAAAAAATGCCCCATGGGGTATTTATTTTTATACAACCACCCAGTGTGGAAGCATTAGTAGAGAGAATTCATAGTCGTGGTCAAGATTCTCTGCAAAGTATCCGGGACCGTCTGAATGCCTGCGAGAGAGAAATGGCTATGGCGAGATATTATGATTACATTGTAATCAATGATGATCTGGATGAGGCTATCAATAAGGTCCAGGCTATAATCATAGCTGAGCGCTGCCGGGTTAAATATTATTGAATTAAGGAGTGATTGGTTTGATTCCACCTTCTGCCAAAGATTTAATGAGTATAGGCCAAAGTAAATATGCTGTTGTAGTTGCTGCAGCCCAAAGAGCGCGTACATTATCTGAAAAGAAAAAGAATGATGAGAATTACCGTTTATCTGGAATGATTTCCGAAGCTTTGGATGAAATACTCAACCATAAAGTAATAATAGAAAACAGAACAGATATGCCGCCTCGAGAGGAGGATTAGTATGGCCAAAACCGTCGGCATAGGAATATGCGGAGGAATAGCCGCTTATAAGATAGCCGATCTGGTAAGCAAACTCAGAAAGAGTGATTTCGAGGTTATCGTAATGATGACCGAATCTGCCACAAGATTTATTCCTCCCCTGACTCTGCGCACCTTATCCGGCAGAGAAGTGATCACAGATTTGTGGACGGAAACCCAGGAATGGAAAGTCCAGCATATAGGCATAGCTGAACAGTTGGATGTTCTGGTTATTGCGCCCGCAACAGCCAACTTGATTGCCAAAATGGCCCACGGTTTGGCGGATGACCTGTTATCAACCGTGGTACTGGCTAACACCGCACCGGTGTTAGTGGTTCCGTCAATGAACACCCATATGTTTGAGAACCAGGTGGTTCAGAATAATATTAAAACTTTGCAAAATCTGGGCTTCAATTTCATGGACCCGGACAGCGGGGTGTTGGCGTGCGGCGTAACCGGAAAAGGACGGCTGCCCGAAATCGATGACATATATGCCCAAATCATGAGACTCCTCAATCCCCAAAAAGATCTGGTCAATAAGAAAATAGTAATTAATGCTGGATCGACCTGTGAAGATATTGATCCGGTTCGCTACATAACCAATCGTAGTACCGGCAAGATGGGCTTTGCCTTAGCTAAGGCAGCTGCCGCTCGCGGAGCAAACGTAATTCTGGTCAGCGGTACGACACAACTGCCAGTTCCTGCTAATGTACACTACGTTCCGGTTAGAAGCGCCCGTGAAATGTGTACAGAAATGCTAAGATACCAACCAGATGGCGATATTATAATCGGCGCTGCCGCTGTTGGCGACTTTAGGGTGGCTGCTCCAGCCAGTCAAAAAATAAAAAAGAAGGATGACGGTACCGCATCATTAACCCTCGAACTGGTCCAGAATCCTGATATCCTTAAAGAACTGGGAAAGAATAAGCGGCCCGGTTCTATTATGGTTGGATTTGCGGCAGAGACCGAAAATGTTTTAGAGAACGCCCGCAATAAACTAGCAGCCAAAAATTTAGATTTAATAGTAGCCAATGACGTGACCCTTGAAGGGGCTGGATTTGGTTGTGACACCAATATCTGTACTATTATCGATAAGGGCGGAGGAATACAAAATCTGCCTAAAACCAGTAAGGATGATATCGCAACGGCCATTTTTGACCGGATTGCAGAAATGATTACAGAAAGGAATGGTAGCAGTGACTAGAAAATTGTTTACTTCTGAATCTGTTACAGAAGGGCACCCTGATAAAATGGCCGACCAAATTTCCGATGCCATTCTTGATGCCATGCTAGCAGAAGATCCCTTTGCCAGGGTGGCAGCCGAGACTATTGTTACCACCGGTGTTGTTTTAGTATCGGGAGAGATTACCACCAGCTGTTATGTTGATATTCCTCGTTTAGTGCGAAACACTATTCGGGATATAGGTTATACCCGTGCTAAATATGGCTTTGATTGTGAAACATGTGCAGTATTGACGGCCATCGATGAGCAATCACCGGATATTGCAATGGGCGTCAACCAGGCCTATGAAGTTAAGCTTGGGGAAATGTCTGAGGATGAACTAGAACTTATCGGTGCTGGCGATCAAGGTATGATGTTCGGTTATGCCAGCAACGAAACCGATGTATACATGCCAATGCCCGCTTATCTGGCCAACACAATGGCAAAGCGCCTGACCGAAGTTCGTAAAACCGGTATTATCAGCTACCTGCGTCCGGATGGTAAAACCCAGGTTACGGTTGAATATGTGGATGGAAAACCGGCCAGGGTAGATACTGTAGTAGTATCAGCGCAGCACCACCCCGAAGTGGACCATGCTACTATTGAAAAAGACCTGATTGAAAAGGTTATTAAACCGGTGATACCGGTTTCCATGCTGGATGATAAGACCAGATATTATATTAATCCTACCGGGCGTTTTGTAATTGGCGGTCCCCAGGGAGACTGTGGACTGACTGGTCGCAAAATTATTGTTGACACCTATGGGGGCATGGCCCGTCACGGCGGCGGTGCATTTTCCGGCAAGGACCCGACCAAAGTCGACCGTTCCGCCGCTTACGCTGCTCGTTATGTAGCTAAAAACCTGGTTGCCGCTGGAATAGCAGATAGACTGGAAATCCAGTTGGCTTACGCCATAGGGGTAGCTCATCCAGTATCTATTTCCGTTGAAACATTCGGAACTAGTAAAATAACTGATGAAAAAATTGTTGAACTAGTAGAAAAAAACTTTGATTTACGTCCTGCAGCTATCATCAAGAATCTGGACCTGCGCCGGCCGATATACAAGAAAACTGCCGCCTATGGGCACTTTGGCAATAATGATCCAGATTTTACTTGGGAAAGGCTCGATAAAGTGGAGGCCATCCGTAAGTCAATGAGCGAATTATAAAAATTGAAAATTTGACTACGGACCCGAGGCAGGCTGGGTCCTTCACTTCAGGACATTGAAGAAGTCCTTTTTCGGATTTCGGATGGAGCGCGAAAAAGGCTAACAGCAAAGCATTTAAAAGAGCCATGATTGAGGCGGGATAATGAATGGGAACACACCTCTTGGGGTTAATGTTCCCGTCGAGCACGTCGATTGAATGGCTCTTTCGAATTGGTTTAAGCTATGATTCTTGTTTTTGGCGATCTGAGGCTGGAGTCGCCCCTGTTCTATATAAAAGTATAATACCATTATAAGGTTTGGTAATTGACACCCGGAAGGGAGTAAATAATGAAGTGCGTAGATCTTCTAATTAATTTGCCGACCAATAAACTTAACAACACATATACCTACTTGATTCCTGACCAACTTGCTGCTGAACAGCTATATGGAAAAAGAGTTCTGATAGATTTCAACGGTCGAAAAGTAGACGCTTATGTTGTCTGTGAATTTGAGACTGATGAGAATTCCATTCTTAAACCAGTACTCAAAGTATTGGACAAAGAAGCGGTTTTTGACTGCTCGCTTCTGGAACTGGCCAATTGTATGGCTGATTACTACCTATGTCCTCTAGCCGTTGCCCTTAATTTAATGGTCCCCAGGATTCTAAACCGTTTAAAGGGTACTGTTTACCTATCTGGTATAACTGAAATTGAATACGATGACCTGTCCAGGCAAGGGATTAAAATCAGCCACAGGTTGATGACCATACTTTGGGAAGAAGGGGAGATAAGCCGTCGTGCTGCCCTAAAATATTCCAGTCAGGATGATTTAGATTCCTGGACCCAGGAAGGCTATATAATTGAGACTGGCATGTATAAGTCAGGACATCAGGTTTACAAAAACTGCTGCTATGTTTTAGGCAATTTTACTTATACCGAACTGGAACCGTTACGGCAAAAGGCTCCCCGACAAGCCATTATAATGGAGAACCTACTGAATCGTGGCCGACTGGAAATAGATAAAATCCATGGTGAGTATCCGTCTTCCAGTTTAAAGTCGCTGCTTGCCAAGGGATATATCAAGATTGAAAAGGCTGCCCGCCGGACAGCATTAACCCAATTGCAATTAAATAATGAACAGCTAATTGCTGCGGCTCAAGTGGATGATGCTTTGAATACACAGCAGAATGCTGAGTTTTTATTGTATGGCGTTACCGGCAGCGGAAAAACTGAGGTTTATATACATGCTGCCCGGACTGCGATCAAAATGGGCCGGGGAGTTCTGGTTTTAGTCCCGGAAATCGCACTAACCAGACAGCTGGTTGATGTCTTCACCTCCCGTGTAGATAGCATGGCAGTGCTGCATAGCGCTATGTCAGCAGGCGAACGTTATGATGCCTGGCGGCGCATAAAAAATGGGGAAGCCCGTTTGGTCTTAGGGGCTAGGTCGGCTGTTTTTGCTCCTCTGGACAATATCGGTCTGATAGTGATTGATGAGGAACAAGAATGGACTTTCAAACAGGAAGAAATACCTCGTTACCACACACGGGAAATAGCCCGGCAGCGTGCCCGTCAACATTCTGCGCTGATTTTATTCGGCAGTGCTACCCCCTCAATTGAAACTTTTCATGATGCCGACAATGGAAAAATACAGATTCTCCATCTCAAACAGAGGATTGGCGGTGGTTTATTGCCCAGGGTTTTTGTGGAGGATTTAAAAAAAGCATTCAAAGACTCGGCACGTGGTTATATATCACCATTCCTAAAGGAAAAGATAGCCGAAAATCTAAGCCGCGGTGAACAGATAATATTGTTTATAAACAGGCGCGGTTATTCACCCATGACAGTATGCTGGGAATGTGGTAATATTTCTTCGTGTCCCTCATGTGCGGTAGGAATGACCTTTCACCGTGATATCGGGGAAAATGTCTGCCATTATTGCAACCTCCATCTGCCTCAGGATTCCCACTGCGTTAATTGTGGAAGTACGCATCTGCAGCTTATAGGGGCAGGGACCCAGAGAGTGGAAGAAGAAGTAAGGAGATTATTCCCGGAAGCATGCGTGGCAAGATTGGATATCGACAGCAGCCGGCGCAAAGGTTCACAACAAGCCATTTTGGATAAAATGAAAAACAGCAAAATAGATATCCTGGTCGGCACTCAAATGGTAGCCAAGGGTCTGGATTTTCCTAATGTCTCTTTGGTTGGCATAGTGGATGCTGATGTGATGTTGAACCTACCCGATTTTCGTGCTGCCGAAAGGTGTTTTCAGCTGTTAGTACAAGCGGCCGGGCGGGCGGGCAGGAGCGCAGCCCAGGGCGAGGTTGTAATACAGACCTTTAATCCCGATCACCCCATAATAAATATGGCAGCCAGACAAGATTACTATAGTTTTTATGAATACGAGTTAAATATGAGGCGCTTGTTAAATTATCCGCCCTATACTCATCTGCTGAGAATAGTATTAAGCGGAGAGGTTGAAAGCGAGGTTCAATCAGCTTCAAATAGCCTGGTGGAATTTATTGAAGATATTGTTGATGCTATTGAGGATGAAATTTTCATAATCGGTCCAGCAGCCTGCCCTATAAGCAAAGTCAGAAACAGGTTCCGCTATCAAGTTATAGTCAAATATCCCAATTTGGATTTACTTAGAAGTGTTGCAACACATATAATGGCCAGAGAAACATATAGAAATGTTAAAATAGATGTAGATTTTGATCCCATCAACACGATGTAAGGAGAGCACAATGTCTGTTTATAAAATACTCACTGATCCGAATCCAGTATTAAGGCAAAAATCCGCCGCAGTTAAAAACATCAATGCCGGAGTATTGCGAGTATTGGAAAATATGCACGATACCATGTATTTTGCGGATGGTATTGGACTCGCAGCTCCTCAAATAGGTATATCCAAGCGCATAATTGTAGTTGATCCAGGCGACAACTATCTAGAAATCATTAATCCTGTTATAGTCTATAAAGAAGGTGAACAAAACCGCAGCGAGGGCTGCCTGAGTGTACCCGGTAAAGTAGGTTGGTGCAAACGGGCCCAAAAAGTGAGGGTAACAGGTCTGAACGCTCAAGGCGAAGAGTTGAATATAGAAGCGGAAGGAATATTGGCTCTGGTTTTGCAGCATGAAATCGATCACCTGGACGGAATACTATTTCCGGATAAGGCTTACCGTATGAGAGTAGACGATTTATAAATAGCGGGAGGAGATTGGCGTTGAAGGTAGTTTTCATGGGCACCTCCGATTTTGCTGTACCTTCCTTAACAAAACTAATTGAACACAGGTACAAAATTACAGCAGTAGTGACTCAGCCTGACAGGCCCCGTGGCAGGGGTAAAAAAGTTGCCTTTTCACCGGTAAAGGAATTGGCTGAGAAATATTTTCTGGACATATATCAGCCTTTACGAATTAGGGATGCCGATGCCGTTGACATGCTTCGCAGTTGGGAGCCCGATGTTATCGTAGTAGTTGCTTATGGGCAGATATTACCCGAGGAAATAATTGATCTTCCCCGTTTGGGATGCATAAATGTGCATGCTTCGTTGCTGCCACATTATAGAGGAGCTGCTCCTATTCAGCGAGCCATTATGGCAGGGGACAAGCTTACTGGGATTACTACAATGTTCATGAATGCTGGGCTTGATACCGGTGATATAATACTGCAAACGCAAATTGAAATAGGTGAAGAGTTGGACTTCGGACAAATTCACGATCTTCTCGCTCTGGCAGGGGCTGACCTACTGCTTGACACAATGGCAGTTTTAGCTAGTGGCTCCAGCCCGCGCAGGAAACAAGATCACCATCGCAGTACTTATGCACCGATGCTAAGCGGAGAAGAAGAGAAAATCGACTGGAACCAGGATGCCCTGACCATAAAGAATAAGATCCGGGCCTTAAGCCCCCACCCGGCTGCCTATACTTCCCTCGCCGGACAACGGTTTAAAATTTTCAAAAGTCGTGTGCTTGGCTATGATGATGGAGCCCCAGTAGGTGCCATCATCGCTGTTACTGCAGATGGATTTGCGGTACAGACCGGGAATGGGATTCTTGAAATATTGGAAGTTCAGAAGGAAGGCAAAAAGAGAATATCAAGCCGGGACTTCATGAAAGGCTTTAAACTAGTGCCGGGAGATATACTCTCCTAAGGGGAATGTAACTATGGAAATCAAAAAGCGCGTTTATGTTGGCCTGCTAGTTGGCAGCATGATGTTGGTTGCGGTCTTGGTCGGTGTTATTTGGTTCCTGTTACAGAACCGCGAACTTTTAATGGGCCGGGTTGTGCTTACGGTTATTATAGCTCTCCTGGGCATAATATTTATATTGGTGGGCACCGGAGTATTAGCTATTATATTAATGATAATTAAATCCAAGAGCTTTCCATCACTTGAGAACTTTACCCGAATAGCCAATGAAATTTTATTTCCCGTTACCCTGTTAACAGGCCGTTTGACAGGAATCAATAAAGAAAAGATATTGCAATCCTACATCGCAGTGAATAATTACTTGGTTAAGTCCAAGAAATTGGTTCTGGATGGGCAGCAGGTAATGCTTTTGCTGCCGCATTGCCTGCAGGATTCAGAATGCCCGCATAAGATAACAATGGATGTAACCAACTGCAAAAAGTGTCACAAATGCAGCGTATGTGATCTTATTGAATTAGGCGAAAAATATCATGCAATAGTTAAGGTCGCCTCCGGTGGCACTCTGGCCCGTAAATTTATAGAAGAATCGAAACCGCGCGGGGTAGTAGCGGTTGCCTGTGAAAGAGATCTTTCCCTGGGTATTCAGGATGCTGTCGAAATACCGGTAATTGGGGTTTTAAATTGCCGTCCCAACGGACCATGTTTTAATACTAATGTGGTAATAGCCGATGTTGAGCAAGCTCTAAAGGCAATTTGTGAAGGAGGTTAAATATTGCTATATCTAATATTCATTATTCCCGCTCTAATAATTTCTTTGTATGCGCAGTTTAAAATAAAAGCCACTTATAGTAAGTACTCCGAAGTGCGTTCCAGCCGCGGTACTACTGCAGCCAATGCCGCTGGGGTATTGCTGCAGAGGAATGGTATGGGAGGAAAGGTTGCCATCAAGCCAATTGCCGGTCAGTTGACTGATAACTATGATCCCCGTAACCACACTCTGAATTTGTCGGAATCAGTTTATGGCAGTACTTCAATTGCAGCCATAGGTGTGGCCGCCCATGAGGTAGGGCATGCTATACAACATAATCAAAATTATGCGCCTCTGCAATTGCGAGCCTCCATCGTTCCCGTGGCTAACTTTGCATCGTCGGCTTCGTTCCCGATCCTGCTCTTGGGAATGCTGTTCAACAGCCTTAATTTAATCATGGTTGGTATAATACTTTTTTCAGCGGTAGTGGTATTTCATCTGGTCACCCTTCCGGTAGAGTTTAACGCATCACGGCGGGCAGTTATGCAGCTATCTGAAGCGGGACTGGTCAGCAGCGATGAGGTGCCTATGGTCAAAAAAGTACTGGGGGCAGCCGCTATGACTTATGTAGCTGCTACTCTTACTGCTATTGCCAACCTGCTTTATTATGTAATGATATTTATGGGCGGTAGGGACGAATAATTAAACTGATCAGGGGTAGATAATTCCATGAAAAGTGGAAGAACAATTAAACAGGCAGATGATGCACGTTTGCTTGCACTGCTGGTCGTCTGCCAGGTGACCGAAAAAGGTGCCTATACAAATCTCATTTTGGATAAGCAATTGAGAATAGCGAATTTGTCACCTAAAGACAGACACCTGGTAACCGAATTGGTCAATGGGACCATCAGAATGTTAAAGCACCTGGATTGGGTGCTTAATCTTTTTATGAGTCGGCCTATTACCACCCAAAATCCGTGGCTGCGCAATATACTGCGCATTTCGCTTTATCAGATATTGTTTATGGACAGCATCCCTGACTACGCCATTATAAACAGTGCCGTAGAAATGACTCGTAGGAAGGCCGGACCTGGTTTAGCCGGATTGGCAAATGGTGTATTACGCAATATCGCCAGGCAACAAGGAGACCTTTCCTATCCGGCGCAAGATAATCTGGTTGATTATTACTCAGTGTACTATTCGCAGCCTGAGTGGCTGGTGGCAAAACTGCTTGCAGACTATGGCGAAGAGCAGACCAGGGCCATACTCGAATATTACAATCGGCGGCCACTCCTTGTGCTGAGGGCCAACACGTTAAAAGCCAGTCAAGAGGAACTGGGCCTGGCTCTAGCCTCAGAAGGTATTAAGACCCGGACCAGTACTTTTACCCCATATGGGGTTGTGGTAGAAAGCATGGACCAGAGTTTGGCAGAATCGAAGGCCTATCAAGGAGGTCTATTTTATGTGCAAAATGAAGCCTCTATGTTGGCGGTATCCATACTCGATCCTCAGCCGGGAGAGTATGTTATTGACTTGTGCTGCGGTGTAGGCGGCAAAGCCACCTTTGCAGCGCAAATGATGAACAACCAGGGCTTTATTGATGCCTTCGATATTCACAAACATAAAATTGATTTGCTACAATCAAATTGTGGCAGGTTAGGTATGTCCATTGTGTCAGGTCATCAGCAGGATATATTAACGCTTACTGGTCATTCCGGTGCGGACAGGGTTATTTTGGACGCTCCCTGCTCTGGTCTAGGGGTGTTAAACCGTCGGGCCGATGCCCGTTGGAGAAAAACACCGGAAGACCTTACCGGCTTGCAGGCACTTCAGCTACAGATGCTGACCAAAGCTGGCCAGTTAGTCAAACCTGACGGTAATCTGGTATACTGCACCTGCACCATTAATAGAGGGGAAAACGAGGATATCATCCTGGCTTTTTTGAACGAACATCCAGATTATAAACTAGAAGGATTCAGGGACGAGATCCTAGGGTGCCCCCTGGATGACCAGGATGTAAGCAACGCCAGAGGCGGAATGTTAACCATTATACCTGGCAAATATCAAACCGATGGTATGTTTTATGCCAAGGTGAGGAGGACAGTAAACACATAAAATGGATGCAGAATCTAAAACTGAACTACTAGGCATGGATCTAAATACCCTGGAAAAGTATCTTAAGTCTTTAGGAGAGCCTCGTTTCAGGGCTAGTCAGATTCATACCTGGATCTATCGTAAAGCGGTGAACTCCTTTTATGATATGTCGGACATTCCCAAGGAATTAAGAGTAAAACTGGATAACGTGGCCACCGTGTCTATTCCGCGGGTTCTGAAACAGAGAGTTGCCATTGATGGGACCCGTAAATTCTTGTTTGAAATGAACGATAAAAAGAGAATCGAAGCGGTGGTTATTCCCCAAAGCAGAGATAAAGACACCCGCTATTCCCTGTGCATCTCCACTCAGGTAGGCTGTCCTATAGGCTGCTTATTCTGTGCTACCGGTCAATCCGGATTCCAGCGTAATCTCCAGGCATATGAAATGGTAGGCCAGGTTCTGGGCTCAAGACGCGAAATGGCCCGAAAACTGAAAAATGATGGTGAAATTATTACGAACGTAGTCTATATGGGTATGGGCGAACCGATGTTGAACTATGATGAGGTTATCGCTTCAATTAATATACTCAATGATCATAAGGGCATAAATATTGGCCAGAGACATATTACCGTCTCAACATCGGGAGACGGTAATGGGATTAGGAGGCTAGCCAAGGAAAATCTTCAAGTAACCTTGGCTATATCGCTGCACGCATGCAATGACGCGTTGAGGGACCGTTTGATTCCACTCAACCGTAAATATCCCCTTGAACAGCTGATTGATGCAGTTCGTTTTTATATAGAATGTACTAATCGCCGGGTAACTTTTGAATATATCATGTTGGATGGCGTTAACGTAGGTACTGAAGATGCAATGGCCATGATTAAATTAGTTAAACCTCTGCTGGCTAACGTTAACCTAATTCCTTATAATGAGGTAAGCGGTCTGGAGTTCAAAAAGCCTTCCTCTGCCACGATCAGACACTTTCATAACCAATTGGCAGAGGGCGGTTTGAATGTCTCAGTGCGGGAAGAACGGGGAGCTGACATTGAGGCCGCCTGCGGGCAGTTGAGTGCGAAAAGAGAGCGTTAGAACGTACTGGATTGTATATAATAGATAACGAAACACTCGCATTTTTTGAGGTGGATTATGAAGTCTGCGGTTATAACCGATATAGGTCTGCATAGAAAAAGAAACGAAGACAGTTTTTTTATTAGTCAGGAGCAAGGTATTTTTATAGTATGTGATGGTATGGGCGGCCATAAAGGAGGAAATGTAGCCTCCAGTATGGCAGTTCAAATAATTAAGGACAACCTGGATTTCCATGTCTCTGATGAAATGGTCCCGGCTTTACGCAGGGCGGTGCAAACCGCGAATAAGACAATTAACGAAATGGGCATGGCTGATGAAGCTCTTCGGGAAATGGGGACCACTGTTACCGCCGCTGTAATTCAAGGCGACCTTTTAATAGTTGCTCATGTGGGAGACAGCAGTCTATACCTTTATCATGATAGTATATTAAAAAAGATAACCCGGGATCATACCTTGTCTGAACAGATGCTGGCCGACGGGATATTAACCAATGATGACTTGCTCACAAGCTCATACAATCACATTTTGACCAGGGCTGTAGGGGTTGAACCCAATGTTGCTGTTGATATATTTCAGGAGCAGATACAAGCAGGGGACTGGATTCTGGTTTGCACGGACGGTCTCACCGATCTGGTTACTGATGAGGAGATTACTCTATTTCTTAGGTCTGCTAACGATCCTGAGGCAACTGCCAGAATTCTTTTGGACACGGCACTTGCCAAAGGTGGATATGACAATATTACCATTATGCTTATATCCGTTTAATTAGGAGGTAAAATGTTGGACGGCATGATTTTAGGTGGTCGTTACGAATTAATCGAGATTATCGGCGAAGGCGGAATGTCCACTGTTTATAAGGCCCGGGATAAAATTCTGGACCGGATCGTGGCGGTTAAGATACTAAAAGATGAATTTGCCAAGGATCGGGGTTTTGTAGAAAGATTTAAGACTGAAGCCCTTTCGGCCGCGAGGATATCACATCCCAACATCGTTAATATATTCGACGTAGGAATGCAGGATGATGTCCATTACATCGTAATGGAGTTCGTTGAAGGGCATACTTTAAAACAGGTGATTCAGCAGGAAGCCCCTCTAAGTATTGAAAAGGCAATTGATATTGCCATAATGGTCTGTGACGGGGTTCACCATGCACATGAGAAAGGTATTATTCACCGGGACATTAAGCCTCACAACATATTGATAACCGAGCAGGGTATAGTCAAAGTAGCTGACTTCGGGATAGCCCAGGCGGTCAGTGCCGGCACCATCACATACGGCAACAATATCCTCGGTTCAGTTCATTATTTTTCACCGGAGCAAGCACGGGGTGAGATAATTAATCGTACAACGGATATCTATTCAATAGGTTGCATTTTATATGAAATGGTTACCGGCCAGGTTCCTTTTCATGCAGACAGCCCGATTACAATAGCCTTAAAGCACATAAATGAAGAACCGGTGTCGCCAAGGTCCAAAAATCCAGAGGTTTCTGAGGCCTTAGAGGCAATAATATACAAAGCCATGGCTAAATCTCCCGCGCAAAGATATCAGAACGCCCAAGAAATGCGAAATGCACTGTTAAAGGTTCAACAGCCAAAAGGGGGGGCGGCTATAAACAGCAAGGATAACTCAGGATCAGGTAAGAAAAAAATGAAGCCTTTTGGGATCGGTGTTATTGCCATCGCATTGCTGGGATTCTTGTCCGGGATACTTTGGATGATGGGTGGGAATTTGTTTGGTGCAGAAGTAGCCGTACCTAATATAGTTGGCATGGATATTAAACAAGCTGATGAAGAATTATCTAAAGTTGGCCTAAAAATGAAAGTCATTGGCACTGAAGCCAGCGATAAGGTTGATAAGGATGCAATCATTTCTCAAGATCCCGGCGCGGGACGCAAAGTTAAATCTGGTCGTGAAATTGAAGTAATAATCAGCGGCGGCCAGGAGCAGGTTAAGGTGCCGAACATTACTGGGGTTACGGTAAGCGATGCTACTACCCGATTGTCTAATAAAGGTCTGAATTTGGGTAGCATAGAGTCTATTTATAATGAGAAATACGCTGAGGGCATAGTCATATCCCAGACTCCAGTTGCTGATGCCACTGTAAGTTCCGGTACCAAGGTTAATATAACTGTGAGCAAAGGCAAACAACCACCCCTGGGCACTGTCCCTGACATAAAAGGCATGTCGCTATCCGAGGCTACTGCCAAATTGCAGACAGCCAAAATGGTATTAGGCACAGTAACTCGCCAGGCTAGTACTTCTTATTACGCTGAACAGGCAGCGGCTCAGGATCCAGCCGCGGGAACCCAAATTGAAGAAGGTACCAAGGTAAATATTGTAATCAGTACAGGTCCTGGTCCCACTTCAAAAACCAAGCGGTTAGAATTTAGTATTCCTGATGATAAACGTACCTATAACGTGGTTATAAAAGTATCAGATGTGCAGGGTACCAGAGAAGTCTACAGCGAGAGACAACCAGGCGGGGATACCATAACCGTAGGTATTACCTATTATGGTTCCGGAACAGCTGAAGTATTGCTGGACGGATCCCGCTACCGGACCTTCAGCCTGCAATAATGATAAAAATAGGTTGGAGGTAGAGTATGCCCCTGGAACAGGTGGAAGGCTTGGTTATTAAAAACTACAGCGGCTTCTATTATGTACAGGACCAAGATGGCGCTATACACGTCTGTAAGGTTAGAGGTAAAGTTAAAGAAAAACTGCTCAGCGGTGACCGGGTTCTGTTTACCCCCCTTGAATTCGGACAAGGCATATTGGAAAAGGTTATGCCTAGGGTAAATGAATTGTATCGGCCGCGGATAGCTAATGTTAGTCGGGTTTTGGTAGTCATGGCATATGATCAACCGAAACCTGATTTGACCTTACTTGACCGCTTGCTGTTTTTAGCGGAATACAATCACATTCAGCCTTATATTGTATTGAACAAATGCGACCTCGACTGCCAAGAGAATACAAAACAGATTTTGAATTACTATCCTCGTGTCTATCAAGTGATTGAAACCTCAGCTCGATACGATATCGGTATCGCTCATCTGGCCCGAACAGTATCTGGAGAAATCACTGTCCTGGCTGGACCTTCAGGTGCAGGGAAATCACGGTTGCTGCAAAAGCTTACCGGGCAAGATAATATTCGTACCGGTTCAATAAGCGCCAAGATCGGCCGGGGGAAACACACCACCCGTCATGTTGAACTTTTTCCGTTGCCCCAGGGGGGATGGATTGCTGATACACCGGGTTTTAGTGTACTTGATATGCCTAGTATCAGAAGAGAAGAGCTATCTCAATACTTTCCTGATTTTGCTGAATATAGCCAGGAATGTCGCTTCAATAATTGTATCCATTATCGTGAAAAAGATTGCTGTGTTAAAGCCGCGGTTGAAGCAAATAAGCTTTTATACACGCGTTACCGGAATTACGTTTCCATGCTGGAAGAGATAATGGAAAAGGAGAGGATCTACTAGTGGTATTAGTTGCACCGTCAATTTTGTCGGCGAATTTTGCTCACCTGGCCGATGAGATACATAAGGTAGAGCAGGCCGGGGCAGACTGGTTGCACATTGATGTAATGGATGGTCATTTTGTGCCTAACCTTACTATAGGACCTCCGGTGGTAGCAGATTTGAACCTGGAAACCGATCTCTTTTTGGATGTCCATTTAATGATTGAAAGTCCGGAACGTCTCATTCCGGCTTTTATAACAGCGGGGGCAGACTTGATAACCGTTCACGCCGAAACTTGCCCCCATCTGCACCGAACTATCACCATGATTAAGGAAGCAGGAGTGAAGGCAGGGGTATCCCTTAATCCGTCTACTCCCATTTGTATGGTGGAAAACGTTATTGGGGAAGTCGACTTGGTGTTGGTTATGAGTGTAAATCCGGGATTCGGTGGGCAAAAATTCATTAATTCGACACTGGCTAAGATCTCTGCACTAAAAGTCATGCTGAATAAAGCAGGATCAAAAGCTTACTTACAGGTTGATGGCGGCATCAATATGGAAACCGGCCGGCAGGTGGTCGAATGCGGAGCCAATGTGCTCGTCGCTGGCTCTTACATATTTTCCGCTGCTGATATTGGCCAAGCGGTGCGGGATTTAAAAATATTATAATATAGCATTAGTAAAGGAAAAGGAATGAACCATCCAAGTCCAAATGATAAATTGAGTTACCATATCGAAACCTATGGTTGTCAAATGAATGTCCGGGATTCAGAAATCATGGCAGGTCTCCTGAATCAACAGGATTATATCGAACAACTCGAAGCAGAGCAAGCGGATATCATTATTTTTAACACCTGCAGCGTACGACATTCAGCTGAAAACAAAGTCTATAGCAAGCTGGGAGAGTATATAAAACTCAAACGCCATAATCCCCAATTAATAGTGGCTTTCGGTGGATGTATGGCCCAGTTGCCGGAGGCAGTACAAAAGATTAAACGGCTGGGAGTCGATATCATTTTCGGCACTCACAATCTCCATGAGTTACCGGTCTTAATAGACGAATTCCGACGTGAACAGCATAAAGTAGTACGGATTTGGCCAGAGCATGGTGAAACGGTTGAGAACTTGCCCTCCCACCGCCAGGAAGGTCTCAGTGCTTTTGTAAACATTATGTATGGATGCAACAACTTTTGCAGTTATTGCATCGTACCCTATACTCGCGGACGGGAAAGAAGCCGCCGCCCTTCTGATATAATTATGGAAGTAGAAGAGCTGGTGTCAGAAGGCTTCAAGGAGGTTACTTTTTTAGGTCAGAACGTTAATTCATATGGCAAGGGTCTGTCGACAGAGTGTGATTTTGCTGATTTGTTATTAATGGCTGAGAGGGTCAAAGGCATAGACAGGATCCGTTTTACTACTTCCCATCCGAAAGACATGTCGGATAAGCTCATCGAGGTGATCGCCAATAACAACAAAATATGTGAGCATGTTCATGTGCCCCTGCAGGCGGGCAGCAATAAGATATTGAAGAGAATGAACCGGGGTTACTCCCGGGAACACTATCTTCAATTGGCTGATCGGATGCGGGAACGTATACACGGTTTGGCCATCACTTCGGATCTCATCGTAGGATTTCCTGGTGAAACCGAAGAGGATTTTTGGGACACCCTAGATATGGTCAACAAAATCAGGTTTGATGCAGCATTTACCTTTTTGTATTCGATTCGTACTGGAACCAAAGCAGCAACTATGGAAGATCAAGTACCATTGGCTGCTAAAAAGGAACGTTTGCTGCGTTTGAATGAATTGCAGTACGCTATCGCCGCAGATATCAACCGGGCCTTGGAAGGAACTGTTGAGGAGATTCTGGTTGAAGGGCCAAGCAAAACTAATCCCAGCAATTTAACCGGCCGCACCCGAAGTAACCGCATCGTTATTTTTAGGGGACCGGACTATTTAATTGGGAGGTTAATCAATGTTAGAATAACCAAGGGGAAAACATTCTCACTGTTTGGTGAGACCTTGGAGGAATATTAGACAGACGGAGGGATAAATTGTCTACTGAAAATATTATTCGAAAAGCTATGGAATTGGGTAATGCTATTGCACTCTCGGATCAGGTCATCACACTCAGGGATACCCAAAACCGGGTACTGGAAGACCCACAAGCGTCATCACTGTTGAATGGTTTTCAGGAACTTCGGTCGCAAATGGAGAATAAAGCGCGAGACGGACTGCAAATCATTGCCGCTGAAGAAGAAAAACTGGAAGCCATGCAGCAGGAGATTAACAGCCTTCCATTAATTAAAGAACTAATCGAGGCACAGGAACACTATAACAATCTTATGGATAGTATCTTTTTCGTAATTAACCAGGCGGTATCTGGTGAGGAATGCAGCGCTGACTGCAGTACTTGCGGCGGAAATTGCGCCCATTAGTCCAGCAGGACCCAATAGTATACAGGTTTAATAACGCTTACATGCACAGCCAGAAGGCGTCCGATACCTTATATGGTCTTTTTGTGTGTATTTACGATCAGTGGTATGATTGATTCAAGCCCGTAATTGCAGCGTACCTTTGTACGTCTATCACGGGCTATTTTACTATAAACAGAGCTGCTAAGAAGATGATATCTGCCCTGCCGGTTGTAATTCATTAAAATAGAATCAATAGCAGAAGCGAAAAAAATCCAGCACCAGGGATCAAGGGGGAAGTAGTTAGTGGCAGGCTATACGCCTATGATTGAACAATATTTGAAGGTTAAACAGGAATACCCGGAAGAAATTCTGTTCTTCAGGCTTGGGGATTTTTATGAGATGTTTTTTAATGACGCTCAGGTAGCTTCCCGGGAATTAGATATAGTACTGACAGCGCGGGATGGAGGAGCAGAACAAAAGATACCCATGTGCGGAATACCACATCATGCAGTCAACAATTATATTGCCAGACTTATCGGCAAGGGTTACAAAGTTGCCATTTGCGATCAGGTGGAAAATCCCAAACAGTCAATTGGCATTGTCAAGCGAGAGGTAACCAAAATAATTACTCCCGGAACCGTTGTGGATGAGATGATGTTGGATGAAGCCAAGAATAATTATCTGGCTGCTATCGTTGACGGGGAACATAGAATAGGTTTGGCCGCAGTTGACATCTCCACGGGTAATTTCTTAATGACTGAATTCACGGGGCTCGACCGCAATATAAAAATGGAGAGTGAACTGCAGCGATTGGCCCCAGCTGAATGCCTGTTACCTGCTGGCAGCAGTTTGGACAGCCTATGGCAGGATAATTTCAGCGAGGGATTTTTATTGACCAGGATTAATGATAATATCCCTGGTTTGGAAGAAGCCCGCCGCGCTCTGTTACAGCATTTTGGAGTTGTATCCCTGGACGGCTACGGAGTTGAAGGCTACACTGCTGGTATACAAGCGGCAGCCACCATTTTAAGCTTTCTATACCGCACCCAAAAAACCCACCTCAGCCAACTATGTTCTATTACCGCTTATGAAAACAATGCATATGTTGAATTGGATTCTTTTTCCCAGCGCAACCTGGAACTTACAGCCAATCTTAAGGACAACAAGAAGGAAGGCAGCTTACTGGGGATTTTGGATTATTGCAGTACAGCAATGGGAAAGAGAACCCTTAGGTCATGGTTGGAAAAACCTCTCAAGGATATTGACGTAATCAATAAGCGCCTGGATGCAGTGGATGAACTCAACCATAATGTACAAATAAGAATGGATTGCCACAATCTACTTCAGAAGATCAACGATTTAGAGCGGTTGGCAGGCAAACTGGGCAGCGGTGCCGTCCTGCCCCGTGATTTAATAGCATTAAAAACCTCTCTGGGCATTATCCCCAGCCTTAAAAACCTCCTGGCTGCAGCCGGAAGCTCCTATTTACAAGAACTGTCTCGGATGGATTCCTTAAGTGAGGCATGTAATCTGATTGAGCTGGCCATAAATGACGAAACTCCGCCGGGTGTGAGGGAAGGCGGTATAATCAAGAGTGGCTTTGACTCCGAAGTTGATGAGTTGAAAAACTTGTCATCTCAGGGAAAGACCTGGTTGTTGGATTATGAAAACCGAGAACGCGAACGCACCGCAATTCGCTCGCTTAAGGTAGGCTTTAACCGGATTTATGGTTATTACATAGAAATCAGTAAGGCTAACTTGAATTTGGTACCGTCTGATTATTCCCGCAAACAGACCTTGGTTAATGCCGAGCGGTTTATTAGTGAGGAACTAAAAGACCACGAGGAAAAAATTCTTGGAGCCCGGGAACGTTTATTCGAATTGGAATATGATTTGTTTATAGAGTTTTGCGGACGACTGCAGCCATATATCCCTGCTTTACAAAATACTGCAGCAGCTGTAGCTCAGGCCGATGTATTGTTAGCCTTAGCTCAGGCTGCCTATCTGAATGATTATGTAAGACCGGTTTTAAACAATGATGGCTTAATAGATGTACGGGCGGGGCGCCACCCAGTCGTGGAAAAATCCCTGGCTACCACCCGCTTTGTACCTAATGATGTTGAAATGGATTTAGATAAAGCCCGGTTTGGAATTATTACTGGTCCAAACATGGGCGGCAAAAGCACCTATCTGCGGCAGACGGCATTAATAGTAATAATGGCACAGATGGGCAGTTTTGTACCGGCTGACGCCGCCCACTTAGGAATAGTAGACCGTATATTTACCCGGGTGGGGGCTTCGGATGATCTGAGCGCCGGACGAAGTACCTTTATGGTCGAAATGCTTGAATTGGCACGAATCATAAACAATGCCAGCCGGAATAGTCTGATAATCCTTGATGAGATTGGACGGGGGACAAGCACCTACGACGGACTCAGTATTGCCCAGGCAGCCAGTGAGTATATTCATGACCAAATAGCTGCCAAAACCCTTTTTGCTACCCACTACCATGAATTAACCGGCCTGGCAGATAGCCACCCGGGAGTATTCAACCTGTCAGTATCAGTGGTTGAATCCGGTGAAACGGTTACTTTTCTCAAAAAAGTGCTACCCGGGCGGGCGGACAAGAGTTATGGTATTCATGTTGCCAAACTGGCAGGGATTCCTGCCAAAATTGTGGGCCGGGCCTATGAAATATTGCACGGATTGGAAAAAGAAAGAACCCATAGCCCAGCAGTGGTGATGGAACAATTGAGTCTTTTCGAGGCTGACAAGGATCCTATTCTTGAGGAACTGGAGAAACTTGAGATTGATAACCTGGCTCCCCGCGATGCTTTAACACTCCTTTATCGCTGGAAGGACCAGCTTAAACAGGAGTAAGATGAGGAGGTGTAAAAATGTTGATTGGTATTGACGTAGGCGGGACTTTTACCGACGGGGTACTTCTAAACGGCAGCAAAATAGCTGCAACAGTCAAACATCCGACTGATAATTCTGATCTCAAAGGTACTATTTTAAAAGTCTTGGACAGTTTACTGGCAGCAGGTGACAAGAGTGCCATAGAAAGGATTGTCTTGAGCACTACCCTGGTTACCAACATGCTGGCTACTGGCAAAGTGCCTGCCACGGCCTTACTTCTGCTACCCGGCCCGGGCCTGCCTTTGGATGTCTATCGTATGTTTGCCGACACCTATTTCTTACGAGGCAGCGTCGATTTTCGGGGGAGGCTAACCGAACCCCTCGATCCTCAAGAGGTTGAAGAAGCACTTAAGGATATCACCGGGAAGGGAATCGGTAAAGTAGCCATAGTTGCAAAGTTCTCCAATCGAAATGACCAATTGGAACAACAAATAGCCCAAATAGTCAACGAACGGTATCCCGACTTGGAGTTCGCTCTAGGCAGCAAAACCGCCGGGCAGCTCAATTTTAGGAGAAGACTGGTTACTACCTATTATTCCGTCATGACCAAGGCGGTCTGGGACAGTTTTGTTAACGAGATAACTGAAGCACTAAGGGTCAGGGGAATTCAAGCCGAGGTTGATGTGTTGAAAGCAGACGGTGGTACAATGCCATTAACCCTATCCCAAGCCAATCCTTGTGAGACAGTTTTTTCAGGACCGGCAGCCAGCACTATGGGAGCAGTAGCCCTGACTTCAGAAGCCCGTAATTCAGTTATTATAGATATCGGTGGTACCACTTCAGATATATCTCTCTTAATCGACGGGCAACCGCTCTATGCCTCCAAGGGGGCCAGAATTCAGGGGCACTATACCCATATTAAAGCATTTTCGGTGTGTTCCATCCCTTTAGGGGGTGACAGCCCGATAGTGGTTCAAGAAGGGGATGTTTTGGTAGAGATGACCCGGCGGGGAAACGCAGCTTGTTTTGGCGGTGATGAGCCAACCGTTACCGATATTTTCAATCATCTTTATAATCTCAGTATCGGCGATTGGCAAAGATCAACATCTTTGATAGAGGCACTATCTGAAAATTCAGGGCTCAGTGCAGAAAAAATGTGCAGCCAAGTTGAACATATAGCAATAGAACAGCTTGAAGATACCATTTTGGCAATGATGCAGGAATGGGAAAATGAGCCGGCCTACCGGGTTTGGGAAGTCATCCATGGACGAAAATTCGATGTACAGGAGATCATAGGAATTGGGGCTGCGTCACTGGCAATAATCCCGGTTCTGGCTCGTAAAATGGGTATAGCATCAGTCGTACCGGAATATGCTCCGGTGGCCAACGCCTTAGGGGCATGCGTAGCCAGGCCTACTTTGGCTTTGAAAATGCATATAGATACCCAGAACGGCTATTGGGTCCTGGATCAGGAAGGCAGAAGAGGAACGGTAGCAACCGGGCGTGATATGCAGATGAAAGAAGCCCTGGAATTGGCCCGCAGCCAACTAGCTCTGTTGGCTTCTGACCGTAGTATGAAAGATTATGCAGACGATGCCGAGATTTTTTTACAGGAACAGTTTAATGTTATCCGAGGATGGAGTACATCCGGCAAAATATTCGATGTTGGAGTTCAAATTGCGCCCGGACTAATCAAAGAATACCAGGGGGTGAGCAGATGAAGCGAACAGGTTTAGTCTTTTTTCCGGCCTTTGACTGGGCCATTTCTCCCACCCATCCGGAAAGGGAGGAGAGGTTGCTTTACACTCGTGACCAGTTGTTTGAAGAGGGTGTCATGGATCTGCCCCAGATCAAGGAGTATAAGAGCGGTCTGGCTGCCCATAAGGATATAGCCCGAATTCACTTCTGTGTCCCCGATGTAGAAGCGCAGATAACTGAGGCGCACCTGATATCGGCTGGTTCAGCCCTGGTTATTGCCGATGCGGTCATGAATCAGGAGATAAAAAACGGCTTTGCGCTGGTAAGGCCTCCGGGACATCACTCCATGACTGTAGCTCACGGCAACCGGGGCTTCTGTAATATCAATAACGAAGCCATCATGATCGAGTATCTGCGTAAAAAGTATGGTCTGCGCCGGATTGCCATAGTCGATAC
>JAXDBN010000205.1:0-20029 GCA_034678805.1 Syntrophomonadaceae bacterium
TTTACAATCGCCATCGGGTCCAGAAGCGGCTGGGCTACCTAAGCCCTATCGACTACTTGAAAACCTGGCAGCTGCATAATCTGAAGAGTGTTGCTTAGAAGATTGTCCGAAATACCGTTGACCTTTCGTGTTCCTTAAAAATGGGGTAATAACAGAAGAGCAAAGTAAATATTTTAAGAAAGAACTTAATGACGAGGAAATGCCTCTAAATCTATTGAACACTACGGGAAAAAATGCACTTGAGAAGATGAATGCCTTGGCTTTATTGAGATTACCAATTAGAAACCCTCAATATTATAAATTAATCGCAATGGGATTAAGCCAAGGTGAGCTTGAATTACGCTTAACCAAAGACTTTTTAGAAGCAATAAAAGGGAAAGAGAACCTAAGTGAAAGTAGTAGTATTGTTATGGAAAAATTGAAAACAAGTGATTGGTTTGCAGAACGAAAAATTAATGAAGTTTTTGAAGAAATTGTGTTATCCGATTTATTGCAAATAATTCACCGTTCAAGCATAAGGAGAATAAATAAGAAAAATCCTGTTCATATCTATTTATATACCGATCGTAAAGAATGGATTGAGAGGGTTCGGAAGAGTCTTGAATACCCGCCTCAAATATATGAGAAAATCCTAAATACATCTTTATATAGATTCGCAGATTATTGCAATGAATGGGCTGATAAAAGTGTTGATTATGTACGCACGTACTCAAAATTAGATGGCGAGTTTTTCTCGCCGAATCAAATCGGCGGGAAGAAATTTACGGATTGGTTGAGCAGGAACATGAAAGCACAAGAGAAAAAAGACTATATTAGAAATGTATTTAACCAGCACGGTCTAATTGTATTCCAAGGCGAGAACAGGTATTGGCGTATAGGTTTAGAGCAATAAAGTATCGAAGGTTTATATATTATTAGAAGAAACTCTCGACAGTTTTGGGATTAAAAGTTAATAGTAAGGAATGAATTGAAGAAAATAGCATGAACGAAGTGAATGCTGTTTTCGGAGTCGCATTTTACGAAGTAAAATGTGGCTCAATATGGAGGGAAAAGCCCCTGGGGTGTGGGGTATCAACCCCACTAAAGAATGGAGAAGGTACAGAATAATACTGGTAATATTGTCCTTGTCGGACGGACGGAGAAACTTGTGCAAGAATGGCTAAAGCCATTTAGCACAAGTAAATTTTGATTAACCTAACGGTTAATCAAAATTCTTTAATTTACTAAGGGGGACATAATTTATCAAACAATAATAGGGGGTATCCATAATCGGATACCTCCTATTATTATCCGATTAATCACTTCCACTCAGCGACAAATGTTATTACCGACTGAGGCGTTAAACATTTGAAGTATATGACCCTAAATTACTTAAATCAGATTAGAAGTGTTTAAAAAGTATGTTTGGGCAAACAACTAGTAGAATCCTGCCTAAATATGTAAATAATGCTATACTGAACTGGAATGTAATAAGGGTTTAGTGTTACTGCCAGCCCATAATGTCCGGCGATAGACGGCGTATGTTGTCCGAAAGTTGACGGACTTACTGGCCAATTAGTCGCCCCGAAGGGGCAGGGAGAACTAATTCAATTCTCCCTGCACAACCAATTTGACCATGTGATCATCAATGATATTGCGATTGTTTTGGGCTCCATAGAGCAGGCAATGAGTACAGGCCTTGTTGACCATTCTTGCTGCTCCGCTGGAAAACTTAAATATCTCGTCAACCGCATTATCCGAGAAAATATCGTGTTGGGCGCCGGCATAAGCCAGGTGCCTTTTTACATATTCCCCGACCTGGGAACGATCCAGATGAGGCAGCTTGCACTGCAAATCGATACGCTGCCGGATGGCGGCATAGGATTGCAGTTTGAGCCGGTCCCAGAGTTCGTTTTGGCCGACCAGGATCAAGGCCATCGGGCTCTTGGCGTCCATCTTGAAATTCAGCAGGAACCGGACTTCTTCCAGCATCTCTTTGTCCAACAGATGAGCTTCGTCCACGATAACCACCGGCTGCAGGTGATGTATTCCCAGCATCATCTCGATCTCTTTATGCAGCTGCCGTTTGGCGTCTCCCCGATAGAACTTGGCCTCACAGCCTAGTTGTTCTAACAGACCTTTGTAAAAGTGCCGGGGGGTTAACTTGGAATCAGCCAGGTACATGACCATGTACCGGGATGTGTCCAGGATTTCTTTGAAACGCCTGATGGTGGTGGTCTTGCCGGTCCCGCAATCTCCGGTTAAAACTGCAAACATCTGGCGCTGGGCGGTGTATTCAAGTCTCCCCAGGGTTTCTTCCAGCATGTGCGACTGATACAGCTCTTCAGTGGGGATATCTCTGGAAAAGGGTGTCTTTTGGAATCCATAGAAACTCTCAAACATGCCCTTCGTCCTCCTTCCGTACTGACCGGTAGGAAACGGCAGGGATGTGAGTGTCCTTTCGCTCCTGGTTCTTTTTAGCCGCTGCGTTCAGCAGCCTGGATGAATCAGCCGGGTCTTTTTGCAGGTGCTCAGGCAGGGGCGGTCTCCTGCCCGCCCGTTCTCCAATCACCAGTTGCCGGGCTTTAAAAGGCTGGTGGCCTGCATACTCGATGGTGAGCGCGCTAATATCAGCCGGGTCATAGATTACATCTACCTTGCAGCCGATGAAGGTCAGACCTGCTTCGTATTTCCGGCCGGCAAAGCTGATGCAGCCTGCTTTATCTACCTTTCTTTCCTCACAGTGCAGAAATGCACTGGCTAATATCTCGGGATCAATATATTTCACGGTTTTGCGGTCGCTCTGGAAGGCTACTGCCGGACTTAGCTGGCCTTCTATCCCGGTATGGGGTTTATGCTGGTAACATTCCTCCAGCCAGACCGCAAACAGCTGGTTTAGCCTATCCAGGGTGGGCGGTTTTTCTAATCCCGCCTCCGCCAAAAATGAATCCACCACCCGGTTAAACCGTTCTACTTTGCCGGTGGCCTCTGGGGAATAGGGCTTGGCAAACAGCAGTCTGATTCCCATCTTGGCACAGGCTCGATTCATCCATTTGTTGCGGTACTGGCCGCCGTTATCGAAGTATACTTTTTCAGGAACCCCGTATTTTAAAATGGCTTTCTTGAAACAGTCTTCTACGATGATCTGGTCCAACACCGGGTAGAACTCACCGTGCAGGATTAAACGGGTGGCGTCATCTACAAATGTGACCAGGTAGACCTGCTTCTTTTTCCCCTCCTTGCCGATGGGGAGGTAGGGTCCGTATTTGATATCCGAATGCCAGAGCTGGTTGCGGTATTTCTGCTGATAACGCCGGGCCGCTACTCCGGTATCGGCATACATGCGCATTTGCCGGGTGCTGTAACCCCGCTGGGCTAACTTCTCCTGCAGGGTGCTGCGTTTGATCTGGCCGGGCTGAACCAGTCCTTCCCACTCCAGGATCTGAATGATCTGGGCGATGCTGCGTCCTGGTATCTGGCGGCGCAGCAATATGGCTTGTTCCAGGATGTTTACCGGGATCGCTTCTTCACTACACCGTTTGCCCCGGCCTTTGGGCTTTAGCCCGTTGAATCCTTCTGCCTTGTAGCGGTCCAGGTATCTGCGCAAGGTGCGCTCGGATATGCCGGTCTGTTCACATATCCGGATTCTGATTTCTTTGGCCTGTCCGGCATCCAGGCCCTCAGCCAAGAGCGGAGCCAGCATATGTACCCGCCCGGTAGCTATTTCTTCTGCTTTCTTCTCATCTTTCAATGCTGTAGCCTCCTTGTTTTAAGCTTCAGCATTGAGTTTAACGTTACCCTCTTATGGACAAAACGCCGAACGGGTATAGGGCCATAAATTTAAATTGGCTACTGGTTTGACAACTCTGGCCAGCCATCCGGGAGAATCCCCTACCTGCTGCCAGATCCGGTGGAGCTTGGACTGGGGAAGGCTGGATGACCCCTCCGCAGATTTTTGATCATACCTTAGGATTATCGATGCCAGGCAACCCCGCAAGTAGTCGGCCCTCTCATTGAACCAGTTTCGCCACCGCTTGAGGGTGGACTCATCTGCGATTACACTGATCTCTGCTTCCCGGGTGATTACGGCTTCTATGCTTTCCCGGACATGGCGTTTGTAAGGAACCAACATATCTGGAATCTCGTGATGAATCCGCTTGCATTCAACACATCTCAACCGGAGAATGCTCAGGATTATCTTTTCACCCAGGCTATCGATGCAGCCCCTTCTGCGCCTGCCTATCGTCTTTAACTCTCCGCTGCAGCAGGGACAAGAGATCTGCTCCAAGCTCCGAACCAAAAACACCCTTGCAAGGGTTTTCTATCAGCTCATATTCTGATACAATAACCATACCTTTTTTGGTTGACGCTTCTGGTGCTTCTGTTGCTCGCATTAGCACATTTAAACAGAGGCGTCTTTCCTTTCTTTAAGATATGGTCATTATATCCAGCAGTTTCCGGTCAGGCAATGCCGTCAGCTTTCGGCCGTTTTAGGTCGGCGCTAACATTTAGAGGAGAAAGGGCATGGAACAGGCATATTGGTACTGTAGTCAGTGTAAAACAAGAAGAATACTACAAATAAATAGTAATGTGTCCTTAACTATAGAAAAATGTCCTAAATGTGGTAGTTACCTTGATTCTCGCTATGACGTGGTAGAGAGGTTAAACGAAGACATTCCAAAAACAGAGAATTCGAAAGGTAATAATAAAACAGAAAATATCCAAAGTAACTCTAATTCACCGAAAGATAAGGTTTTAGACATAAAAGAAATTAACAGGATGATTAATGAGTTAAAAGAAAAAGAAAAGGCAATGGAAATCTTAATTAAAGAAAAGACCAAAGGTTTTCCATGGCTGGCAAAAGCGTGGGCAGATTACCTTGCCTTATTGGATACAAAAAAAGAGAAGATTTTGCTGACCAAGAATAATCCAGCATTGAAATCTGCCGATATTGTAAGTGAAATAAAACATGAAAAAAGGATTCTTAATAAGGAGAATAGGATTCTTAAGTACACAATTGAATATTATGAAGCATTGTTTCCTTGGTTATCTGATTTTAAGGAAGAGGGTATTGATGAATTAATAGTTGAAATGGCGACTGAGGATTTAGACTCTCATAATGAAAATCATGATGAAGCCATACACTGGTTATCACAAGCTGAGTACAATGGCCTGTCAAATACGGAAAAATACCAAAAAGCACTTGATAGATATAAAGCTAGCAGAGGTAAACCTTGGCAGATTGGTCGAGATTATGAGAGATATATAGGCTACAAATATGAGTCCGAAGGTTATTCAGTAACATATCACGGTATTATTGAAGGTTTCGGTGATATGGGGAGAGATTTGATATGCAGAAAAGACAATGAGACACTAATTGTTCAATGTAAATGTTGGTCAAAGCACAAAACCATTCACGAAAAACATATTAATCAACTATTTGGAACAAGCATTATGTATAGAATCCAAAACCCAAGAGAAAAAGTATTCCCTATTTTCGTATCCTCTACATCCTTATCTGATACAGCTAAAACGTTTGCAGAAGCTTTGGGGGTTCAAGTCGTTGAAAACTGCAAATTAGATAAGGATTATCCGATTATAAAGTGCAACATTTCTAAGAAAGACGGAACAAAAATATATCATCTGCCTTTCGACCAACAATATGATTCAACAGTGATATGTAATACGGGCGAATGCTATGTTAAGAGTGTTGCCGATGCCGAGGGGCTAGGATTTAGGAGAGCATTGAGATGGAAAGGAAAAAGCTAATCCGTGGGAATGTTTAATTTCTGTTATTCATTCAATGGATATAGAACTGAGGTGTTCATATGGGTTGCCCATTTTGCGAGATAAAAGAAGTATTGGTGTCAAATAATTATTGCTTTGCCATCTACGATAAGTTTCCAGTTAATCCTGGTCATATATTAATTATTCCTAAACGCCATGTTGCTGACTTCTTCAGTACCACAAATGAAGAGAGACAGGCATTCAACGAGTTAATCGAGCAATGTAAAGAGCTTTTAGATGAGATATTCTCTCCAGATGGCTATAACATTGGTATCAACTGCGGTGAATCAGCTGGTCAAACAGTATTTCATGTTCATATTCATCTGATACCTAGATTTAAGGGAGATATCGATAATCCCAGAGGTGGGGTAAGAGGGGTAATCCCTAGCAAGAGGATATATTAGGGAGTAATAAATGCTACTACTGTTTACTCAAGAACATCCTTCAACTGAATCGTACTGGAGGTCAGTAATCCTATTTGGGCGTAATGTTGCTTCTTATAAGTTTGCTTTAGGTAAATCACTATTGGAGTTGGTTAAGCAGGATAAGTCCTTTGTTACATTACAGGAATTAGCAGAACCCTATTCCAGGCATTTACTTGAACATCTTCAGCATTCACCGAAGCAGGTAACATCGCAATCCAGTGATTTTCTTGATATCTGTAAGCAATATAATGAAGGGCAAGTATCGCAAGATAAACTTATCAGCACCACCGTTAGCAAAGGGTTTAATAATGTCCTAGATGCTTTCCACATTGTCAATAACGAGAGTATACCTATCAGATTCTTTGAGGTTACAAAGCAAGGGAATACCAAAGGATTGGTTTTAACGGATGAAGTGTTTAGGCTAAATGAAATAGCATGTTCGGATAATCTGAACTTGGAGATAGAGGGCAGATGGAATCTGGTAGAGAAATCTTGGGAATTGAATATATCCAGAAACCTCTTGGATGTGAGGTTTGACGATGATAAAAAGATATTCTTCGTTCAACCGAGTCAATTTGACCGAGTTGATGTTACATCCTCTAGAAATGCCTTAAATGGCTATCAGAAGGGTAAATGCTTCTATTGCTTTGATGATATCAGTATTGAACCTAATGACCGTAATTTAGCTGACGTTGACCATTTCTTTCCCTATATTTTAGAACCTTCCCTAAGTATGGATTTGAACATCCATGGGGTATGGAATTTAGTGCTTGCTTGTAATTCGTGTAATAGAGGAGAGAATGGGAAATTTACGAAAGTGCCATGCTTGAACTATCTTTCTAGATTACATAAGAGGAATGAATTTCTCATTGATAGCCATCATCCTTTAAGAGAAACATTGATTATCCAGACAGGTCGAAGTGAATTGGAGAGAAGAAGCTACTTGCAGGAAATGTATAGGTTGGCGAAAAACCATCTAATATTTGATTGGATGACGGATTTAAAGGGAGAAGAGTTATTTTAGCCGTAATTGACTTTGTGTGTTTATTAGAGGGGGATAAATATGGCACTTATTAATTGTCCCGAATGTAAAAAACAGGTGAGCGACAAGGCTTCTGCCTGCCCAAATTGCGGTTATCCCCTAGGCAATATATCTATTAGCAGTTCAGCAGTGAATCCTAAAGCTATAGAATGTCCGTATTTTCCACCATGGAGGATGGATATTGGAAAACCCATCGGTAGTTTCGGTACAATTGTATCTGGAAATGTAGAAAGCATTAATAATACCAATATGCTAAAAATCAAAGATGGTATTGCTATATTGACCTGCCCCCCGAAAATATGGTCCACCCATAGTGAGAAAATGATAAATTAAGCGTAAGGGGTGGATTTAATGAAACGGTCAAAATTTACCGAAGAACAGATTGCCTTTGCACTAAAACAGCATGAACTCGGGGTGCCAATCAATGAGATCTGCCGCCGCTTGGGAGTATCGGAACAGACCTTCTACCGCTGGAAATCCAAGTATGGCGGCATGCTCCCTAGTGACATCAAGCGGCTCAAGCAGCTGGAGGAAGAAAACCGCAAGCTTAAACAGTTGGTGGCAGACCTCAGCCTCGACAAAGTCATGCTCCAGGACGTGCTCTCAAAAAAGTTCTGAAGCCTGCAGTCAAACGGGAGATAGTCGGATACCTGCAGAGGGTCTATCAGGTCAGTGAAGTTCGTTCTTGCAAGACCTTGAAGATCCATCGCAGTTCCTACCGCTACAAGCCTTATAAAGACCAGCAGGCCTTCCTGAGAATGCGGATCCGGGAGATCGCCTCCACCAGAGTGCGCTATGGCTACCGGCGCATCCATATCCTGTTGCTGCGCGAAGGCTGGAATATCAACCATAAACGCGTATACCGACTCTATCGGGAAGAAGGATTAAACCTTCGCCAAAAGAGCAAACGCAAGAAACTAAGCAGTCCCAGAGTAATCGCAAAAGTCAATGCCACCCAGGTAAACCAGTGTTGGGCCATGGATTTCGTGTCCGATCAGCTATTCAATGGCAAGCGCCTCAGGGCCCTAACAATACTTGATATATTTAGCCGAGAATGCCTGGCCATATACGTCGATAAATCTATCAAAGGTGAGATGGTGGCCGACGTACTGGAAAAGCTGAAGGAATCCAGGGGCTTGCCCTTCAAGATCAAAGTAGACAATGGCCCGGAGTTCATCTCCAAGGCCCTGGATGCCTGGGCCTATTTCAACAAGGTTCAACTGGAATATTCCCGGCCGGGAAGGCCGATAGACAATGCTCATATTGAATCATTCAATGGCAGTTTCCGCGACGAATGCCTGAATACCAACTGGTTCATGTCCCTGGAAGACGCCCGGTTAAAGATAGAAATTTGGAAAAATGACTATAATGAGTTCAGACCGCACAGCGCACTAACATACCGTACACCGGCCGCATATGCCCAACTGGCAAGGGCTGAGGCCATTTAGAGGTTGAATTTTTCTCATAATGCTTGGACCAACTTTTGGGGGACACCCTAGAGATTAACTTAGAAATCCACTACGCGTGTCTTGACAATGGGGGGCATTGTAGTATCAAATACAATCGTTGTCAATCAAACTCTTAGTTCAAAAATACTGATACAAATTTCAGCACATACGCTAAGAGGTACAGGGATAAACCGGCAAGCAGGAAGCCGAACAGAAATTGCGTCCGGGACTCTGGGTCCCACTTGATCAGTTTAAGTAAATAGACACACATAGCGATCAATACAACATGAGGCACAGAAAAAGCCCAGTGGGCAATAAATTGATCTGAAATCGTTGGTGGAGCATCAGTTATTCTAGAACCATGGAATATAAACCAGAGTATGATTGGTGGGATGTTAATAATCAAGCCTATGAATAAGATAACTTTCGTTAAAATTACTCCCTTAAAACGAGGCAGGATACGTATAAGTAATATTAGGCCCAATGCCTCACTGAGATAACCCCAGTATTGCACTTCAGATTCTAAAATTCCGTACCATTCATGGGCATAACTATATCCAAGTAAAATGGCCCCAATTGACAATAGAGTTATCAAAATATTTTTTTGAAACACTATAACCTCTCATCTGTCGCTCTGCTGACGGCAAAAATAGTAATGAAATTTTTCACGCTAATCTCTTGATATTTAATTAAGGCCAGGGTGTAATTCCCTGGCCTTGTAGAAGAAATTATTCATTTGGAAACAATGTTACATATTGTTCAGGAACATAAACCCTAACTTCCTTATTAGGATACTTATCTTTCATTTCATTCTCTATGAAGGGTTTAGAGATATCTGCTAATGCTACTATAGAAGATTCCATTAACGATTGAACAGCTTCTTTAGACTTTGCTTCTCCCAGATAACCGGTTATATTAACAGTGGTTAGTGCATGTTCAGCACACGCCCTTTCGAAAGAAGAGTAGCCTTCAGAAGAATTGCGGAAGTAACCGCTACCTATTACACCATCAGGTTGGAGAGCTTGATATTTAAAGGTTCCTTCATATTCAGGCTTTAAATATTCATTAAGCAATTGTTCTGCTGATTTCAAGGAAGTATTGGGATTGAAAGTAATAGTCACTGGCAACTTGCTTCCTTCCCCAATCTGGTCGAGATAAGCTTCTTGTTTCGCTTTTATACTGTCAATATCAATTTCTTCAGGATTCAGCATTATCGTAGTCTTAGCGACATTATCCTCGATTTGTGTACTATAGATAACTGATGGGTTTTGATCACTTTCGATTCTTGTACCAGTATCTTCATTTAGAAAACGTGCTCCTCCCCCAGAGCTCCAAGATAAAAACCTCTCTCTCAAGAAGTCCCAGTCATATCCTTGGTGCAAAGGACCTTGTTGGGCAATTAAATGCATATAGGTGGAACCGGACGAATGCGATTTTACAAACTCAGGATCAAAAGAGTAGGCGTAATTTGCAACAAGGCCTTCGTTTGCCCAATAATATTCAACTTCCTCATCAAGCCAATCGCCATTATCATCCTCTGATTGCCAGGTTCCAGTAGGTAAATTGGTATAACCACCGGTAGTACCTCCTAGATCCCCAGGATCCGTATCTCTGCATTCCATTGTATAATAGTCCCAAAAATTGGGCGGATCAAGTAAATTATTTACCAAACTTGCACCAGTAGCGTCCCATCTTATATCGTAGCGTAAATAAAAAAGACCCACTCTTTCGTCAACAGATAGTGAATTATAATAGGGAGCCCAACTAAATGTTTGGCCTGCTTGGTAACCTGTGTCCCTATCTGCAGCATAAACTGGTGTACTACAGGTTGCAATAAACATACTACTTATTATTAAACGCGCTAATAACTTTTTCACAGTACATTCCCCTTTCTTAATCAACAATAATCTATCATTTTTATTGAAAGGCTTCTGTATTTGGTCCGGCCAAGTTAAGATAGTCTGGATATTGGTAAGCCAATTTCCTTCGGGAGATTTTATTGATACCATAACTCCGTCACCTCCATGTCGGCTGCAGGCATTACAACTTAAATATCAACACTCCCTGAGCGATGGCTGTCTCCCCGTTCACGCAGAATATCTATCACCCTCGCTCGCTCTTTAGGCTAGTCCAAGTTAGGTCGAAGAACTGTATCAGTCTCGTATAGCGACCTACTCCCAAACCTCCCTCCAGTTTCATCGATCTGACTCTCACCCTATTCGCCTCCTTTCATCAACCAAGGTCGTAAACCTTACAATACAGACGTGTAGCCGCCGGTAGTTCCCTCCGATACTCTCTTGTTAAATTCACTACTGAACTAATCGTTATAGCTGTTTCATAAGCATTGCCGCTGTACACAATTCCAAGTGGTAGGTACCCGGTAGTTGTATCCCGTAGTTAATGGCAAGTTGGTTGGCATCCACTCTGACTCTTCCCGTCTTGACCGTCAACCAGGTCCCATTGGTATCCATTTGCCGTTCCACTTTTAGGTTCATTCGGGTGCCACTCATGCGATAATCCGTGAACAAGTCTGTTCCCCGGCTACGATTTCTCTTTACCCACCCAATTCTCTTCCTGCTAATCCAATCCCTGCCAAATGGCGTGAATAGCCGGTTTTCGAGCGTGAATGCCCAAAAGAAGGCAGGGATTATTAGATTCGATGTCTAATAATCCCTGTAACAGCGTTGAAGAAATTTGTTTGGAGAAATCTTCGTATGTTTCCAATACCCTGGTATGTGATATTTTTTATTTCAGTCCCCGAAACTTTTTTAATAATTCAAACCGGTTTTTCGTTGTTCAATATTAAGGTTGGCTGGCGGGTTTCGATAATCGTTGCAATCGGCATGGGCCTGATTTCGTGCATTTTGCCACGAATCCCTATTATTCCAGGTATCACCACGGTTATACTAATTGTTTTTACTGGTCTTGCCATCGCCTGGTTGGGTAAAGTCGAAATCGTGTCTAGCTTCATCGCTGTCATATGCGGGGCGGTGATTACCGGCTCCATTGAAAATTTTGTCACGTACGCGGCCTTAAGGTTGCTGGCCAAGAATGTGAGCGATTTGTCTGTTCATCCCTGGTTGAATTTCGCCGTTTTTATGCCCACCTTACTGTTGCTTACTGTGATATTACTGCTGGTTAGAAAACATAGATGGGTATTATACGACCTGAGCGGCGAAAGGAAGTTATAGTTGAACCCCCAAAGGGATGTTTTATCAATATTAATAATCCTCTCCCAAACCTTGGTTGCAGTTGTCTTGATTACTATAATTCAAGCCAGCGATAATACTGAATCGATAAAATCAGGGCTGCCTTTTTGGGAAGCTTTGATTATCGCCTTGGCCGTTTTAAGTATCATTGTCATCAGGGACATATATAGTAAGGCCCAGGAGAGTACGAAGATCAAATTAATGAAGGAGCATCTTCAGAAACATGAAATCCTCATGACTGCCATTCATACCGAAAAACATGAATTCAGGCGGCATCTACAGGCGTTACAATCATTGATTTTTCTTGATCGAATCGACCAGGCTAAGCAGTATATCGACGGTATAGCCGAGACTTATTGGAACACCGATCAGGGTGTATATATTTCCCGTCCAGAGCTTAATAGTCTGGTGAACAGCAAGCTTAGCCTCGCCCAATCCCAGGGCATCGAGTTCCAAGTGAGTTCATCCGAGGATTTCGCTTCTCTAAAAATTGAGCCATGGGACCTTTGCAGTATTGTCGGCAATCTTCTGGATAACGTCATAGAAGCGGCCGTACAGGATAAAAAGCAGCCATGGGTTAGAGTGGAGTTTGATTATCAAAATAGTGAATTTATGGTTTTCATCCGCAACAACGGCGCCATCATCAGCAGAGATGATAGACGGAGATTATTTGAAGCTGGTTTTACCAGTAAGGAATCTTTGGGCAGGGGATACGGGTTATATATAGTACAAAACCTGGTTAGCCGATATGGAGGAAAGATTGAAGTTGTATCGAGCCAAACTACCACAATCATAGTTAGAATTCCCAAGAAAGAAAAGTTGCAATGATATCATCGGCTGGTTAATCGTACAAACATTAATCTCTAATCTGATTAAGAGGCAGGTTTGATTTTTGATGATTAAAGCTCTTATTCTCGAAGATGAGGATTACAATCGAGAATTTATCCATCAGAACTTGCGTTTAATAACTGCAATTTCCAACATTTTCGCGACTTCAAGCGGTAAGGAGGCCTATACCTGGGCTAAGGAGAACCAGCCTGATATCGCCTTGCTGGACATTGAACTGGACGGCCAGAAGCATAATGGTCTTGATGTGGCCCGCCGGATCAGCCAGTTGAATAATGAAATGTACATCGTATTTGTAACCGGGTATTCAAAGTACGCCGTGGAATCTTTTGATGTCCATCCATACGGATATGTGCTCAAACCCATCAGAATTACCCTATTTAGGGACTTGATCGAAGAAATCGTTTCCAGGCTGGAGCAGACCAGGCAGAGATCATCCGGGATGCTTACGGTGCGGGTCAAGAATGAAATTATCCACATCAATAATAGCGATATTATCTTTATCGAAGCCGAGAATCACAAATCGTTAATCCAAACTGGTGATGCGACGGTGGAAACAAGAAAAACCCTGGATGAAATTGAAGCATTGCTGGGAGAGGATTTCCTAAGAGTTCACCGCTCGTTTATCGTGAATCTGACCAAGATCAAGAGAATCTCAGAAACACATGACCGATCCTACCAAATCGAATTTCAGGATGATTCCAACATCGCCTTAATGAGCCGCTATTACTATCCAAAATACAAGGAGTTATTTCAAGGATAGGCAAACATGAATCCCCGTGTGGCTCAGGCATCTTAATTCCCCGGAAGCTCGATAAAGATGGCCCGGCTGGCTATGTTCTTTTGGGTTTAAGAATTTTTATTCTCCAAATCCGTTTCCTTAATGAAATCAAAATATTTATATCCAGGCATCAGGGCCTGGATATTTTTTTGGGGGTCTAAGGCCAATGGATCAACAATTATGGCGGCTGTTGGATACCGAACAGGTAATAATCCCAGCGTTTATTCGGGCATTTACGCTTGATCACCGGTTATTCACGTCACAATAGGGACCATTCACGTCATTTGGCAGGGATTGGATGAGCAAGAAAAGAATTGAATGTGGAAACAGATTTGGAAGGGGGTTGGTTGGGAGAAGGGAGGGTTGTTATTTAACTTCCTAAACAGGCTGGGGTGGAGAACACGTTGGCCGCATGCTTTCTTCACAATCCAGCAGGCATTCGTAGTTATCTTTAATCGTGCAAACGGGAGGTACCAATGAAATAGATTGTACCGAGTATTGTATTGAGCTTATTTTGCCAAAGGGGTGACCGAGAACGTATGAAGGGGGGGATGGTTCAATGGTTCCGATAGTCAGGAATAATGTTAAACCAATAGCTTGTACTTTGTTAGTGGGTATTTTTCTTGGTTTTACTTCAATGATGGCATATGCGACCACTACTTATAGTAGCTGGAAATATTATGGGCCAGTATATGGATATAGCTATAAGAATCGGGCGGAAGCTTCTAACGGCAGCAATTATTATGTGTGTGCCAGAGCCGTTGCTGCTAACTCGACATCTAGCGATGTACCAGCCGGATATCTAGGTAGCCGTCCTAGTATGTATAAATCTGATGGCCAATTAATGTGGACCGGTTCGTGGTACTATAACAGTATCCCGGCAAATAGTATCTCTGTACCGGTTGACGCTACCAGCATAGTAAGTATTTATAGCAAGGGAATGACCGCAGCATACAATGGAGACGGTTATTCTACGTATTCCACATATCAAAGCCCGGTTGTTAATCCATATTTATAAGGGAGGGATTTAAATGGGTCTGAAAGCAAAAGGATTACGGACTATAGCCATTGGTAGTACCTTATGTCTAGGAATTATAGTAGGATCATGGGGAGTGAGTTTAGCATTTGCCAAGAACAATAACGATAATACTTCTTCAGCACCTAAATACCAAGTTAACGAAAGTGGACAGACATATGGCTCAAATATGGAAGCCGAATCTATAGAAACTGAACCTGATCTAATCTATGCTTGTGGTACTAACGGTATCAGTGGATATGTTAAGAAATCTGATTTGAATGGTGATATGCCGAAAACCCCTGAGGAAGCCATTGAAATAACTCGGAAAAACAAGTGCCAAAATTCACGCGAAATACCCTTGTATGAAGAAGATGGTAAAACAAAAATTGGATCATATAAGATAGGCGGTAGTAATGCTAATGTAATTGAGCTTAAGGCAGAGGATATTAAATAAGCTTAATTATATGTTTCTTCCCTCAAAAAGAAGTGAACTACACCCTGTCAAGAAAAAGGCTTTAGTCCGATATGCTATCGGACTTAGGTCGAATGGTCATCACTTTTTCGCACAATTCTTTAAGTACCAGTTGATAGATTGTGCTGTTGCCATCATTCCAAGTATTCAATAGGGTCTGAGATAACCCAGCCGTTTTTAGAAACGCTGGCGATTCGCTAATACAGGGATTGTTAGACATAACATCTAATAATCCCTGCCTTCTTTTGGGCATTTACGCTTGATCACCGGTTATTCACGTCACAATAGGGGATAAGGTACAATACGTTTCGCAGAATTGAATAGCGTCCAGAAAACCAGCGGACATGGGCGCAGCCACTTGGTAAGATAGAGTTGCGACACAGAATCTGCCAAGAAAGGAGCCACGTGACCATGTCCAATAAAATTATACAATTAGAATGAAGGGGCCATAAAGCTCGAACTTAAGGAGCTGGTCCGCAACAGCGTGGAGGAAACCTTGAATGAACTGTTGGAAAAGGAAGCCCAGGAATTGACCAATGCGGAACGCTACGAACGCACGGAAGAGCGTCAGGGCTATCGCTCCGGGCATTACGAGCGTAATCTTACTACCACTTCGGGGGATGTTAAACTGAAGATGCCCAAACTCAAAGGAGTGACCTTTGAAACTGCGATCATCGACCGTTACCGCCGCCGGGAAAGCTCTGTGGAGGAAGCCTTGATCGAGATGTACCTGGCCGGGGTGTCAGTCCGTAGAGTCGAGGATATCACTGAAGCCCTGTGGGGCACCAAAGTATCGGCTGGTACGGTCAGTAATCTTAACAAGAAAGTCTACGATCATATCGAGACCTGGCGCAACCGCCCTTTGAAAGGCAGTTATCCTTATGTCTATGTTGACGGAATCTACCTAAAACGCAACTGGGGCGGAGAATATGAGAATGTGGCAGTGCTGATCGCCATGGCCGTCAACGAAGAGGGCTACCGAGAAGTAATCGGGGCAGCTGAAGGCATGAAACCCCATGTGTCACAATAGTTGTCGTAGACCATTGAAAGAATTATCCTAAGAAAGAATAATCGATGGAGGATGACAATGGCTTACCCAAGAAAAATAAAAGAGACCGCGATTCGGATGATGTTGCCGCCGAAAAACAAGTCCATCAGTCAGATCGAACAGACACTCGGTATCCCAGAGACAACACTCAAGAAATGGCGTCAGGAACTGAGGGCCAACGGGTACGCAGCGCCCGCTAATGGTGAACCGGCAGACCAGTGGAGCAGTCAGGACAAGTTCCTGATAGTGCTGGAAACAAACAACATGAGTGAAGCTGAGTTATCAGAATATTGCCGGCAGAAGGGCTTGTATCGCGAACAGGTACACCAGTGGCAGGAAAATTGCCAGAACGCCAATTCCGACATTCCCGGCCGGATAGCGGAAATCATGCAACAAGAGAAGGCTATGCATAGAGAGCTGCGCCAGGTCAAGAAGGAGTTGCAGCGCAAGGAATCTGCCTTGGCGGAAACGGCGGCGCTCTTGGTCCTAAGAAAAAAAGCCGAAGCGATCTGGGGAACCTCGGACGAGGAAGACTGACCAGCGCCGCAGATCGCACAACAATCATGGAGCTGGTTGATGAAGCCGTCGATGCCGGTGCCCGCCAATTCATGGCCTGTGCGGAACTGGGCTTGACTACCCGAACTCTGCAACGCTGGAAACAACCCAACACACCTGATGAGGACCAACGGCCATTGGTTAAACGCCCGGAGCCGAAGCATAAACTAACTCCGGAGGAAAAGGCCTTGATTCTGGAGACCATTAATCAACCCGAGTACGCGAGCAAACCGCCCAGCCAGATTGTGCCCATCCTCGCCGACCGAGGTGAATATATTGCTTCAGAATCCAGCTTTTACCGGGTCATGAGGGAGTTTGGCGAGCAGAACCATCGCGGGCGAGCTCTCAAGCCAAAAAGCAAACCATTGTCCAGCTTTTGTGCAACCGCAATGAATCAGGGCTGGTCCTGGGACATCACCTACCTTAATGGACCGATCAAAGGGCTCTACTATTATCTGTACCTGATCCTGGACATCTTCACCCGGGATATAGTCGGTTGGGAAGTCTGGGAAGATGAATCTGCCGAACATGCCAGCCATTTGATTCGCCGGGCTGTGATGGCGCAGAACATACGCAACACCCCGGGACCTTTGATCTTGCATTCAGATAATGGAAGCCCGATGAAAGGAGCTACGATGCTGGCAACACTTTATGAACTGGGGGTGACACCGTCACGAAGCCGGCCGCGTGTCAGTAATGACAATCCCTATTCCGAATCGATATTCAAGACCTGCAAATATCGCCCGGAGTTTCCGACCAAAGGATTCTCTGGGCTGGAAGATGCCCGCAACTGGTGTCTGCGGTTTGTTCGCTGGTATAGGCAGGAGCATCGGCACAGCGGCATTCAATTCATTACACCTGGTCAGTACCACTCGGGGCAGGCGGAGATAATCCTTGAAAATCGCCGCCAAGTTTATGCTGAGGCTCGAGCAAAGAATCCGCTGCGCTGGAGCAGACACACAAGACCGTGGATTCTCAGTAAAGAAGTATGGCTCAACAGACCAAAATCTTTTGATGAAGATTTGCGACAACTATCTTGACAACTACCGATCCCCTGCCATGGCAGATCGGGAAGTATGGATCAAAATCGGTGCGCATGAAGTGGAAATCCTGACTGAAGACTACCAGAGCATTGTCAAGCACCGCCGGTTGTACGGTAAAAACCTGGAAGTCATGAACTGGTACCCATATCTAACCACCCTGGCTAAGCGCCCTAATGCTTTGAAATACTCTGGTTTCTATAGGGAATTACCTGAAATCTGGCAGGACTACCTGACCAATTGCGACTACCAGGGCAAGAAGAGCAGTCTCAAAGTGTTGATTAAGATCCTGGAAGAAAGCGACATGGACACCGCCGATCGCTCGCTGGCAGAGTGTATGGCCCAGGGTACTGCTACATCAGAAGGGATAATCTTCAGCTACTACCGGCTGACCCAGGAAAGCATGAAAGAGCAATTGCTATTGCCCGAAAGTCTGATCAGCTTGGACGACTATGCCCTGGATCTAAACACCTATGACCTGCTGTTACAGAAGGTGATGTAGGGTGAAGGAAGTTATCGCCAACTATTGCCGCAGGCTTAAATTGGGCAAGAGCATCGTGGAAAACTACCAGTTAATCGAAGCCCCAACCCAAGAAGATTTTCTCTTAAGACTACTGGAGTTGGAGCTGTCCCACCGGGAGATAACCAGGAAGAACCGTTACCTTAAGCAAGCTGGCTTTGATATGCTCAAGACTTTTGCAGGTTACGGATTTGATCAGATACAGATTCCGGCCAGCATTACGGTGGATGAGATAAAAAACGCCGATTTCATCGACCGGAAGGAAAATCTGATTCTTTATGGATCAGTTGGTACTGGCAAAACCCACATGGCTACGGCTATTGGGTGGCGGCCTGCAATCGGGGAAAGAAGGTGAGATTCTACCGGACCGCAACCCTGGTCAATGAGCTCATCGACGCCAAGGCCAAGGGTACCTTGAACAGGTTCTTGCAGCAATTGGATAAGGCGGACCTCCTGATATGCGACGAGTGGGGATACATCCCATTAGACCGTCAGGGAGCCCAGTTGCTCTTTCAGGTGGTATCAGGCTGCTACGAAAAGAAAAGCGTGATCATAACCACCAATCTCGAGTTCAGCAAATGGAACGGGATCTTCTTTGACGAAAAGTTAACCAGTGCCATCATAGACCGCCTGGTACATTACAGCCACCTGCTGGTCTTCAATGGCCGAAGCTATCGCTTGGAGCATTCCAAAATCAGACAGTAATTCCATCCTGGGTGCTGCATTTATTTTTTGCCGTTTGCTGTATTTTATTGTTGCCAAACACAACCAGGGTTGCCATTAATCTCTGCAAGGATCGTTTGAAGCTGCCTGGTGAAAATAATCGTAGTTATTTTGTTGTCATTTTTATAGATTCATTATTGTTGTCCCACATCAGATTTAGAGTGCAAACAGTTTGGGAATCCGGTACAAAACTACTGTCAATTCTTCCGAGACTCAACCAGCCATCATTATCTTCGGATCGATTATTGACAGTTCCTCTTCCAGTACCAGAAGGGTATTTGTATTCATATTTTATTGATTGAAGTTTGTCGTCTTTTATCCCACAATATTTAAAACTCACAACCTGTTGGGACATTTGATCAGCCTTAATTCTGCCTTCCTCATCCTTGTACCAATTTTGGTAGTATTGAATGAACGCCTGCGCCTCCCAGTTTTTATTCTTACCATTAAGCAGAACTTCTTCACCCTCGTTCAAATCTAAAGCCACTTGCTTCATTATTTTTAGGTTATTTCCAAGCAGAAATTCGTTCACTACCTTATTATCCACCCTATACACAATCAAAAAATTACGTGTCGAAAAAGTCCAGTGGGAATAAGTATCACTTAGCGGATACTGATATGCCAGAGCATCTGCCAAATGGCTGCCAGGTACATTGCGTACGCGTTCTGCTATGGAGGAGAACTCATAAAGAAGAATACTCTCTGTATCGTTTAAGCAATATATTGCGGGTGTAATATCATTAATTTTGTAGATTCCATTATCTTCTGTAGTCTTGACCGGCAGAAATCCTTTTTCACTTAGCGATTTCTCAATTTCGCTCCAAGTTAATGTACTAGCTAAATTAGACTCAGATTGTGTATCTGCTGTTTTGCTGTCACGTATTTGATTATTACAACCAACCATAAATATCGTTACTGTACATATGAACATAACTCCAAAGATATTTCTTTTAAACCTATTCATGAATGCTCCTCCTCGCCAGCAATCTACCGGGTAGAATCACCACAGCCGTCCACCTACCCTACCACATCCCTAATTTAGGATAGGTTTTAGATCCAAGGTCTCTTCCTGTCCATCCCAGGTAATAGTCAGGGTATAAACGCCGTTGCTTATCGGATACCCCTCGCTGCCGTTT
>JAXDBN010000206.1:0-31766 GCA_034678805.1 Syntrophomonadaceae bacterium
GGATCCAACAACGGTGAGCCAGCCACGTTTTGAGTAGTCTGTTCAGACGAAGATCCCTCAATCGGCGAGGCACTGGTTACAATATCCGCAATGGCGTTTTGTCCATCAACTTTTATTACAATATAACGGACATTGTGTTCATCTATATATTGATCATCCACATGTACCGGGACACCGGTTTCAAGAATTGTGACTCCCAGGGTATCTTTAATAATGTTATAGGAAGAAACTTGTTCATCGGGTGCAGGAATCGGTTTCTTGAGCAGGGGCGCATTAAGGGTGTTTAAAATATAGGCACCTAACATTATTACAAAAAGAACGCCAAAAAAGATCAATATATATCGCCGGCTAAAAGTTTCCATAATTAAATCCGCCTTTCCTGATGCTAGGAATATAATGTGAAATTGGCGGATTTATTATTCGAGATTATTCTGTTATCCAAGCCGAAAACTGAATACTGTTTTTATTATTTATTAATTAGTGTCCCAACTGGCCAGGTATTTTTTTTGCTCACTTGTCAATTTGTCAATCTCGATTCCATCTGCCTCTAATTTTAACCAGGCCACTCTTTGGTCGATTGTTTCAGGTACGTTATATACGTGAGAACCAAGCTTGGAGTGATTTTCTATCACATAAAGCAGGGAGAGTGCCTGGAGAGAAAAACTAAGATCCATTACTTCAGCCGGATGTCCATCGCCGGCAGCTAAATTAACCAGGCGGCCTTCTGCCAGCAGGTATAACCGTCGGCCATCCGCCAGCACAAATTCCTCGATATTATTTTTGAGCACCCGTCGGGAAACCGACAAGGAATCTAAATCTGGTTTGGAAACCTCAACATCGAAATGGCCAGCATTCGCAAGTATAGCTCCATCAGACATCAATTGCATATGTTCTCTGCGTATTACATTGATGTTTCCAGTTAAAGTAATGAATATTTCTCCCCGGCTGGCAGCCTGTTCCATTGGCATTACCTCATATCCGTCCATTATCGCTTCATTAGCCTTAACTGGATCTATTTCAGTCACAATTACTCGTGATCCCATGCCTTTGGCCCGCATGGACACACCTTTGCCACACCATCCGTATCCGGCAACCACAACGGTTTTGCCTGCCACTACCAAATTAGTGGTACGATTGATTCCGTCCCAAACTGATTGCCCGGTTCCGTATCGGTTATCAAAGAGATATTTCATATATGCATCATTAACTGCAATCATAGGAAACAATAAGGTATTATCGGCATCCATGGAGCGAATTCTGATTATCCCGGTGGTGGTCTCTTCGCAGCCGCCTAGAATAGTACGGGCTTGTTCCTGCCGTTCAGAATGGAGCAAGGTCACCAGATCAGCACCATCATCTATAATTGCATCAGGATGACAATCCAGAGTTTTTTCCAAATAGTTGTGATAATCTTCGGCACTCTCACCATGCACAGCAAACACGACAACGCCGGAATCTACTAATGCAGCCACCACGTCATCCTGAGTAGACAAAGGATTACTGGCGCAGGCTATCACCCGGGCTCCCGAGGCCTGCAAAGTCTGGAGCAGATATCCGGTCTTGGCTTCCAGGTGTAAGCAACAGGCGATGGTTTTGCCTTCTAAAGGACGGGTTTGTTCAAACTCCTGCCGCAATTTGTTTAACACGGGCATATGGCTTTTTACCCACTCCAGCTTATCATAGCCGGCCGGCGCCAGACTTATATCTTTAATAATTGACTGCATATGTAACCTCCTAGAAACTTAGTTTAAACCGTTTATATTATAAACGACGCAGCACAGACGGTAAAGTTTGAGTACTAATAGTTGGCATATGCTGGTGTCATAAATTATAATTAGAACTGGTTCTTATCATGCGACAAGGGGCAGCCGTTCATAATTAGGGAGGATTCTGAACTTGCGTTTTTGGGCTACTATTGCGTTCATAATTATGCTTGACCAATTCAGTAAAATTCGGATCATGGAACTTCTTCGTCCAGGTGACTCGATTCCGGTGATTGACGGGCTCTTCAACCTAACCTTTGTACTGAACAGGGGGGCGGCATTTGGAGTGCTGCAGGGCAAATCTTGGTTGTTCCTGGGCATGGCCATATTAATTATTTCTATTATGATATACAGCCATTTGGTATATAACCTGCCTATATGGGTGCAATATGCGATGGGATTTATTGTTGGCGGTACCATTGGCAATGTCATTGACCGTTGGAATTTTGGTGCTGTTAGGGATTTCTTCAGTATAGGCTGGTTCCCGGTATTCAATGTTGCCGACATTGCTATTGTTACTGGCGGCGCCCTTTTGATTATATACCTGTTCTTAAATGAACCCGATCGAAAACAAGCTGTATAGGGGCGTTTTAATCATACGCCTGATACGCTAATTGTCTAACTGCTCTTGCAAGGCTTCGGCAGCCTCTCAACAGTCTGTCATAGCCGCCTCAACCCCGCGATTACAGCTTCCTCCCGAGCATCAACCGGAATCAAACAGCATCTAATGTTTTATATCCCATCGATCGATCTCGGGCACCACATACCTTCAGTACGATCAATCATTGTCGATTTGTTGCTATTTATCATAGTTTCTATGCAAATATTTATTTGAGCAAGGTGTAATAATGATCTTATGTTTGCGTCATATTAGATAAATAAGCATCTTGAAAGGTTAATTCTATGAAGAAACTAAATTTAATTATCCTTGTCTTGATTCTTAGCCTGTCGTTGTTCGGGTGCAGCAAGGGCCATATTCCAAATCCACCGGCGCAGAACGAGCAACAGGAAAAGCATACAGTGGAGACCGTAGTAATAGATTTTGGGCAAAAGCTGCAGATGGTATCACTTCTGGCTCCTGCCGATCAGGTGCGGGAAAGTATGCAGGACAACTACGCCAATTTGATAACTCCGGCCTTACTAGACCAGTGGCAGAATGCTCCTCAAACCGCACCGGGTCGCCAAGTTTCCAGTCCCTGGCCAGACCGTATCAACGTATTAAGTACAGAAAAGGCAGATAGTAGATATACGGTAAATGGTGAAATCATTTATGTTACCAGCGTGGAAAAAGCTAATGGGGGAGTAGCATCAAAGCAATCAATTAATTTGGGATTAGGGAAGTATGACAACAACTGGTTAATAGAATCAGTCACACTAGGTCCTCGAATCGAAGAGGGCATGATACTGTATCAAAATAGTGAATATGGTTTTCACTTTAGACTACCTGCCAGTTGGCACGGCTATACCATTATTAAGGATAAATGGAACGGGTTGGCGGTGGCAGGATCATCATCAGGCACAGTTATTGCTACCGGCCCCATACTTTCTATCCGGCATCCGCAATGGACTGTTCAAAATCCCCGCCAGGACATTCCAATCATGATATTTACACCTGAACAGTGGAAGGCATTACAAAAGGAAGAGATGAGCGTTGGCGCAGCCCCCATACCCCCCAAAGAACTGGCGCATAATGCCCAATATGTCTTTGCTCTCCCGGCTCGTTACAACTATGCCTTCCCAGCCGGATTTGAAGAAGTAGAACAAATTTTAGCCAGCAATCCGCTACAAGCTTACTAAGCCGGGATTATCCCGGTTTAATGTTGGCGGAAATAGCTTTGCTGAACCCCATATTTCACTGAAGGCATTTCTTATTGGCAATTTCGTTCCAATCATGTTTGTTTATCTCATCTTAGCTACTACACAATCATGCCTATCCACCGGAAACCACGGACATTTGGTCAGGTTCATATAGTCATTGAAATTAGTATTGGAGCTGTTCCAATAAAGTTTTCTATGCCTGTTTTTTGGGGTCTTTTTCAGGACCCTGATGATTGCACTGGTTTGCATTACTGGCATGTTTTAGTAAAATAAAATCTATACACTAAAGGATAATTTATTCCACTACTTAGAAAGCTAGCAGGGAGTGTAAATAATGATTAGCAAACAGCTGCTTGAATTGTTGTTCCGGCCAGCCAGTATGCAGCGTTGGAACGACCATATCCGTCCCCACATTGGATTCTCCGAATTAGATAAACAAGCCCATAAGTTCATGTTCGCTTATGTTCTGGCCAAAACCGAAGAAACCGATCATGGTGTATCGATTTACTGGCAGCGCTTGATCGAGGGTGGGATATTTGAGTTTCTGCAGCGGGCAGTTTTGACTGATTTAAAACCTTATGTGTTTAATAAACTAATGGAGAATAAGAGCACAGAACTCAATGCTTGGGTAATTGAACAGGTTGGTCCTTGTGTAGCGGAAATAGAGGGAGGGTTCCTCCCAAAGATGAAAAATTACCTGGCTAATCCTCAGTATGCTTACGCAGAAAAACGCATATTAAAAGCATCTCATTATCTAGCTACCCGTTGGGAGTTTGAAATAATCCGGCATTTAAACCAGGGCATTTTTGATCTGGACCAGACCGATCAGGTTATTACCAATGAGATAGAAGAATTCTATGACCTGGCTGGTGTTCAAAAACTGTATCTGGCTCGTAAAACTGGCAAATTTATGGATCGGGTTGGACAACTCCGTTTTCAGCAACGATGGGCCCAAACTCCTCGCATTCCCCAAACCTCTGTCTTGGGGCATATGTTGATTGTTGCTATTATGTGTTATTTGTTTTCGGTAGAAATCGGCAGTGGGGAAAGGCGCATATACAATAATTTTATGGCCGGTCTAATGCACGATCTGCCTGAAATGCTGACCCGTGATATTGTATCCCCAATTAAAAGCTCGGTGGATGGTTTACGCGATCTTATTAAGGATATTGAGAAAAAGCTTATTCAGGAAGAAATTCTGCCATTATTACCACGCCAGTGGCATCCAGAGATTTTATATTTTGTCGAGGATGAATTCAGCAGCAAAATTACGATTGATGGAATAGTACAAAAAGTATCATCCGAGTCCATTTCCCTGGACTATGATACTGACATTGATAATCCACTGGATGGCCAATTGGTTAGAGTAGCCGATCAATTGGCTGCCTATATCGAAGCGGCATTATCGGTGAACTATGGCCTACAGGCTCCGGTGCTAGCCGAGGGCAAACAAAATATATACAGCCAATGGTCCAACAGTACTATATGTAATATTGATTACAGACCATATTTCGATTATTTTGCTTAACAACCCCAGCATTTGATCCGTATAGCCGAACCTGCCACCCCCTATTGTCAGGAAGCCATACGGATAGGTATTCTGAATAATTCTTAAAATGGTTTAGTATATTAAGAAGTAAGGAAGAACATTGTGAACATAAGTACGACGATCACTCGCGAGAAATTAATTGTCTTGGAAGACATGGAAGGGGAACGACTGGATATATTTGTTGCCGATAACCTGCCTGACGTATCGCGAGCGCTGGTGCAAAACTTGATTAAATCGGGTCAGGTACTGGTTGACGGTAAAACCGCCAAGTCGAGCTTTCGTATCTCGGAAGGGCAGCAGGTAATAGTTGAATTGCCTCAACCCCAGCCGGTACTTATAGATGCCGAGAATATCCCGTTAACAATAATATATCAGGACCAGGACGTGGTTGTAGTTGACAAACCTAAAGGAATGGTGGTACATCCTGCTCATGGCAATTGGGAACATACCCTGGTGAACGCTTTGCTCTATCATATTAAAGACCTATCCGGAATAAATGGGGAATTGCGACCGGGTATTGTCCACCGCCTTGATAAAGATACATCTGGGGTCATGGTAGTAGCTAAGAACGACATTTCCCATCGTAGTCTGGCTGAGCAAATAAAAATACACAGTATTAAAAGAGAGTATATTGCTCTTTTACACGGGGTAATCAAAGAGAATTTGGGTACCATAGATGCTCCTATAGGCAGAAGTAAGCTTGATCGCAAGAAGATGGCGGTAGTTAAGGATGGCCGGCCGGCCGTAAGCAACTATGAGGTCATCCAAAGATTCAGTAATTATACTCTCGTCAAGGTAAGTTTGCTGACTGGGCGAACCCACCAAATCAGGGTTCACTTTTCCCATATCAAACATGCAGTGGTGGGTGATCCGCTATACAGTTCGGCCAAGAGACATTTCAATCTTGATTCTCAGGCCTTACATGCTCATTTGCTGGGTTTCATTCACCCGCGAAGCAATGAGTACATGGAGTTTACCAGTCCTTTACCGGAATATTTTACAAAAGTACTTGACGAACTCAATCGAATCAGTTGACATTGAAAACAGGCTTGATTAGAATTTTAGCAGAACCTTTAAGTTGGCTCCGTGAGGCTAGCAAGGATTTGGCGATAGGCATACCTACCTTCGGCTTGGCGATGGTAGGTATTTTTCTTCATAGATAATCCTGGCTAGATAAGATTTTATCTGGCGAGAGGAGGCAATAAGGTGGAGCTTCAGGAAAAAAAGGTCATAATGGATGAGATCGCTATTAAGAGAGCTATAACCCGCATCGCCCATGAAATTATTGAAAAGAACAAAGGTGTTGAAAGAGTTGCTCTTATCGGTATCAGGCGGCGGGGAGGTCCCTTGGCCTTGCGGTTGGCAGAGCAAATCGAAGAGATCGAAGGAATCAAGGTTCCAGTCGGAATCCTGGACATCACACTATACCGTGATGACCTTACCACCTTATCTTCTCAACCGCAAGTTCATCGCACTGAAGTTTATTTTGATATAAATGAAATGAACATTATCCTTGTAGATGATGTCATGTACACGGGGCGGACAGTACGAGCGGCGATGGATGCTCTGATTGACCTGGGCCGGCCTCGCAGTATTCAACTGGCAGTGCTGGTAGATAGGGGACATCGAGAACTGCCCATCAAAGCTGATTATATTGGTAAAAACATTCCTACCTCACGTAATGAAGTCATATCTGTTTTGGTAAAGGAGATTGACAACAAGGAGGAGGTAGTACTCCAAGAATTAATAGATCAGTGAACAGACACCCTTTAAACTGGTCCCGAGAGGCTGGCAAGGGAAAGAAATCAGGGTAAGGGCCTTTCCTGGCAGCCAAAGCAGGAAAGGTTTTTTATTTTGTATGGATGAGGAGGCTTAGTGGTGAGATTCGAACACAAAGACTTATTGGGAATGCAACAGTTGAACCGGGAAGAAATCGAATTGATTCTAGATACTGCAGTACCAATGAAAGACATCATCAATCGAGACATTAAAAAAGTGCCCGCATTGCGTGGTAAGGCTATGGTAACGGTTTTTTATGAAAATAGCACCCGAACCAGAACTTCATTCGAAATAGCCGGCAAATACTTAAGCGCTGATACTGTTAATCTTGCGGTATCCACAAGCAGTGTACAAAAAGGTGAAAGCTTACGGGATACTATCAAAACTATTGAGGTTATGGGATTTGATTTGATAGTGGTGCGGCATTCTATGAGCGGTACTCCTCACTATATAGCTCGCAATACCAGTATGAGAGTAATTAATGCTGGTGATGGAACCCATGAGCATCCTACCCAAGCTCTCCTCGATATGTACAGCATCAAAGAGAAAAAAGGCACCTTAGACGGCTTAAAGGTTGCCATTATTGGCGATATTCTCCATAGTCGCGTAGCTCGCTCAAATATATTTGGATTGAGCAAATTTGGCTGCGAAATCAGGGTAGCTGGCCCGTCTACTTTAATGCCGCCTGAAATAGAAAAGCTTGGGGTGAAAAGCTACTACAGCATTGAACAGGCGATAGATGGAGTAGATGTAGTAAATGTCCTGCGCATTCAGAAGGAACGTCAGCAAAGTGGGATGTTCCCTTCGTTGGATGAATATGCAAACCTTTATATGTTGAGCCCGGACAAGCTCCGCAGAGCCAAGGATGATGTTCTTGTACTACACCCAGGACCAATGAATCGTGGGGTGGAAATATCATCGGCTTTGGCCGACGGAACCCAATCCGTAATAAACGAGCAGGTCACTAACGGAGTAGCAGTTAGGATGGCGTTATTATTCCTGATGATGGGGGGATCTCGTGATGAAATTACTTATTAAAGGCGGAAGGGTTGTTGACCCAGCCAATGATATCGACGCTATTATGGATGTAATGGTGGAAGATGGCTTAATTAGTGCAGTAGAAGTCAATATTTTGGACCTCGAAGGTACCATTATTGATGCCACCGGAAAGATAGTGTGCCCTGGTTTTATCGATATGCATGTTCATTTAAGGGAGCCTGGATACGAATACAAAGAAGACATTGCCAGCGGCACCAGAGCGGCTGCAGCCGGTGGATTCACCACCATTTGCTGCATGCCTAACACTGACCCCCCAGTTGACAATGCTGCGGTGGCTGCATTTATTCGTGAGCGTGCCACCAAGTCGGGAATCGTTAATGTTATGCCCATAGGCTGTATCTCAAAGGAACAAGCCGGCAGAGAATTAACTGAGATGGCTGATTTGGTAGCGGCTGGATGCGTTGCGGTTAGCGATGACGGAAAACCAGTCAGTGATGCCAACTTAATGAGAAACGCCCTGGAGTATGCCAAAATGTTCGATCTGCCGGTATTATCCCATTGTGAAGAGCGAAGTCTCACTAAAGATGGCCAAATGCACGAAGGCTATTTCTCAATCCTTTACGGACTCAAAGGTATCCCGGCTGCAGCAGAAGAAATAATGGTAGCCCGCGATATTATTCTGGCAGAGATGACCCACAGTCGTGTTCATGTCTGTCACGCTTCCACCAAAGGTTCTATGGACTTAATCAGAACTGCAAAAGCCAGGGGGGTGAACATTTCCTGTGAGGTAACCCCCCATCATTTAGTGCTCACCGATGAGATAACCGGAGATTACAATTCTGACACAAAAGTCAATCCTCCGCTTCGATCTATTGAACACATCGAGGCCTTGCGCCATGGATTGACTGACGGCACGGTTGACTGTATCGCTACTGACCACGCGCCTCATCACCAGGAAAGCAAGGATTGTGAATATGACCTGGCTTCATTTGGGATATCGGGTCTGGAGACTGCAGTAGCGGTGGTGGTAGACGGACTGGTTAACAAGGGATTGCTGGATTGGACCCAAATGGTGGAGTTGTTCACAATTGGTCCAGCTGAAGTGCTTGGTATTGATAAAGGAACTCTAGATATTGGCACCAGTGCCGATGTTACTATCCTTGATCCAATGTTGATTAAAACCGTTAAACCTGAAGAGTTTTATTCCAAAGGAAAAAACACCCCGTTTAAAGGTCAGACCTTGAAAGGCTGGCCCTGGATGACAATCGTTAAGGGGAAAATTGTAGCCCGTGAGGGCCAAATAGTTTAACAAATTCATGGAGGAATATATTTATGCCTGTCTTGGAAAAAGGTATGGTGCTTGATAATCGCCAGGTTGCGTCTGATCTTTACGTCATGGATTTTGTGGCACCGTCAATGGCTCAGAAATGTCAACCTGGGCAATTCCTGCACATTAGGTCAAATGGTACATACGATCCTTTATTAAGAAGACCCTTAAGCATTTACGATGTATTAGCCGACAGTTGTATAATCTCTTTGTTATATCGTGTCGTCGGGCGGGGTACTGCTCTCCTGACTGGAATAGATATTGATAATAAGATTGATATCATGGGACCTTTGGGAAAGGGTTTCACCCTCCCGGATAGTCCTGAAAGTATTCTCTTGGTCGGTGGAGGTGTGGGAGCAGCACCTTTAATGTTTCTTGCCAGGCAATTAATTAACATAGGATGCAAGGTTACGTTGCTGCTTGGATCAGCTACCGCTGAACAGCTTGTTCCAGGGCAGAGATTTGCGACGCTGGGGGTTAAAGTAAAAACCGCCAGCATGGATGGAACAGATGGTTATCATGGATTGATAACCGATTTGCTTATGCTGGAAGATCCTTCATTATACAAACGTCTTTACACTTGCGGTCCGGAAGCTATGATGGCAAAGGTTTCCGGATGGGCGATCCAAAATAATGTCCCTGGGGAACTATCCTTGGAGGAACATATGGCATGTGGGGTTGGCGCCTGTCTCGGTTGTGCCCGCCAACTCAATCCGAACCAGAATCAATATGCAAAGATCTGCATGGACGGACCCGTTTTCGACATTAAATCATTCAGTACAATTCCTAATCCGATCCAAGGAGGGTCCAGCCATGAGTAATTCCAATTCTTTCGCTGTCAATATGGATGTAGATCTGGGTGGAATCAGAATGAGCAATCCAGTAGCGGTTGCCTCAGGGACATTTGGGTATGGCCGGGAATACGAGCCCTTTATAGATATATCGTCTATCGGAGCACTAATTGTCAAGGGTACTACTTTGGAACCCCGGCCAGGCAATCCTCCCCCTCGAATAGTTGAAACAGCCGCAGGGATGCTAAACGCAATCGGTCTTGAGAATCCAGGCGTAGATGTCTTTCTAAACAAATACCTTCCTTATTTATATAAAAGAAATGTAACGGTTATTGCCAACATTGCCGGTAACATCATAGAAGATTACGCTGCCATAGCTGCCAGATTGGAAGGGAAACCTGGTTTAGCCGGTATTGAACTTAATATCTCCTGTCCCAATGTCAAAGAAGGGGGATTACAATTTGGCACAGATCCCTTAATGGTCAAACAAGTGGTTCAGGCTGTCAAATCAGAGACCTCACTCCCGGTGATGCCTAAACTCAGCCCAAATGTTACTGATATCGTAGCCATTGCCAAGGCCGCCCAGGAAGGAGGAGCGGATGCCTTGTCCATGGTCAATACGTTAATGGGAATGGCTATCGACATAAACAAACGCCGCCCGGTACTAGCCAATACTTTTGGCGGTTTATCCGGACCAGCTATTAAACCGGTCGCTTTGCGCATGGTTTATCAAGTGCATCGTGAGGTTAATATTCCCATTCTGGGTGGCGGCGGTATTATGAATACCACCGATGCTCTGGAATTTATTATGGCTGGCGCTACTGCAGTTTCTGTGGGTACAGCCAACTTTGTCAATCCTGGAGCAGCCAGTGACATTGCGCTTGGAATCAGGGAATACATGATTGCCCATAATGTAGAGACGCTGAGCGAATTAGTTGGTATAGCAGTAAAGAAATAAAGTCAATTGATTAAGATTATAAAGGGGGAGTATAAATTGGAGGCTAAAGATAGAATCGTCCTCGCTTTGGACGTTGATACCAACGAAGAAGCCGTTCGCCTGGTTAAAAGATTAAGCGGCCATGTCGGAGTCTTCAAAATAGGTATGCAACTATATAACGGATTGGGACCTGATATTGTACACCGGGTTCATGACCTGGGCGGTAAGGTGTTTCTGGATCTAAAACTACATGACATTCCCAATACGGTGGCGGCGGCGGCCCGGGTGATCACCCGTTTGAATACATTTATGTTCAATGTACACGCTGCAGGTGGAAGAGAGATGATGAATCAGGCTGCGGACGCCTCGATTAAAGAAGCGGATCGCTATGGAGGCGCACCGCCGCTGATACTTGCGGTTACAGTTCTAACTAGTATTTCCCAAAAAGAATTAAACGAAGAGATGTATGTGACAGGTTTGAAGGTGGAAGAATTAGTGGTAAAATGGGCCTTAATGGCCCAGGAATCAGGTTTAGGCGGTGTGGTCTGCTCACCCCAGGAAATCAGTCCCATCCGGCAAGCTTGCGGACCCGACTTTAAGATAGTGACACCGGGAATCAGACCTCTTTGGTCGGCTGCCAATGATCAGAAGCGTATCACCACTCCACGCCAAGCGCTCGACCTCGGTGCAGATTATATGGTTATTGGTCGTCCCATCGTTCAAGCTACTGATCCTATAGAAGCCGCGCAGAGAATAATAGAAGAATTGGAGGCCTAATTAATGTTAAATCAGGATGAAGCCATAAGTATATTTACCATATCCGGTGCTTTGATGGAGGGACACTTCAAACTCACCAGCGGTCGGCATAGCAATCGTTATATGCAGTGTGCACAGGTTTTACAATACCCGAACTATACCGAAAAACTAGCTGCTCACCTTGCTGAAAAATTTGCTGCTGATAAGATTGACGTAGTAATCGGGCCTGCAATGGGAGGAATAATTGTTGCCTATGAAGTAGCCAGGCAACTGAATGTTCCAGGTATATTTTGCGAACGAGAAAATGGGCAAATGGCCCTTAGAAGAGGTTTCAAGCTCGAAAACGGCAGTCGGGTGCTGGTGGTGGAAGATGTTGTGACTACCGGTGGTTCGGTAGTAGAAGTTATGGAAATTGTTCGCCAAGCAGGTGCAGAGGTGGCTGGGGTAGGCGTTTTGGTTGATCGCAGCGCCGGCAAAGTAGATTTTGGTGTGCGTAAAGAGGCGGTATTGACTATGGATATAGAATCATGGCCGGCCGAGGAATGCCCGTTATGTAAAGCAGGGCATGGTGAAGCGATCAAGCCGGGCAGCCGCAGTTAGCAGGAGGTCTTAATGAAGGTTTTTCTTAATGGTCAGGAAATGCAGTTTGTTGAAGGCGGGTATAAGTACGTCTTTCTGAAGCCATTCAACAATTTGCAGGAGAAAACTGTCAATAGAGAAAATGGTGCCAAGATGCATTTGGAATTGTACGATAACGGAGTGCAGATTCGTACTCTGATTACTAAGGAAGAGGTTGCTACCATAATTAATCGGCAGATAGCTGTAGATACTGTAAACAATAAGGTATATATTTTAGAAGAGGGTAGCGAAGCACGAATAAAAGATGACGGCTCGGTTGAGATAATTAAATGATGGTTAATATTCTCGCAGGGGGGTTAGTTGTATGGGCGATAAAATTGAAATGAGTTTTGCCGAACATACGGCAATGGAAGAGAGACTTCGGGAAAGTGAAGAGAAGTTTCGCCTTTTGTTTGAGACTGCCAATGATGGCATCCTGCTCATAGACCGGCTGCAGGTCATAGATTGCAATCGTCGGGCTGCAGAGATTTTCGGATTGGAGCTGTCACAATTAAAAGGTTCATCGATGAAACGTTTCATCCCCCCGGTGCAAATGGATGGCCGCAATACTTTCAATTTGCTTAAAGAGAATGGCGACCGTGTTCTGGAGGGTGAACCGATGTTGTTTGAAGTAGGCCTGTGTAAGGCCGACGGTTCCCCCATAGATGTAGAAATCAGCCTCAACCGAATCCAATTACAGGGACAAAACCTGGTTCAGGTATTGGTTCGCGATGTTACCGATCGTAAAGAAATGGAGGAATGGCTGCGTTATCTTAACCTCCATGACAAACCGACCGGCTTGTATAATCGCAATTACTTTGAAGAAGAAATGGAACGTATGCAAAGTGGCCGTTTTGATCCGGTCGGTATAGTCGTCTGTGATGTTGATGGATTAAAACTTGTGAATGATCATTTGGGTCACCAGGCCGGCGACTCACTTTTGGCTGCTGTGGCAGATATTCTAAATGGCTGTTTTCGGACCAGTGATGTAGTGGCGAGAATTGGCGGGGACGAATTCGCTGTCCTGCTGCCCAAATGTACTGCTGAGGTAGTGGAAGTAGCCTGCCAGCGAATCAAGGATAATGTAAAATCTTCACGCTTACTTACTCCTCCTGTACCGATAAGCTTGTCTATTGGCTGGGCGGTAAAACAACACTCCAATCAGAACATGGAGGATGTGTTCAAAGAAGCAGATAATAACATGTATAGGGAGAAACCACATAATCGTGAAAATTTCAGGAAATTCTTCGAGGAGACATTTCTTAATCCAAAATCAAGTTAATCCCGTCTGACTATGGGGCCTCATGTGGTAATTGCTCTATTTGCTCAATACGCGGAACAGCCATAATCGTCCAATAATTATCATATATGACCTTGCCCGGCCTGGCTCCGCCAGGCTTCTTTACGTTGTAACGAAAAGTATAATCAACTGGGACCTTAGCCGCGTCTGTAGCCTGGCTGAAATGAGCAGCCAGAGCAGCTGCCTCTTCCAGGGTACTGTCAGGGACATGATCAATCGAAGTCATATAAGGAGCCAAACTCACTATAACATGACTGCCAGGTGTCTGTTGGGTATGCAGCCAAAGATCAGTCTTTTTCGATTCCTTGAGAGTCAAGCGATCATTCTGATAATTATTACGGCCTACCCTAATTTCTAAACCGTCGGAAGAAACAAATCGCCGTGGCAAACTGCGTAGGAGTCTCTTTTTTCCACGGGTAGGAATGGGTCGCAGGTAATGCTCCCTTTCCAATTCTTCTATTATTTCGTCGATTTCGGCAGGGCTTTCGGATTGGTTAACGGCTACCAGGACCGACTCCAGGTATTCAATAACAAACTGCGTTTCCGCTATCATTCGAGCCAAATGCTTTTTGGCTCCCTGGCTTTTATTATAGAGCTTGAAAAAACGCTGCGCGTTTTGGATGGGTGTATAACGCACATCAAGAGGCAGCTCTACCTCTTCTCCGCTATCAAAGTCAGGTACCAAAGCAATCCGGTCACCTTTTTTGAAACGGTGGGCATAAGAAGTCAACAATTCACCCCAAGTTTTGTATATCTCTTTTTCTGCAGCCTGGGCAAGATCAGCTTCCTGTAAGTGCTTCTTCCGATAGGCTTTATGCAAGTGTTCATTTATTTTACGTGTTAGACTATCCTGCATTGATTGCAGGCGTATCTGGTCTAGTTTCTGTCCATAGTAAACATCACAAGCTTCATTCATTGATGAAAAAGTTTTGACTGTTATCAGCGCAGGAGTAAGCCCTGATAAAAATGGGGATACATCTATAGGATTGGTCTTGCTGTACTGCACTGTGGCAGAGTACTCTCCCACATTAATAGAATTGATAATATCGAGAACCAATCGGTAAATCCGGTTTAGTTCATATTCACCGCATTCACCGATCACCATATCCTCACTTAATCCTGCCGCGGTACATATTTGTTGTGCACTGAACAGACTAAGACCTGTGCAAATATTAAATAAAGCATTAGCTGCTATCGTGTTTTCGTCCTGCTGCCATAAGGCTTCCGAGAACGATAAGATGTCCGTAAACTCGGGTTCCAATTTCCCCTGTCCCGGAGGGCTAACATATTCTCTTCCCGGCATAACTTCACGAAAAGAACTGATCTCATTGCCTACTCGTTTAATTGCATCGAGAATCATGTCTGATTCATTTACTAAGATAATATTGGAATGACGCCCCATAAACTCACATATTAGTAATTTATCCTGCCATTCACGGAAATCATTTAATGCCTCAATTCGGATATGAACTATTCTTTCCATACCTATTTGCTTAATTTCTTTTATTTTCGCCCCTTCCAGATATTTGCGCAGCAGCATACAGAAAGCCGTTGGTTTGTCAGGATTGGGCTTACGTTGTTCAGTTATATGAATACGAGACCACCTTGCGTTTGCGGATACAACCAGGCGAATTGTCCCGCCTCGGAGTCGTCGTATGGAAAAAACCAGTTCATCCTTTTCAGGCTGATGTATTTTATCAATTCGGCTATCGATAAGCAGCGAATTCAGCTCGCGGCTGATAGCCCGTATAGCAAGTCCATCAAAAGGCATGTTATAGTCACCTCTAAAATTTATACCCAACTATTATACTATACAAAATTACAGCTGGCATAAGGCAGTTTCTTGACTATATCGTCAAAATATATAAGAATATTCCATAAGTTATTAAGGAGGTAGGGTAATGGCGGCTGAAATTAAGGTTATTGTGTCAGGCGCATTAGGAAAAATGGGGCAGGAAACTGCCAAAGCAGTTCATCTGGATGAAGACCTGGCCTTGGTAGGATTGGTCGATATTCGTGCACAGAGTGGAGCAGAATTAGGACAAATAATACAGGTGCCTCTGACGGTTGATAATGATTTGGACGACTGGCTTGAGAAAAATCAAGCTGACGTTATGATTGATTTTACAAATCCTCAAGCTGTATATAATAATGCCAAGAATGCTCTTCAACATAAAGTAAATTGTATAATTGGCACCACTGGTCTGAATGATGTTGAACTCAAACAATTGGAGAAATTCGCCCGGGAAAACGGAGTCGGGGTAGCGGTAATACCAAACTTTGCCATAGGTGCAGTATTAATGATGAAACTGGCCCAGGAGGCGGCCCGTTATTTACCGGATGTAGAAATAATTGAGCTTCACCATGACCAGAAGATGGATGCCCCGTCAGGTACCGCCATTAAGACCGCGGAAATGATAACCCAGCAGAGACAGCACAGAACAATCCGTAATAGCAGGGAATTCGAGAAGATAGCGGGAGCCAGGGGCGGGGAATTGAACGGTATTAGGATTCACAGCGTACGACTGCCTGGTTTTGTAGCCCACCAGGAAGTTATATTTGGCGGAGTCGGACAAAGTCTGAGAATAAGACATGATTCATATGATAGGGTTGGATTTATGCCAGGGGTGGTAATGACGGCTAAGAGAATAGTCGGTATGCAGGGGCTTGTCTACGGCTTAGAAAACTTTCTTTAGATGAAAGGCTCTTGACACAATCATCCATTGGTGCCGCTTCCCGGTATATGGGAGGCCGTCACCATTGCAATAAATAAGCATTATCGGTACCAGAGAGCAGTGCGTGCTCTCTTTTTTGTGTCTTTTGAGCAATAGTATGGGACAGACACAGCTTTATCCAAAGTACATATAATGCTATTAACTCTAGTTGCAGAGTAAAAACCCGGAGGTGTGCAAACGGTGTGTTCTATTCTATCTGGAATAAAAATAGCAGTAGTAGGGGGCGATGACCGGGAGTTGATCCTGGTGGAAGAACTGGTCAGACGGGGTGCTACCGTTGTAGTAACTGGATTTCCACGGGAAAGAGTATGCCATGGTGCGTTTGTAGTCAATAACGTTGAACTGGCGTGCAGGGAAACGGAGGTACTCATCTTACCATTGCCGGGGACCAATGAAAAAGGGGTGGTAAGAGCAGTATATGCGGAGCAGGAACTGATCTTAACAGAAAAGGCCGTCTCCAGCATGGCCCCTAATGCCAAAGTGATAATCGGATCAGCACGTAATTTTCTTAAGGAGTGGGCCGACAAGTACAAGTTTAGACTGATGGAAATCGTTGAAATGGACGAAATTGCAATCCTGAATTCGATCCCTACTGCAGAAGGTGCAATCCAGATCGCAATGGAAGAAACCCTGAGCACTATCCACGGTAGTAAAACGAGCGTTATCGGTTTTGGTCGGGTAGGGATCACCATGGCAAGTGTGCTCAAAGCACTGGGCTCGGATGTTACCGTAGTGGCCCGCAATCCGGGTCAATTAGCGCGGGCATACGAAATGGGTTGCCACCGCGCCACTTATGATGATATGCATGAAATAATGCGCAACAGCGACATTGTTTTCAATACCGTGCCCAGTATGGTTTTGGATCGTAATGTACTTAAATATGCTAATCCCGATATCCTTATCATTGATCTTGCCACCCAACCTGGGGGAACCGACTTTGAAGCCGCCAATGTTTATGGTATCAAAGCTATTCTGGCTCCTGGCTTGCCAGGAAGGGTCGCGCCAGTTTCCGCCGGAAAAATATTGGCTGACGTTATTCCCAGGTTGCTGCTGTCAGAATTCTCGCATTATGAAAGAGATCTGCAATTTGGTTCATAGGGGGTGATCAGATGAATCAGGAAAGATTAACAGGCGTAAAAATTGGAGTAGTATTGACTGGATCCCATTGCACTATGGAAGCAGCGCTGCAACAAATTCCGAGATTAAAAGCGGAAGGCGCAGTTATCTATCCGATCATTTCCTATACGGTTGATTCTACCGACAATAGGTTTTATCAGACTGATGATCTAAAAGAATATCTACGTCAGGCTTCAGACAATCCCATTATCAACACGATTGTAGGAGCTGAACCAATTGGGCCGCGCAAATTATTGGATGTTGTAGTGGTTATGCCCGCAACTGGAAATACCATCGCTAAATTAGCGAATGGCATAGTTGATACTCCAGCATTAATGGCAGTGAAGGCCCACTTACGTAACCAGCGCCCTGTGGTTATGGCCATTTCAACTAACGATGCTTTGGGTATTAATGCTCGTAACCTAGGTCTGCTTCTAAATATGAAAAATATCTATTTCGTACCTTTCCGCCAGGATGATCCGTACCAAAAAGGTAACTCTGTAGTGGCGGACCTCGACCAGGTAATTGATACCGTTATCTGTGCGCTGCAAACTAAGCAAATTCAGCCACTTTTACTGGGATCATTGTAGTTAATTCTTTGATTATGGTAGAATATGAAAACGTAATTAAAGATGATGCAATGTGCAGGAGGTAGTAACGTGGCTAACAAAGTAAAATTAGCGGTAGTTGGAGCTACGGGTGCAGTCGGACAGGAAATGCTCAAGGTTTTGGAGGAAAGAAATTTTCCCGCCGGAGAACTACTATGCTTGGCTGACCCCAGTGAAGCAGGTAGTAAGATTATGTTCAAAGGCGAGACTCTCACCGTGGGCATTGCTGATGCACGAGCATTTAAACAGTCAGATTTGGCTTTGTTTGCAGTAGGTACAGATGTCAGTCGGGCACTGGCGCCACTAGCGGTAGAAAATGATTGTGTGGTAATAGACAACAGTTATGCGTTTCGCTTGGACGAAGGCGTACCCCTGGTTGTGCCTGAAGTAAATGCATATGCTATAGCATCCCATAAGGGTATTATTGCTAATCCTAATTGTTCAACCATTATAATGGTGGTTGCAATAAACCCCATCCATCATGCAGCCGGTATTAAGAGGGTGGTTGTGTCCACCTATCAGGCGGTTTCTGGAGCAGGTAAAGCGGGGATAGATGAATTAGATCAACAAACCAGGGATTATCTCCAATATGGTAAAACCAGTCCCCAGGTATTCCAACATCAAATTGCTTTCAACCTGATACCGCATATTGATGATTTTGTAGATGACGATTATACCCGGGAAGAAATGAAAATGGTCTGGGAAACCAGAAAGATTATGAATGTTCCTGATCTGAAAATTGCCCCTACTGCAGTTAGAGTGCCGGTATTTAGAAGTCACTCGGAATCAATTAATATAGAAACTATTAAACATCTTGAGGTTGACGAAGTTAAGCGCATTTTAGCTTCGGCGCCGGGAGTTGTGGTTCAGGATGATCCCCTCAACCGGGTTTATCCCATGCCTCTTTATACCTCTAACCGGGATGAAGTATTTGTCGGCCGAATTAGAAGAGATATATCAATTGAAAACGGATTGGCCTTATGGGTGGCCGCGGACCAGATCAGAAAAGGCGCTGCAACCAACGCTATCCAGATAGCCGAAATAGTTGTCGAACAAAACCTGTATTAGGAGTGAAACCTATTGAAGATTTTAATTCAAAAGTTTGGCGGGACATCGCTAGCCACTAACGAATTAAGGTCTAGGGTATGTGATATAGTCGCAGATGCGAAATCAGCAGGATTTGCGCCGGTTGTAGTTGTCTCAGCGATGGGCAGAGAAAATGCTGCATATGCAACAGATACGCTGATTAATCTCGTGAAAGAAATCAATCCTGAACCGTTAGCCCGGGAATTAGACATTTTATTATCCTGTGGAGAAACAATTTGTGGGGTATTACTAGCCAATCAACTGACAGCTCAGAATATGCCAGCTACCTTTCTAAGTGGAGAACAAGCCGGTATTGTAACTGATGGCAATTTCGGTGATGCCCACATCCGCTATGTTAAACCACAGAGAATTATGGATTGCCTGGAGCGAGGATTAATAGCAGTAGTAGCTGGGTTCCAAGGTATAAGTGACAATGGCGAATTGACTACACTGGGAAGAGGAGGCAGCGATACCACTGCTGCCGCTCTGGGGGTAGCTCTTAACGCTGAATATATCGATATTTATACTGATGTCGAGGGTGTAATGACAGCCGATCCCCGGATTGTAGAAAATGCACGCTTGCTCGATTCCATTAATTATAACGAAATATGTCAACTGGCCCGGGATGGTGCTAAAGTAGTTCATCCCCGGGCAATTGAAATAGCAATGCAGAAGGGAACCCCTTTAAGAATCCGTTCCACTTTTTTGGATTCGCCAGGCACCTTCGTTTCCAACCAGATCTATACCATTAACGATCCGGTGAACATTATCAGCGACCGATTAATAACAGGTATTACTTATACTTCGAATATTGTGCAGATAAAGATCATCTGCAACGATAATGATCCACTAAGCAAGATAGACATGCTGGTTTTTAGAGCTATGGCCGAAGCAGGAATTAGTGTTGACTTCATTACCGTCCAGCCCACTGCTGTTATGTTTACGGTAAGCCGGGAAAAAGCGCGGCGGGCGGAATTACTTTTAAAAGAACTCGATTTGGTGCCACTCATGGAGTTTAACTGCGCCAAGGTTGCAGTGGTTGGGGCTGCTATGACAGGAATTCCTGGTATAATTTATAAGGTAGTGGAAGCTCTCAACGAAAAAGACATCGATATTCTACAAGCTGGTGATTCGTACACAAACATATGGTGCCTGGTCAAACAAGAGGACATGAAGATAGCCGTACAAGCGTTACATGACAAATTTGAGTTGGGGAATTATTAGATGAGGAAAAGGCAGGGGAAGAGAAGATGAGCTTTAGAATGTTGACAGCTATGGTCACTCCGTATGATTCCGATTTACAGGTGAACTATGATAAGGCTGGTGAACTAGCCCAGTATCTGCTCGACCACGGCAGTGATGGTATAGTTGTCAGTGGAACCACCGGGGAATCACCGGTATTGAGTACAGCGGAGAAGCTTAAACTCTTTAAACAGGTAAAAGCCCAGGTTGGAAACAAGGCGGAAGTATGGGCTGGTACTGGTTCTTATAATACGCAGGAAACCATTCACCTGAGCCGTGAAGCTGAAAGTATCGGAGTAGATGGTCTTCTCCTGGTAGTACCTTACTACAATAAACCTTCCCAAGAGGGATTATATCAACATTACAAAGCAATCGCAGAAAGTGTTTCGATTCCCATCATGCTATACAATATTCCCGGCCGAACTGGTACAAATATGATGCCGGAAACGGTCGCACTTTTAGCAGAGATAGATAATATTGTAGCGCTAAAGGAATCAACCGGTATGATGGATCAAATGTCATTATTAAAACAAATTGTACCGGAGAAAGTAGCAATATATTCAGGTGATGATTCTCTTACCTTACCCATGTTAGCTCTCGGGGGGATCGGCGTTGTAAGTATCGCTTCTCATTTAATTGGACCGCAAATTAGGCAAATGATGGACACCTTTGCGCTCGGAGATATAAAAGGTGCCCGTGAGCTGCATAACCAGCTATTCCCTATGTTTAAGGGATTATTTATTACTACCAATCCAGTTCCGGTTAAAGAAGCCCTAAACATAATGGGTATGAACGTAGGAGGAGTACGGCTGCCGATGTATCGAGCCAATGAAGCGGAAATAGGCAAATTGCGGAAACTGTTGGCTGATTATGGTTTAATATAGCTAACTAAACATAACCAAATTTTGTTCAAAGATAACAACGTTTGTTCAAGCCGGTGCAAAAACACCGGCTAATTTATTTTGTGGAGAGGTTCAACAGTGCCTGATAGTCAGTCTCTTAACGTGGTAATACAAAGCCTGGGTTGGACCTGGATAATAATTTTGCAGTGGTTGAATACCGCTAATCTATGGTCTATAATTAAAAAAGCGGTTATGTGCGGATTTACATGGTAAAACTAAATATAATGGAGGTGTTTGAGTGCCTGAAGATGCACGGCTGAACATAATTCCCCTGGGCGGTTTGGGGGAAATCGGCAAAAACATGACGGCAATCAGATACCAGGATACTATTGTAGTCATCGATTGCGGACTCATGTTTCCTGAGGACGAATTGTTGGGTATTGATGTAGTCATTCCCGATATTTCTTATCTGATTGAAAATAGAGAAAAGGTAAAAGCCATTCTCCTGACCCACGGGCATGAGGACCATGTGGGGGCTTTACCCTTTGTCTTGAAGGAAATTAATCCTCCTATATACGGCAGCAAGTTAACCGTAGGTATAGTGGAAGGAAAATTGAAGGAATCCAACCTTAATAATGCAACCCTGAATATTGTGAGGCCTCGTGAGTCGGTTAGTATTGACCAACTGGAGATTGAGTTTTTCCGTGTAAGTCACAGTATCCCGGATGCCTTGGGTATAGCGATCCATACTCCTTTGGGAATAATTTTTCATACCGGAGACTTTAAAATTGACCAGACTCCTGTAGATGGTCAAGTGATTGATTTTCGCAAGATGGCGGAATTGGGCGAAAAAGGCGTATTGGTAATGTTTAGCGATAGCACCAATGCTGATCGGCCCGGTTTTACCCAGTCCGAGAAGGTAGTTGGTCACACCTTTGATGAGGTATTTGGCCGGTGTGAAGGCCGAATAATAGTCACGACCTTTGCTTCCAACGTACATCGCATACAGCAGGTGATAGATACCGCGGTTAAATACGATCGCAAGGTTGCGGTGGTCGGAAGAAGCATGGTAAACAATGTGAGGGTGTCAAACCAGCTTGGTTATATGGACATACCAGAGGATACCTTGATTGAACTGGAAGATATCAATAGATACCCTCCCGAAAAAATTGTCATTGCCACTACCGGTTCCCAGGGTGAACCCATGTCGGCTTTGAGCAGAATGGCAACTGCCGACCATCGTTGGGTCGGGATAAATAGCGGCGATACAGTTATTATTTCAGCTAGCCCGGTGCCCGGCAATGAAAAGATGGTTTCCAAGACCATTGACTTGTTGTTTAAGCAAGGCGCCGAAGTTATTTATGAAAGGGAAATGGGTGTTCATGTCTCCGGGCATGCTTCTCAGGAAGAGCTGAAGTTGGTTCTCAACCTTATTAAACCTCGCTATTTTATTCCGGTGCATGGAGAATATAGACATCTTATGAAACATGCTAAAATTGCTGAGAGCCTAGGTATTCCGCAGTCCCGCATCTTTGTAGCCGAAAATGGCCAGGTAATTGAGATCAGCAAGAAGAAAGCACAGGTAACAGGCAGAGTTACTGCCGGCAAAGTTCTGGTAGATGGCCTGGGTGTAGGTGACGTTGGTAATATTGTCCTGCGTGACCGGCGGCAATTATCGCAAGACGGGATAATGATTGTGGTAGTTTCGATAAATAAAGAAACCGGGGAAATAGCGTCGGGTCCAGACATTGTAACCCGCGGATTTGTCTATGTAAGGGAGTCTGAGCAATTAATTGAAAATTCCAAGCTAAAAGTCCGTGAAGCTATGGAACAATCGGCACGAAAGAATGTAACCGAATGGGCTGTAATCAAATCACAGATCCGAGATAAATTAGGCAAACATCTTTTTGAGGTTACGGGACGAAGACCGATGATAATGCCGATAATTATGGAAATTTAATCTGACCATATAACATAATAAGCCAGAGTATATAAAAGTCCCCCGCACAAAGACGGGGGATTTTTGTTGGACTAATAACCGCACCGAGCCTGCCAACGTGGCCGTATGTATTATTTGCCGAAGTTGAGGTAAATCTAAGAAAAATATATCAGGATAATGGAAAGGAGTATATTCATTTGAATGAAAATCCTAATCCCCAGGAACAGGAGCAAAATCCTAAACTGGAAAACATAAAGGAACTGGGACAAATAGACATACCCAATTTTAAAAGCGATTTCCATTGTCTCACAATTGCGGGACAGGTGGAAGGACATCTGGTTTTACCGCCTCAAAATAAAACCACCCGTTACGAACACGTTATACCACAGTTGGTGGCAATTGAGGAAAATCCCAATATAAAGGGATTACTTGTAGTCTTAAACACAGTTGGCGGCGATGTTGAAGCTGGTCTGGCATTAGCGGAGATGATTGCCGGACTTTCCAAACCGACTGTCTCGATAGTTATTGGGGGAGGGCATTCTATTGGTTCCAGCATCGCTGTCAGTACAGATTATTCTTTTATAGCTCCCTCTGCCACCATGACTATCCATCCCATTCGTTTGACCGGATTAGTTATTGGAGTACCCCAGACATACGAATACTTGGATAAAATGCAGGACCGGGTAGTAAAATTCGTAGTGGAACACTCGCATATAAGTGAGGCAAGATTCCGTGAGCTCATGTTTCGGACCGGCGATCTGGCCAGGGACATTGGTACTGTTCTTGTTGGCAATGATGCGGTTGACTGCGGTCTGGTTGACGAAGTTGGCGGATTACACGAAGCCTTGCGTAAATTACATGAACTTAAGGATGGAGGCGGTTCTTTGCAATGATCATTTACTTCCCAGAACCTCAGGAAATAATAAGTGCCATTGAATACAAGGAAATGGTGCAGATTAAGCTGCCATCGGGGGGACATGTTAACGCCGAACCTCTCGCTTACAACCAAATCAGGATAATAGGAATAGTCAGCACTGATCCAATGGACTATATGAATGAGAAGTATCAGCCCGGCATGGTTGTTACCCTCTAGAGTTTGTTCAATCCGGGTCTAATGGGCACGTTCGTCAGAACGTGCTCTTTTATTAGTAATTTTTCTCAGATAGCTGTGCTATAATTACTAGAGCATTGGCAGGGGAGGGCACTATATGACAATTTGGCAGGCATTATTTCTGGGGATGCTGCAGGGATTAACTGAGTTTTTGCCAGTGAGCAGTTCTGGACACCTGGTTATTTTTCAGCATGTTTTCGGAATTAATGAGGGGGCCATGACCTTTGATGTTCTGTTGCATCTGGGAACCCTTATTGCTGTTTTAGCTGCATTCTGGGATGACATTTTATCCATAATAAAACAGCCTTTTTCCCGGCTGACTTATTTGATTGTAGTTGGGTGTATACCTGCTGGTCTTATGGGCTTTTTTCTGCAGCCTTTATTTGAAAAGGCTTTTGAGTCATTGTTAGTGGTCGGCATAGGACTATTGATAACCGGGTTGGTTCTAAAAATATCAGAAATCGTGGCCGATAATTCATTGAGCATGAAAGAGGTTAAAGAGACAACCTATTGGAACGTTTTATTTATAGGCTTATTACAGGGGATAGCCATTATTCCGGGGATTTCCCGGTCTGGTTCAACAATTGCCGGTGGGTTGCTGGCCGGTTTAGATCGTACCTTTGCAGCCCGTTATTCATTTCTGGTAGCCATTCCGGTTATTCTCGGTGCAGGCTTGGTTGAATTAAAAGATGTAACTGCTAATGGTTTTGCCGGGAGTGCTATTCCCTATATTGTAGGTCCGCTGACTGCTGCCGTTTTTGGTTTCATAGCAATTAAAATCGTGATGAGACTAGTACGCAATGGCCGTTTATCCGTATTCTCTTACTATTGTTGGACCGTAGGGTCGCTAACTATTTTGGCGAGCTTTTTTTACTAGCATAAAGCCAAATCTAATAATCCGTTATTTATTACTTCATTATAAATAACCAGTTGGATTTCGGGATCCGCTTGTGTGGCGGACAAATAAATCTTGTTTATTATTTAGATCGTTTCAAAGGGTGAAAGTTAAGATGGCCAAAAAAAAACCTATCCGGGCAGCTGATAAGCTTTCAGATCAACATTCACCTCCTCAGCCCAGACTTCTGGACACACCAATAAGGGCGGAAATTGCCGCTGTGATTTTATTCATGAGCGCGGTATTCATGCTGGTTTCATTAAATAATTCTGAAGGCATGGCCAGCGATAAGCAATTTATAGGTTTACTGGGCACATACCTGACTACGGTTCTAGAAGGCCTTTTCGGTACGGTGGCCATAGTAATACCTTTCTTTGTACTCTTTTGGTCCATACATATTAGCTTATATAAAAAATGGTGGTCAATTCGTATGTGGGGCCTTACATTATTAGTGCTGTCCATTCTTGTTTATATGAGCAATTTTCAAATTCCTCTCGGTCTCAGTCCCTGGGAGGCATCACTGAAAGGTATGGGCGGCGGCTACCTGGGTGGTGGATTGGCTTTTGTCTTAGTGCGTTTATTGGGTAGGATCGGCCTGTCAGTGCTGCTGGTCTTATGCATGGTTTTATCTATAGTAATGATTCTGGAGAAATCATTATCAGAAATCGGCGTTTTTTTATGGGGTCGATTTAAATCGCTTAAAGCCAGGTTAACCGACATAATGTTCTATGAAGAGGAGGCTGCAACTGCCAATGTGACTATTCCAGCCAGGGAGGCCTTGATAATCAGTGCCAATGATACTTCTGCGCCGGGCAATGATAATCAGGTGATCACACAACACCCCACAGAAGAACCGTCTAACAAAGATGTACAAGTATCTAAAAGCAGGACCGCCAGCCAATTAGAATTGGTTTACCGCACTAAGATCCAATCAGACAGTTATGTAAAACCGTCCATTGAAATGCTTACTAATGTAGACAGTGATCGTTCCATTGATAAAAAGAATATTAAAGACAGCATAGCCATTCTGGAAGATACTTTTTCCAGTTTCGGAGTCAGTGTGAAGGTGAATCAGGTAAGTTGCGGACCGGCGGTAACCCGATATGAACTGACTCCGGCACCAGGCGTTAAGATCAGCAAAATAATAAGTCTTACCGACGATTTACAATTAAACCTGGCTGCTCCCGGAATTCGCATCGAGGCCCCTATCCCTGGCAAATCAGCTATAGGGATCGAAGTACCCAGTTCCAAGATCGGTAGTGTAGGTTTGCGCAACATTCTGGGAGCGCTTTCTTTCAAAAAACTTAACAGCCCCCTGGCCATTGCTCTGGGCGAAGACATATCAGGCAATCCCGTAGTCGCTAAATTGAGTGATATGCCGCATCTGCTTATTGCAGGTTCTACTGGTTCTGGTAAAAGTGTCTGCCTCAACAGCATAATCATTAGTCTGCTGTATAACGCCACCCCGGATGAATTGAAGCTGGTTTTCATTGATCCCAAAATGGTTGAGCTTACAGTATACAACGGGATTCCCCATTTAATGACTCCAGTAGTCACAGACCCCAAGAAAGCTGCCGTGGTGTTGCGTTGGATGACTACAGAAATGGAAAAACGCTATAAAATGTTTGCCGATCAAGGCGTACGGGATATTTATCGCTACAATCAGGCTGCTCAACCATTGCCGTTTGTCGTGATTATTATTGACGAATTGGCGGATTTAATGATGGTTGCCCCGGTTGAAGTGGAAGACTCCATATGTCGTCTGGCACAAATGGCCCGGGCCGCCGGGATGCATTTGATAGTGGCTACCCAACGTCCCTCCGTCGATGTAGTGACCGGTATTATTAAGGCCAATATCCCATCACGGATTGCGTTTGCGGTATCATCACAAACCGATTCCCGAACAATTCTTGATATTGGCGGTGCAGAGAAACTGTTGGGCAAAGGGGATATGCTTTTCTCTCCGGTCGGAGCAGTTAAGCCATATCGTGTTCAAGGTGCATTTGTATCGGATCGCGACATTGAAGCAACCGTGAATTTTATTAAGAGTCAAACAGCCAGCGGTGAAAACGTTGATCAGTTCAACGAGGTGGAGATGTCTATAGAACAGGCCGATTATGATGGCGGAGATGATCTTTTTTGGGAAGCCGTTAGAGTGATTGTCGAGAATCAAAAAGCCTCTGTATCGTTTCTGCAGCGTAAACTGCGGGTAGGTTACTCCAGAGCCGCACGGTTAATGGATATTATTGAGGAACGTGGCATAGTATCCGAGGCCGACTTGAATAAAAAAAGAGAAATATTGATAGATGAGCAGCAGTTGGAAAAACTGTACGCCAACAGATAAACTATGTTAGTATGGTCATAAGCATTTATTAAGGCCTGGGGGCTTGAGGATGAAACTGACCGCACGGGAAAGAGAAATAGTGGAAGCGCTGCAAAAGCAGCCTCTTATATCGCAGGATGAGTTGGCCCAACATTTTGGTATAAGCCGTTCGTCGGTAGCGGTTCATATTTCCAATTTAATGAAGAAAGGTGTAATCCTCGGAAAGGGTTATGTTTTCAACAAGAAAGTATCTATTGTGGTACTGGGTCAGGTTTACTTGGAAATAAAGGTAGTTGGTGAGAAGGATCAGAGCCAGATTGACTTGGGACATGCTGGTTTCGCTCGGGACGTCTGTCAGGCTTTATCGGGATATGGGATTAGTTCTAAGGTGATAACTATGGTCGGAAATGAAGACTTAGGTACCCAGCTGCTAAATGAAATACAGGCCTTTGATGCTGATACATCCACTGTATACAGACACCCTTCCAAAAGAACCTGCAAAAAGATTTTCGCCCAAAATGAATTGATATACCAAGAAGGATATACTCAAGATGATTATTACCAAGCCATAAATTCACGGGAGTGGGTAGCATCTAACTGTGACTGGCTAATTGTAGAATCACCATTCCTGGAGTATGTAAGCAAACGAATTGCCAGCCGCCCTGATAGAAATACCTGCATATGTGGTACATGGCACATTTGTAACCGAAAACCTCCCGCGTTGAACGTTGCCAACCTGTTGGTCCTTGGAGTTGACGATTTCCAGGATTATGAACATTATGTGAACATTGGCTTGGATCTGCTGCAGTCAGGGACACAAAACTGTATTATCACTGATGGCAAAGACAATATGGTATTGGTTAATAGTTCTGGGGTTGGTGATTATCCCTTGCCGCCGAATCAGTCCTTCGATAGCCGGCTGGATTTGCATTTCTTTATGACCGGCCTGGTCTATGGCTTATCATCTGGTTACCCTATCAGACAAGCGATGAGAATAGCTAGTGGTACTGCCCAGACCGTTAGGGAGAAGAACCAGACTGTATGATTCATGTTCGGAGGTGTTTTCAATAGCTATTTTTGGTGACAAATTACGCTTAGAAAGAGAAAGACAAGGCCATTCACTTGCCTATGTTGCCCAGGAAACCAAAATACGCCAGCAGTATCTTGCCGCCCTGGAGAATGAAGATTTTGACAGTCTCCCAGCTAGAGTTTATGCAGTTGGATTTGTAGCTAGTTATGCACGTTTTCTAAAATTGGACGCAGATAAGCTGGTAAATGAATTTAAAAACATTGCTTATAACAATGAAACAACTGATATTCGTTTACCTGAACCACCCGCGGAAGGAAAAATATTTGGATTCCCGGTTAGAAATGTATTAACAGCGACCATTTTTCTGGCTCTGGCAATCTGGCTTGGGAATTACGTGGCCGGATATATTTCCCAGCACGGCGTAAAAGAACCGCCGGCAATCGAGCAACCGAGCTCACCTTCAATCCCGGAGAATACCACCCCGGTCAATCAGCTTACTCTAGGTATCGAAGCCAAACAAAGAAGTTGGCTCCAAGTCACAGTTGACGGTAAGATACAATATGCAGGAATAATGGAAGCAGGGGAAAAGCAGTTCTTCTCAGCTCAGGATAAGATCGAGCTCAGAACCGGCAACGCTGGTGGAATAGACCTAGTGCTAAATGGCACCCCGGTGGATTCCATTGGGGGATCAGGGCAAGTAGCAGAAAGGACGTTTACCCGCAATAGTGCTAACACTAATGACCAGACTGTGCCAGCCGTAAGTCCGGCGGCTTCAGATTCCGTGGGATTGAATCTCGTTGTACAAGCTCAACAAAAAAGCTGGGTACAAGTAAAAGCTGATGGTCAGGTAGTATACTCGATGACAATGACCGAGGGAGAGTTACAGTCCTTTATGGCCAAGGAAACAATAGAGCTCTTCACCGGCAATGCTGGTGGAATAACTTTGCTGCTGAACAACCAACCGGTTGAACCACTGGGTTCTTCAGGACAAATTGCGGAAAAAACCTTCAGCGCAAACGAATAGGAGATTCAAATAGTGAAGGTTGGTTTTATTAGTCTAGGTTGTTCGAAAAACCGCGTCGATACCGAAATAATGATCGCAGCTGTTAAAAAAGCCGGATTCAGGATTGTCAATAAGCTGGAACGAGCCGAAATAATCATTATTAACACGTGCGGTTTCATTGACGCCGCCAAAGAGGAAGCAATCAATACTATTATTGAAATAGGAAAATTTAAAAACGGATATTTGCAGTATTTGATAGCTACCGGCTGCTTAGTACAAAGGTACGGTCAGGAATTAATGGATGAAATGCCTGAATTGGATGGGGTAGTCGGACTGCCGTTTTTTCCGGACATTGATAAAGCAATAAGCCGTATATTATCCGGAGAACGCTTGGTCATGTCAGGTAGTCCTCCAGATATTTTTATAGAAAAAGGGCCGCGAATTTTAACAACGCCATCAGGTTCCGCGTACCTAAAAGTAACTGAAGGATGCAACAACCGCTGTAGTTATTGTGCAATACCATTAATTCGAGGCAAGTTGCGTTCGCGGCCTGCCTCCGAAATTGTAGAGGAAGCCCGCGAACTGGTAACCAGGGGAATTCGGGAATTAGTGATTATTGGACAGGATACTGCAGTATATGGAAAGGATTTAGGCGGAACTGATCTTTCAGGATTACTTGAGCAAATGGCCTATATAGATGGTCTGGATTGGATCCGTTTAATGTATCTTCACCCTGCTCATATTGATGACCGGCTAATTAATGCGATAGCAGCACTGCCTAAGGTTGTACCCTATTTGGATATACCCATTCAGCATGCGTCTGATGGTATTCTCGCAAGCATGAACCGCCATCATAATTGCGACTTATTGGTGAAACTAATTGGCAAGTTGAAGGCTGAGATAAATGGTTTAGTATTAAGGACCACGGTTATGTGTGGATTCCCAGGGGAAAGCGAAACTGACTTTGATTTATTATTAGACTTTATTAGGACCGCTGAATTTGACTGGCTGGGGTTTTTTGCTTTTACACCGGAAGAAGGTACCGTGGCTTCTACATTTTCTAACCAGGTGCCAGAGCCAGTTAAGAGGGAAAGGCTTGATAAGATTATGCAGCTGCAACAGGCCATAACACGCAGAAAAAACATGGCCAGAGTCGGTAATGATGAGAACATTCTTATATCTTCTCAGGCTGGCCGTAATCTATATATTGGCCGGAGCTATTTTCAGGCGCCCGAAGTAGATGGCATAACCATGGTCAAGAGCCAGTCTAAGCTTGGAAAAGGACAATTTGCCAAAGTCCGCCTGATTGGAATAAGAGATTATGATATGATTGGGGAACCATTTGATGAATATTCCGAATAGTATTACTATTTTTCGAATCATATTGATACCGATTTTTGTGGTGTTAATGCTAACCAATCTTCCATATGGAGGGGTTTTAGGGGCGGCTATTTTTCTTTTTGCAGCTCTGACCGACAGCTTAGATGGCTACTTGGCTCGCAAGTGGAAACAGACCACCAAACTTGGAGCTATCCTGGATCCACTGGCTGACAAGCTGTTAATAACGGCTGCTCTGATAAGTTTGGTGGAACTAGGCAAATTACCGGGATGGATCGCCATAGTCATTATTGGCCGCGAATTCGCAGTTACCGGATTGCGGGTAGTGAAAGCCGAAGAAGGGAAAATCATTCCTGCCAGTAAAATGGGTAAACTAAAGACCATTAGCCAGGTCACCGCAGTTATGATCATAATGTTGGAGCACCTAATATACCCGCTGGGAATTCTGCATCTTGGTCAGTGGGCTATGTATATAGCAGTTATAATAACTTTAGTATCCGGTATTGAGTATTTTATGAAGAATAAAATATCTTTTTGACATCTTGGATTCTTCAACATGTCAGCTTAATAGTAATAGCCTCTGTGGGGGCTGCAATACTTATTGTTATTTGCCTCAAAAATCTGCCTTTCTTTACTCATATCATACTTTTCTAATTTAGCTCCAATCATACTAATATGCCCCAGTGAGTTTCCGTTTCCATCTGTGTAGGTACGAGTTTAAGCCACAATTTTATAGAAATTGCTTATAATATTAAGAGACCTAGGCAAATTGTTTCTTGGGAGTGAAATTAATTGAGAGAAGCCTACATTATATCCACTGGTAATGAATTATTATCGGGAACTACCCGGGATAGCAATGCA
>JAXDBN010000207.1:0-4841 GCA_034678805.1 Syntrophomonadaceae bacterium
GCAACGGTAGTGTGATAAACAGAGGCGATGTCCCATAGGGTATCACCGGATTTGACCGTATAGGTTGTAGTGGTTGGGGATTGAACCGGTGCGGGTTGGGCTGTCTCCGCATTGCTGGCACCGTTGAAGGTGGACTCGGTGCCCGGGTCGCCGTTTTGCAAACAATCGCCGGCCGTTGAGCCGGGAGCGGAGGCAACGCTGTTTATTTGTTCTGCGTTGCCGGCAGTATTGGCATTATACGCGTATGTCCCGAACGCCGCCAGGATCAAACCTATCAGAAGCAAAAAAATGATGTGGATTCGTTGGTTGTTTTTCATTTACCTATACCTTTCGTAGTAAGCCTGGATTATATATTATATATGACATCGCACCGGTATTATCCTGCCTTGGACGCGGTTTTACACTGGATACATATTTTGGCATCAGGGGCGGGCCCTTTGTGAATGGGGCTCCGGCCCAATTACACAATAGCTGGTTCCGGTGGTTTTTAACCGTTAAAAAAACTATGGCTGGATCATACGCCGGTTTAATTGCCAGCTTTTTCATGCCCAAATATTCGTACCGGTTATACGAAAAGTATCGCGCTGGTTGATTTGATTAACCAAGATTGAATTCCAAGCTAATGAGTTTATTAATCTTGTGGTTTAATTTTAGGCTGGCTCCAGGGACAGACTTTAATGCAGACCCCACAGACGGGATAGCCTATGTCAGGCCGGGTGGCAAAGTCATCTTTCAGCTTGCTTACGCAGCGGTCAAAATAAAGGGCGGTATCACGGTCGGCGGGGTATTCTTCCCAAGAGGCGCCCTTGATGGCCTGGACCGGACAGGCATCCACGCATTTGGTGCAGCTGCCGCAGCGGAATGGTACAGGCTGATCGACTTCGAGCAATGCGTCAGTCAGGATTACTGCATATCTTACCCGGCCTCCGAACCGCGGATTGATGAGCAGCAGGTTTTTGCCTATCCATCCCAAGCCGGCTGCGCGGGCGACTGCTTTGGCTGGCAGGTTGGGCCACCAGTTTTCTTTGTCGACCACCATAGAGGCAGGTTGGGCCAAAGCCCGGTTACCCCCGGCAGAGAGCTTCTGCTGGATCTTAAAGCTGATGTCATCCAGTATATTGTTGGCAGTAGCATATTGACGAGAGTAAAGGGCCGTGGGACTATCCTCGATCGGTTCAAAAATGTCATAGGAAATGGCTACCCCTATCACCATAGCACGGGTATAGGGTTTAAGCAGGTCTTCGGGAATGGTCCTGATACTGCGCACCCGGTCCAGATCAGCTATGCCGACCAGGTCTGCACCTTGTGAAAGGGCATAATTCTTCAGATCAGCGGTAAAATTCTCTGTCAATTCCGGTGCCCTCCTTTATGATAGAGATGACGCCAAAGATCATTATCCTGTTTCTTATGTTAGCAGGCCAAGCCAACTATTCAAGCAATAAAATTGCTATTGATGGAAACTTCTGTCATTCTCAGTATCTATTTTTACTGGCTTTTGCTATTATCTTTTTAACAAAATTGCGCCTAACAGAAGCCTACTGGAAGGTATTGAAAAACCGGACGAGGAAGGCAGGTTCATCAAACATTTGAGACCACAGCTTGGTTACCTATTGGAAATGAGGTATTGGAATGAGGATTAACAAACGGGTGCATCAATTGAAAATAACGTTCCATGTAACCCCGCAGATAGAGCGGTTTGTTAATATCTATCTGATTGAAGGGAGACGTTGCTGCCTGATCGACACTGGCGTTGCCGGTACCGAAAACATTATTGCCGAGTATATGAAAGGATTGGGAAGAGACATTACTGATATAGCCGCCATACTTTTGACCCATTCCCATCCCGATCACTGCGGTGCGGCCGGTGCTATCAAACAGCTGTCTAATTGCCAGGTTTATGCCTGCGGCGGGGAAAGAGACTGGATAGAGAATATCGACCGGCAATATGCAGACCGGCCCATACCCAACTTTTACGGCCTGGTAAATCAATCGGCAGCCATAGATGTTATTTTACAGGATGGGGACAGCCTTTGTTTAGAAGACGGTTTGAACCTCCGGGTATACGAGACCAGCGGTCATTCCCAGGAGTCTCTCTCCTTCTGCCTTATTGAAGATCGGATTTTGTTCAGCGGTGATGCCATTCCCGTAGTTGGCGACATTCCTATCTACATCAGTGCTCGCCGGAGTATGGAGACCCTCAGGAAAATATCTGCACTGCAAGGGGTTGAGTGGTATTGTTCGGCCTGGGATAAAGTCCAGGATAGTGATAGCGGCCAAGCTGCTATAAAAAAGGCACTGGCTCATCTGGAGATGATTGACAGGGAGGTCAAGGCGGTTATCAGCGCAACTGGCAGCCAGGACCCCAACAAACTATTTGAAGAGGTTTGTGAAAGACTCAATATGAAGCCCTTCCTGGTTAATCCCCTGTTCCGGACTTCAATCTTGTCTAACATTGAAAATACTTAAATACACGCTTTTGTTTGGTTAGAAGAACATCTGCAGGTTGAGATGATATGATGCGTAGGCGGTTACAAATCCTATTACCACATCGGTCGGATAATGCACCCCGAGATAAATTCGTGAACACCCTACCAGTGAGGCCAAAAAATAAAACAGAAGACTTAGTCCGGGGACAGCGGAGGCCAGCACAAAAGCCAGGGAAAAGGCCGCGCAGGTATGTCCGGACGGGAATGAATTCTGGCATATGGTGGGTTTGAAAATTATTATGTTTTCCAGCACCCTAAATGGCCGGGGCCGGCGAATCAATATTTTCACCAGGAAAACTACCGTTTGGCTGAAGACCAGAACCTCAGCTATCCGGATCCCGGTGGTTACTAAATTAGCTCTGCCGGACAGGAGCAGGGTCAGAGGCAATGCTACCGCGAAAACAAAAGATCCCAGCTGTGTCAATGAATTCATGAAATAATCCATAATCCGGCAGCGCAGAGCATGATTAAAGAAAAACAGTAACCGCAGGTCACTCATTTTAATATAGTTGCTAATCTTGATTCTCCTCACTTTAACAGGCGCAAAAACTGCCGTCTATCTTATCATCTTCGGGCTGCTGATTGGCCAGGCTCAGGCTAAAACAACCCTAAATAGTTACCTATCTATTATGCATCCTTATAGAAATTTGTAAAGTAAATTTGGTTCCTAAGTTGGTAATTAATACCGCGAATAATCTCGTATTATCGCGCCCGCCCTGTCCCCCGTCATTACCATCCATCTCACCTTCATGTTAATCGCACTCCAATCTCTACTTATTGCTTAAATATAAAGTCAAAATATGTCTTTCAGTGCATATAAATACTTATAAGCAAAAATGGGGACTAGAGGGGAGGATCGTTCTGTATGGATTATGATCTTCAAGAGTTGATCCGAAAGGATCGTCAATCGGGCAAACATGAGGCTTTTGAAGGCACTTTTCTGGATTATCTGCGGGTGGTCAAAAACAATCCGGACATAGCTATGCTGGCTCACGAGCGCATGTACAACGTCATCGTCGGCAGTGGTACCGAATCGATTAACACCGAGGATGATCAGCGTCTGAAAAGAATATACGGCAAGGAAACCATCAAAAGGTACCGGTTTTTTGAAAACGATTTCTACGGTATCGATAAAACCATCATGGAGTTGGTGCGTTATTTGCATTCCGCCTCCATGCGCGGGGAAGAATCCCGCCAGGTATTGTACCTGGTTGGCCCGGTCGGGTCGGGAAAATCTTCATTGATGGAAAGCCTGAAAAAGGCGCTCGAACAGCACCCCCCCATATATGTGCTTAAAGACTGCCCCATGCGGGAAGAACCCCTGCACTTGATTCCCAAACACCTGCGAGCCAGGTTCTCCGACATCATTGGGGTAAATATCGAAGGAGACCTGTGTCCCATCTGCCGCTATAGACTGCTGCACGAATACAAGGGTGAATATGAAAACTTCAAGGTGGTAACCAAAGATTTTTCCATCCGCGCCCGCAGCGGCATAGCGGTGGTCCCCCCGGTTGATCCCAATAACCAGGATACTTCAGTATTGGTTGGTTCGGTCGATATATCCAAGATGGACTTATATCCGGAGGATGACCCCCGGGTGCTGTCATTGAATGGGGCCTTCAACGCCGGCAACCGCGGGCTGGTTGAATTTATCGAAATCTTTAAAAACGATGTGGAATACCTCCACACCATACTTACCGCTACCCAGGAAAAGTCCATTCCTTCTCCCGGTAAGAACTCAATGATTTACTTCGATGGCATTATCCTGGCTCATTCCAATGAGTCGGAGTGGAACAAATTTAAATCGGACCATACCAACGAGGCCATCCTGGACCGCATCGTTAAGATCGAGGTTCCCTACTGCCTGGAACTGGATGAAGAGGTTAAGATATACCGCAAAATCCTGCGCAAAAGCAATTTCAAAGCTCATATCGCTCCCCATACGATTGAAATGGCCTCCATCTTCGCCATTATCAGCCGCCTCACCCCCTCGGCCAAGGTGGATATCATCACCAAGATGCGGCTCTACAACGGGGAAGAGGTTTTGCAGAAGGACGCCACCCAAAAGATCGATATCAGTGAACTGCGGGAAGAAGCCGGCCGGGAAGGATTCCAGGGGATCAGCACCCGTTTCATAATGAAGGCTATCGACAACGCCCTGTCCGAATCGGAATACGATTGCATCAATCCCATTATCCTGTTGGATGCACTGGTTAAGTCGGTGCGGGCGGCTGATTTCAACGATGAAGAGAAGAAAAAGCTACTCACTTTCTTACAGGATGTAGTTAAAAAAGAATACAACCGCATCCTGGAGAAGGAGGTTACCAAGGCATTCATCCATGGATTCAGAGAACA
>JAXDBN010000208.1:0-3224 GCA_034678805.1 Syntrophomonadaceae bacterium
TTGTAGTTAAAGACCTGCACGTTGGCTTTTTGATAGGCTCTGAATTTGATAAAGCCCGGGAAAGGTACTGTTACAGCTTCGGAAAAGTCTACTTCCGCCCAGTCACTCCACTGGCTGCCGGTGGTACTCGTTGATATCTGCATCCCCCTAGGCAATGACATAGCTTGGGCTTGAGGATAGATGCGGGCCAGGCTGCCAATTGTGGTTATTGGTGCGCTCTCCGGCTGGGGGATTTCGTCAAGCCCCCACTTGTGCATTTCCCAGATCATAGACATAGCCTGACCTCCTAGGTGATATTCTCGGCCGTAATCACCGCCAGTATTGACCATAGGCCGACACTGGTGTTGGTTATCTGTTTGATACTGAAACCTTCCCCCGGTCGTACACATAGAGGTTTGACGTCCATTCCCCGGGGGATCATATTGAAATCCAGCAAAGGAGTGGCATTAAGGGTTAAAGGTATTTCATCGTTATTAAGAGTTACCGGCCACAGCAAGGCCCCTTCAGCAATGGTGGCTCCGGTAGCAATGTGAATTGCCGCTGTCAGGTTAACATCCGCAGTGTCAGCTTTTTGCGGGGTTATAACCGTACCGCCGCTCTGGCTGGTGGTACGCATAAAATCCAGTTCCACCCCTACGCCGGTAACCGATGTCAGTGACATGTTGACAATGGATAGCCTAGGGACCCGAATTAAATACCCGCTGCCCGCATCGTTATATATGGAAAACAAGTGTTTGTTTTGCGCCAGAGAAACGCTGGGCGCTAAACAATAAAAGGTAGGAAGCCCCTGCCAGGCCACATACTGCTCATAGCCCGCTGTGCCTTCAATCGCCCGGTAGCGAGCGTTCAGCTTTTTCCCGGTGCTGTCGGGCGGGACTTGAATATATCCGCCAGCCATTACATCAACCTCCTATCATCACCGCGCCGCTTGCACAGCTCTCGACCAGCCAGGGCCGGTTCCTGTCCGCTGTAAGCAGCGCGTCTTTTATCGCTATGGCTTCAGTTCCGTAGACAAACTTATGGATCAGTTTGGTGTTGTTGTTCACATTTTTCTTCTGCTGGGCCGAGACCAGGGCTTTAAGAAAATCGGCTATCCCTAAGAGACGTCCGCCGTATTCTATGGTGTATATCCAAAGACCGGCTTCACTTAAGGAAATGGTCACCTTTTGTACCAGGAAAACTGCGTTTACACCCCGTTCAGGAAGCTCAATGCTTACTAACTGTCCCGGTTCCCATCCCGGCACTGCGGTGATGAAACTGCCGCTGGTCTTGGGATTAGCCCACTGTCTAAGATCGGCATTTCCGGCTGCTTCAGCAGCTTCAATGGTGGTCAGGGTATCATCTTTGATATAATGCTCATACACTCCGTCGCCGCTTTCCAGGACGGCAATGGAAGCCTGGCTGGCCAAATCATCTACCACGGTAATAACATCAATGCTTTGCCGGGCGGTAAGCGCCATGGTCACGCCACTTCCGGGCGTATCAGTATCAGCTGAACAGCGCAGGTAGCCATCGCCGAGATTTACCAGATAATCCTTGGCATCTTCTTCATCCACACCCTCAACACCGACGCTTTGCACAGCACCGCCCACCTGCAAGCTACATTCATTAGGAAACCAGGGGAGTACCCAGATGCGAGCCGAGCCGTCTGCCTTCCACTCGATGGTCTGCGGATCGGACAGCATGCTGCCGCCCAGGACATATACGCGGTTGCGCAGTCCCTGGTGGTCGATACTTACCTTGAAATTGCTAAACCGGCCCCCGGGCCGCAAGGTCATGGGGGCAACGGTGCCCATTTGGGCAGGATCAAAAAAATGGACCACCTTGTAGTAGTCCACATACCACTGCCAGCCGATATAGTCGCACAGCCATTTCATACATTCCGACGGCATTTTGTAGTTGAATTCGGTGCCGGTGGACTCAATTACCGGTGCGCCGCTGGCTACTCCCTGAGCAGAAAAACCTGGACAGTATTTAAGCAGGATGTCGCGCACAATGGCGTCAGCGCTTAAGCCCAGGTAGGTTTCCACCACCAGCTTTTTATCCATCTGCAGGGTATAGTCCTGGCAGTCCACTTTCCACACCAGCGGAGCCTTATAGTTCACCAGTTCTACCCGGTCGATGGTCCCGGCAAAAAGCCGGGGCTCTGTAAGGCCGCTATCCTCGATGATGACTTCACTGCCCTCAAGGGGTTTTGCTCCCTTAACCGCAAAGGAGCAGCTGTCTACCTGACTGGTAAGGATTTGGCTGATAGCAAGGCTTCCCCGGCGATAGTCCGGCCAGCGCTCCATCCCGGCAATCTGAAGGCTTTTAGCCACTGAAGCGCACCCCCTTGGCCAAGAGCGTCCGGTAAATCTGCTCGCCCACATCGGCGGTGCCGCCATTGACCGTTATGCTGATCCGGTTGATGGTGGTGGAATTGTTACTGGTTGAATTGGCGGCCACTGCACCCAAGGCCAAAGGGGCAACTCCTGCTAAAGCACTCTGCAAGTCTAGACCCCTTAAATTGTTTTTTAAGCTGCTGTAGGCGGCCGTTATATCAGCCACCCCGATTTTAATCCTGTCCACTAAAGAGGGGGAATTGCGCTGATTGGGGTCCATACCGGAACCCATTATGCTGCGCACTTCATCCATGACGCTTTGCAAGGCGCTCATCCTGGACCTGATGCCCCTTATTAACTCACTCATGGCCTGGATGCCATACCCCGCCGATTTCTTGACTATTTCCTCATACTTCTTTTCGATGGTGGCGATGGTTTCGGCGGCGTTCTTTTTAATTTCTCCGTTCTTTTCCTCCCAGGCCTTTTTGTACTTGGCCAGTTCCTCATCGGCCTTGGCTTTCATCTCCATGAGTTTGTTCTGCATTTCGATGGTCTGCTGGGCCAGTTGATTCTGGGTTTCCATCCTGATCTCGCTTAAGCGCTGGCTTAAATCAACCCGGGCCTGGCGCATCTCGATATTGGCTTCCGCCCGGGCCTGGGCGTTTTTGGTTTTCCAAAGGTCAACGTATTTATTTAGCTCATCGGTTGTCAAGGTATTTAACGCCGCGATCTGGGGAGCCGCCTTGACCCCCATCTGCCTGAGCTCGTCGATCAGTCCCTCGTCAACCCCTTTGGCGGCCAGCGACTTCAGGTTGGCCTGCCAGCTGTCGAACTGACTAACCTGATCCTCCAGATTGCCAAGCAAGGACTTGCCCGATACTTTTTGCGGTTTTACTTCATCAA
>JAXDBN010000209.1:0-16384 GCA_034678805.1 Syntrophomonadaceae bacterium
CCCGCGTAGCAAAATCGATCCGGCTGAAGCGCGAGTTTGATTTCCTGGTAATCATGGTGGTTTCATCAAGAATCGCATCCAGGGCGAGCTTAATGACGTGCTGGAGAGAGCTTCTCTTTATCTTGCCAGTATTGTAGCGCAAGTCGCTCAATAGAGTCAGACTGTCGATTGCGGTTTGCTGGCAGTCGTCATCTTCATCCGCATGCTTATGGATGGTTGCAATCGCGCTCCTCAGGCTGTTGGCATCGAATTTGCCGATATTCTCCTGGATATAGGCCACTATTTTCCGGGTGGCGGTAGCCGGGTCTTTTTCAGTAAAAAAGGCTTGCAGCTCTTTTTCAATCGCCTGGCAGGCTGCATTGGATTCAAGCGGCAGGGCAACATCACAGATTTCTTTGTCCTTGGGAGTTTTAATTACCCGGCCGAATTTATCGGTACAGACCAGCTCTTTATTGCTGCTGGCGTCGCCGCTATCCTTAAGGCTGAAGATAAAGGAGCCGCCGTCCGTATAGCTGCCGCCGCGGGCATTCCAATACTTGTCGGCAACGGGCCGGAAGCGGGCATCTTCCCTTGCCAGGGAGATCAGGGTAGCATCGATGGCTTGCTTTTCCGAACAGATCAATCCCACCTGCACTTCCCCTTCCTGCAGGGCAAAAACCTGAGGACGAAGCATGGCGGTATCGGTGATGCCGATGAGCTGGAACTGGCCATCTCGAACGTCATTTCTGGCGATGATGAAGAACCACGGGCCATCGGGTGAGGCGCTCACATGATGCGTCTGAATAGCCTTATAGATCTGCTGCTTCTCAGGAGACAGCATATCGAAGTCCATTTCCGAAGTTGGCGCCATGGCTTCAATCAGATATTCAAGTGGATACTTGTACACGCGGCTGCACAGGTCAAGCAGCAGAGCTGCTTCCTCTGTATCGGTCAGGAACAGGGGCTGATAATTCCGCTGTTTCAGGTATTCATATATCGACTGGTAGTTGGCGAAATCCCCGTTGTGCACTAACGCCTCGTTCAGTGCGCTGAAAGGATGACAGCCACCTGGATGCCAGACGCGTCCACGGGTGGGATAGCGTTGATGAGCCAGCCAAACATGCGCCTTGAAATCATCCAGTTTGTAATAACGCACCACATTCTCGGCATACCCCACAATCTTTAAAATCATCATATTGCGGCCATGTGACATAACAAAGGCTTTTTTCTCGCCCAGCGAGGCATAATAGCGTGTATTAATCTTGAAGCTGTTCTGATATACAAACTCATCCTCCGCATCGCGCCGTTCCATGAAGGTCAGGCCCTTTTCCTGGATGAAAGCATCCAGAACATCGTCCTTGACGCGTACAAAATAGCGCATAATATCCGGCGGTCTTACTTCCAGGTCGATGGATTGATAGTCATCGATGGTGTCAAGCTTTTCGGATTTATCGATGGTAAAGTTCGTTTTGATATAGGTCTCTTCAATCTCTGCGGCCACGCTGTTATCAAGCAGGGCAATGTGGAGCATGTAGTCGTCATCCAGAACCTGGCGGGAAACTCCTAAGGCTTCTGGTACAAAACCGACTGCACCGATGCCGCCGCCTTTGCCGTTGCCACGGTTGTGCATCTGGGCCGAAGGTTCAAAGATGTTTTTTCCGGTTACCGGAATTGAGCTGATAAATCCGGTAACTCCACAACCGCCTTCCTCTTCCGGGTTAGGGGCCAGCGGCGGTACCTGACGTAAAATCTCACTACGCGATTCTAATATTTTGTCAGCTTTATCCATATTAATCCTACTCCGTTTTTTTACTGTAATCGATATGCTCAAGCAAGTCTGTACGGCCTACAAGTTCTTTGACGCTCTTCATGCCGAACTTCTGCAGGATTTCTACCAACTGATAATTCCAGGCATGATACATATTCACCAAACGCTGGGTGGCCCATTTTTCGGTAAATAGATCCGCCAGCTCCGAATCGGTTGAGGCGATACCCCGGGAGCAGCCGCGACCGGATTCACAGTTGCCGCAGCGCACACATTCTAAGGAGACCAGCTCCGCTGTGCCGATTACCGCACCATCGGCCCCTAAGCAGATGGCCTTGGCCAGGTCATGCGCAGTGCGAATGCCGCCTGAGGCGATCAGGGTTACCACATCTCTTGCGCCTTCGGCCTTTAAGAAATTGTGCACCTTGGTAATGGCGTACTCAATGGGCATGGCGATGTTTTTCTTGGCGATATCCGGCGCTGCGCCGGTGCCGCCGTAGCCGCCATCGATATGGATGATATGGGCGCCGGCATAGTAGGACCCGACCGCCACCATGTCCACATCATTGGGTGTGGAAACTTTGACTGAAACGAGAGCAATAGGGTTCATCTCCTTGATCCAGTCGATATGCTTCTTGTGATCTTCAATGGAATATACCGAGTGGAAAGGGAACGGTGAAAAGAGGGAGGCGCCTTGGACTGCCTCGCGCATTTTGGCAACGCTGGCCGTATTCTTCTCGCCCAGGAGGTGGCCGCCCAAACCTGGCTTGGCGCCCTGGGCGTACTTGAACTCAATGATTTTAACGCGCTGGATGGTTTCTTCCCGCACGCCGAACAGCCCGGTAGCAACCTGGGTTATGACATGATCATCATAAGGCTTTAAAATATCTGGGTAGCCGCCTTCTCCCGTACAGGTAAAGGTATTCCAAATAGCCGCATTGTGTGCCTTGGAAACCATGGTAGGCAGGCTGACGGACCCGAATGACATACCGCCGCCATAGACCGGAGTGGAAATGACCACCGGCGCTCTTCCGTCTTTGCGGCGGTTGAGTTCAATGGCGGTTGAGATCTCGGATTTGTCCACCTTGGGCGGATTGGCCGGGAACTTGAAGCGCAATTTATCAAATCCGCCGCCGGAGTTACCCACGTTATATTCGAGGTCGGTACGCTCTGGCGGATAGCCTGTCTCGGCCATAATCCAGGTGCCGGTAATCATGTCGGCGGTCCAGCGGGGATCACCCAGCGTTTCATACATGGGATTGAGCGATAGGCTCAAAGCCTTGCGCGGACACTGAGTAAGGCAGCAGAATTCCTTGGACTGGCATTCAAAACCGATGCATTTGTAATCGATGGGCGGATTGACCCGGTTATGCCCTTCCAGCCGTTCATGCACGCCATGCGGACAGGTTTTGGCGCAGGTACCACAGTTGATGCATTCATCCGACCGGGTAATCTTGTACTTGGGCACCTGGTGTTTGAACCGGGAAGGAGTATTTTTGATTTTTACGGTTGATGGTTTCATATTCATTCACCTTGTTGTTTAAATAATTTGCCGAATGTATCCCGGTCGATCTCTTCGAAAAAGATGGCCCGGCCGGTTTCTCCGCGCAACCGTCTGGCTTCGCGGATACCCATGGCGCCCATCATCTCAAGAATCTGGGAATGCCATGCGCACATGAGATTAACCATGCGCTGGGAAATGATATCGACCGATAGATTCTGGAGACCGTCCGGCAGAAGCAGCAGCTTTTCCGGCTCTTCATATAATCGGGCGCCTAAGGCGATGAACAGCGGCATATCTATCGCCGTCAAATCGCCGCCGCAGAGCATTGATTTCGGTATGTGCTCGGCCATGGCCATACCGCCCGAGAAGATCAGGGTGATTTCATCGCGGATTCTCTCCTCGACCAGCTGCAAGTGGACGGAACGGATGATATCTTTGATCAGGCGCGGCTTGAAGTTAGCTTCCTTGTCTTTGTTTATCTCCAGGCCGCGATAATCCGCTACGATATGGATCACCTCCGCGCCGCTGTTTACTAGCCTGGAGACGATGCCTTCAATGCCGCTGATGGCTGGAACGCGGATAATGGTTACCGCATTGCTGATATTTTTGATGCGTTCCTTGGTGGCCGGGAATTTGTCCGGCAAGGCATCGTTATAATCAATGGCGATCAGAGTGGCCTTCTTCAGAATGTCCGCATATTTATCAACTTCACCCTCGGCAATTAACGGAATGATGTTGGCGCTGTATGTTGCCAACTCGGGTTTAATATCCGCCGCCGGCAAAATAACACAGGTGCTGATTTCGCTGGCGGCTTTGATCAGACCAAGCATAACATTCGGGCTTAATTCTACTGGTGGTATATCAAAGAGAATCGGAATAGGTATATCAACAGTGGGATGCGGCTGCGTCAACAGGCGGCCTTTGGCGTCAAAGGCCAGATGGTTGTGCTTGCGGCCCAGTTCTACGCCGGTGTTGATATATTCCCGGCCGTGAATTCCGTCTCGCGTGGGGCGCACGATTTCCGACATGTCAGTCCACATGCTGTCAAAGCCTGCTCCGGTAAATGGCCCGCGGTATCCGGCGCCGGTCACGGGAACCTTGCCGTCTTCGGCCTGCTTCCAGAGGGTGAGGAACATGTCTGCTTTCCAGTAGGAGCCGCTGATATTGACAAAATCCTGATGCAGGGACATTTCCAACGCTCCGCGAGGACATTCCTGAATGCACCTGAAGCAGTTCCGGCACACCACCGTATTGGGGTCCGCCATTTTGCGCGGATCGCCTTTTCTCCGCTTATGGGCTTGATAGATACAGACCTTGGTGCACTTTCCGCAGTTGATGCAATTTTCTCCCCGGGTGATTTTGAACTTATAGAGATATTCCATTTCCAGCGGGGCAACATGTGGATGAATATGATATTTCTTTGGCATAATCTCATTCCATCTTTTCTTTATAGTTTTGGTACTTTAGGAACTTATGGTTCTTTAGAATTAACCCTTCCTCTCCACCATTTCCCAATATTCCTTGCTTTTATCAACTTTTTTCAGGAAATCGGCAATCTGAACATCCGGACGGCCGAATGTCCCTTCAATTCTTTTTTCCAGCGCATCCCAGAGCATCATCAGCTCGAGGTTGACCTGGCATATCTCTTCACAGCCCTTGCAGTGCATGCACATGAAAGCTTTGGCTGCTTCTTCCGGGGTTACTTTTTTGCCTTCCTCCAACTTTCTGGCCAAGGCCAACTTACCCTTGGCTGTTACCGCTTCATCCCCGGTTACCAGATAGGCCGGGCATACGGCTATACAGTTGCCGCATTTGGCACAGGCATGGGTGCTGAGTTCGACATCAAGGCTGTCGAGTTTCTGGTCTTTACCGAAGATGATCCTGGCCACCCTGCCGGTGACTGGTGCTAAGAAGATCATCACCTGCATGCTTATACCTAAGAAGGTGGGATGAAAGATTTGGGCCGGAATATTAAAGAATTTGGATTTTATCGCAAAGAACTTGCCGGGATTCATGATATTGTTCGGGTCAACCTTAGCTTTATAAGCCAGGAGTTCCTGCTGTTTGGCTTTGCTGTATAAATGATTTATGAAAGAGGCATTCCAGATGCCAAGGCCATACGGTTCGGCGCCCAGGTTTAAAGCCGTCTGGGTCAGCATCGGAACCAAGGCCATATTGAGATAGTATTTAAATTTTCTTGAGTCGCACAGGTAAGGGGTCATCACGAGGGCGTGTTTTTCGTCCAGGATGTATGAATCAATACACACTTCCACTCCGAAAGCCGTCCCCATTTTTTTGGCCTTCTCAATAAAGGCGGCGGTATTCTCGATGGGGACAATAGTCTCACTGGTTAGGATGCTCGGACCTAGGCGTTTGGCTTTGGCGCCAAAGAGTCGCTCGTTCCATAAATAGCTGGCCACATAACTGGGTGCTTCATCAATGTCTGCCATTTGTGATAAAAAAGATATAAACATCTGATCATCATCTGCGCTGCTCAATTCCACCAGAACAGCGGTAGTCTTTTTAAATACATCAGCGTGCAGGACCTCATTGGTATCGCTCATATGGTTTTCATCCAGGAAGCGGATGACATTCACGCTGATGTTTTGTTTCTCTTTACTGTTTACAAAGCGATCAATAAAATCAAAGGCTGCATACTCATTTCCAAAATAGAGCAGGTGCGAAAAAGACGCCGGCGGTGTTGGTCTAAGGGTGAGAGTTATCTCCACGATGATACCGAAGACACCTTCGGTAGAGATATAATAGGCAAATTCTTTGTCAGCTGGAGTCAGCGTTTTGGATTCACCCGAGGCAGTCACTACGGTCATGGACTTGATTTGTTTTGACAGGTGGCCATAGCGGAAACTGTTGATACTATAGCCGCCAGTTGAAATCCATCCCGCCACGGTGGAAAATTTGCTGGATGGATAAGTCATTAAGGACATCCCCTGCTTTTTGGCGAGGATGTCAATATCGCTCCAACGCGCACCCGCTTCAACTCGGGCGGTCTGTTGTTCCGGGTTGATTTCAATGATTTTTCGGAAAGGGGATAGATCAACCACGATCCCGGCATTGGTGGGGACGACGCCGCCAAATCCTGATGAAGCGGCTCCGCGTGGTATGACCGGGATGTTCTTATCATTGGCAAAGGCTAAAACCTTTTTGATTTCGGCCACAGTTTTGGGCTGCACCACAAAGGATGGCTGCGTTTTAAATAACAGTTTGGTCATGAAAGAAGGTACATCGCCGATGTCATGGCTGTACATCTCTTTCTCTTCCGGTCTGTCGATAATTTTTATTTCACCGGCAACTCTTCTAAACTCTTCTATTATATCCATAATTGTACCCATCTCTTTTTGTTCTGTATTTGGTCACTGATAGCAAGATAAAGTAAAAAAAAACGCCTTAAGACGGTGATGCAATATATCCTGCAACAACCCTAACTTAAGGACGCCTTTGTCCGTAATTAGAATATTTTATTAAATCAAGTCAATTGATCAATCTAGCTTTCGACGTTATTTTACATGCATACGGTCTTCAATACAAGAGCCCTAAACGATAAATATTGTATACTTTAGAATAAAGATGTTGTTCATCATACCATCATTACCCACAAAAGGAACAAGCCGCTCGACCTGCTGACTCTTGCACATGATTCCCACGGTGGGAAGCGGTGTATATTATATCTAAATTGATTGATGAACAATTAACCAAATGCAGGAGAATTAAAGATTAGGAAAAATTGGTTCTATCCTCCAAATAGCGTTTATTAATCCTTCATGGCCCACCATATAATTAAGTAATGCCGGGGTTCAATGACTCCGGTATTTTTTATATTGTTATCAATTCATTCCATGTACGCACGACCCTAATAATTCTGGCTATGGGTTATTACCCCCGAATTTCTATCTGAGACGTTTTCGCATCCCACAATACCTGTGAACCTAAATTGTCAGCTATAAAACGCAAGGGCAGCATGGTTCTGCCCGGTGGAACGGTTACCGGCATGACGCTGGAATTATTGGGATCGATCATTACCTCTGCCCCGTTTACACGGGCCATATTATTGTTGATCCATAATTCGATGGTCTTCCCGACCGCCCGAACCGTGACCTTGTTCTCAGTCCCGTTCCAGGTGGCGACTGCCCCCAGCGGGTCAGCCACATAGCGGATGGGCAGGAAGGTCCGCCCCTGTATGATCAAAGGGGCCACGTCCATTGGCTTCATGACCCCGTCCAAGGTATAACTCGGCTGGCCAATTTTATAGACCAGTATCTTGACCGGGAGCCTGACTATCGCCTCGTTGGAATAAACATTCACTGCCGGTCCCATGTTGCGATCACGAATAATACCGCACACCCGGAACCGCATGGTCAGCCCCTTTTCATACAACCAGGGTACATCAACCAATTGCAGGGTAAATTGCGTGTCTTGGGCCCCGCAGCTCCAGCTATGGTCGCTCCAGTTGCCGACCGCATCGCCATACTCATCTATCTTCTGGCACTGGACAACTAGACCGGTTTGATCTACGCTGTTATTCTGCCATGACAGGTTGATCCCGGTAGAGGTTACTACTGTGGTCAAATTACTGGGCGGAGCCATGTTAACGCTGGCCTGAGCCGGCCGAAGACCTGCTCCCAGTAACAGCACCAAACAGATTACCAACAAGGTCGTACCGCGCCAAAATCTCATATCCATATTCACTCCTCCAATAGCATTGTTCACGCTTGTTGTTTAAGTTTTCTACAGTCTACAATAAAAACCTTTATTGTAGCTACTTTATTGTAGACTATTTTATTTACCTTTATAGACAAGGCGCAAGCCGATAAAACAACATGTTGTCTTCAGACTCGAGGATTTATTTACTTGATGGACGAATAGGAAACATTTTATATAATATATATAGTCACACTATCAACCCAGAGAGCCGTAAAACCTAAATTGATCGGATATTATTTATTTTATGGGGGCGGTTTTATCAAAAAACAGGCATTAATTATAACGTTGGTAATGTTGTTCTCATTATTTTCCCCAAGTATTATCGAGGCAGCGCCAATAGTTTTGCTTGACGGTAAGCAGATGTCGTTCGAAGTGGCTCCAACCATCGAAAATGGGACCACCCTTGTTCCTATGCGAGCGGTTTTTGAAGCCTTGGGAGCAAACATTCAGTGGGACAGTTATACCCAAACAGTAACGGCCCAAAAGGTTGGAACGGTAGTTACAATAATTTTGGGACAAGCTGTAGCCTATAAGAACGGATCCCGCGTATCTCTCCAGGTTCCAGCTAAAATCATCAATAATAGAACCATGGTACCGCTTCGATTCGTAAGTGAAGCCCTTGGAGCTCAAGTTAACTGGGACGGAGTTACACGAACTATTACAATACTTTCCTCACCAACATCTGGGAATAATTACTTAAACTCCCCGGATTACATAAGGATTACCACCTCTGGCGCCACATTTTCGCCCTTGATTGAGCTGAAAGATGGCTCCTTGGCTACGGTGAAATGGCAAGTCGAAGGAGGGGATGCTTATATAGGAGTAAACCCCACCATTGATTTCAGCAGCGGTGGTGCTCGATACGTCCGTATGAGTGTGACTGATGGAGGATTAAATGCCCTTGGAGATGTTGTTACCTTCAATGTAGGATTTAATCATAAACAAGATGCGGGCAAATATAATTTGGGTCCCGCATATAATTATACTCCGCAGAATGTTTCTAATATCGAGAATGTCAATATTATGACAAATCTGAAGAGATTTCTCTCAGCAACACCAACCCTGTCCGGTGCTCTGGATTTCAGTGGCATGTCAAAACTTGAATACATAGAATGTTATGGAGCATCGGTGAATTCTCTGAAACTAACAGGGTGTAATTCACTCATCCGTTTATGTATGGAGAAAAACGACTTAGCTTCATTAGACTTGAATCCTTTTGCCGGCACTCTATATGATTTAAGAATCTCCGGTAATAGAAGCCCTATTACCCTGGCACCGTTAAACTCACCTATGGCTCACTTGTACCACTATTGCGCCCAAAGTGAAATGGTTATAAACCATCCAACAGCGACTCAACTTCCAGTTATTGAGGAATGGTGGGATCACTATTCCGGGCAAACCGGTGCATTGATAGTAAGGTCCAGCGCCATACGTTCACTGGATTCACAAGGAAACAGCTGGACAGCAGTTGATTTGACCAACCAATTTCCTGCAGGACGCCGTGGTACTGCTAAGCTTCAAAACAATCGAATAAGTTCGATAGTACTAAAGGGTTGTAAAGGTCTTACCAATCTGAACTTACAGAATAACTTATTGAACCAGACTGCTGTTGACGGTTTATTAGCAGAAATTGAATCATGGGGGACAACAAACGGAACCTTGATTATCAGTGACAATGCTCCACCTTCATCTATAGGTAGAGCAAAGATAAATCTCCTTAGCAATAGAGGATGGACAGTCAATTACGATTCATAGTAATGAAATCCAAACTACAGGAGCCTTAGATGATAGAAACCGCGCAAGGTGCGCGGTTTCTGACTGTAATATTAGGCTGTTTCGGAACGATCATCACCGTATCGTTACGCTGCGATCAAACGGATTCCAATATGCGGTATAGCCGAAGGCTCTGACCACATGGGCAATAGGCAGGCAGGCCCGCCCGTTGGTTATTTCCGGAACAGTATCCATGACCGTCGGTAATCCATTCACGAACATGATCGGGCTGCCGATGCTTAACAGAACCACCGTATTCCCGCTGGTTAAGGCAACGCTCTGATATACGGGATTCCAGACTATATTAGCATCTGATAGTCCTACAGCATACCCAACCGGTTTAATCGGCAGATAGGTCCGGTTATTTTTGATATAGGGAGCCGCCTCTCCGGTTTGAAATACGCCTCGGACGTTATAGTAAGGCGAGCCGATAGTAAATACACTGCTGGCAATTCTAGAGCTTACCTGGAAGCTGTAGACACTTCCGTAACCAGTACCGGCATTATTGGTAGCATATGCCCTGACATAGTAAGTACCGGGATTGAGACCCGTCAGACTATAGCTGAAGGTTTCATCTTCATCGATACTGCCGCCAACCCTTATCCTATTGTTCGGGCTGCTGCTGGTGCCGTAATAGAATCCATAGGAGTCGATGTTGGAATCCCCTTCTGAGGTTACCACCCCGTAGAAAGTAACATAACCACCCCCAGTAGAGGGTTCCTTGGTTCTGACTGTAGGCCGGTCTTCCCTGACCTTGCTCTCCTCCTCCGTCCAGAAACTCCTCAAGCTCCCGTAAGCGATCCCTTCGGCATTCCTGGCGTAAGCCTTGAAGTAGTACCTGGTATCATCTCTCAAGCCAGTCAGGCGATAATCAAAATCGTCACCTTCATCTATACTACTGCCCACCTTTTTCTTATTTGACGTAGAAGAACTGGTACCATAATAAAAGCCGTACTCCAAAATGTTGGAAGCCCCTTCAGATTCGATTTCGCCATTCAGGGTGGCGCTGCTGTAGCTGATGCGACTGGCAATATCGGTGCTTACGTCAGGACGATCGCCGTTGTCGGCTGACTCATCGGTGGTAAAGAATCTGGTATTGCCCGATAAAACGGTATGATTGTGTCCACCACCATCTTCGTAAATGATATAGGCGCGAAAATAATATCGCGTTTCAGATTCCAGGCTGCCGATTGTAGCATTGAAGGTATCGTTGTACTCAAGATCGCCTGTTCCTGCTACTTCTTTGTCGTCTGATGTAGTAACCGTGGATGAGTTATCATAGTAGAAACCGTATTCTACCACATCGTAATCCCCGTCTGAGATAAGTCTAGCGTTCAAGATGGCAGAATCTTCATCAAAGGCACTTGCGTCTAGAGCAGTTACGGCTGGATTAGCAGCTGAAGCGGTTCGCGGCATGATTAATCCGGGAATCAAGAATACCAGTACAAACATGAAGGTTGTAAAAAGCAGCAAAGGTTTGTTTCTTCTCAACATAATCATCCCTCCATTCATCGCAGAACAAAAGAAGCAATGCACCAACTGCATATGTTAATGAAAACAAACCCCAAATATTAGCATATTCTATTTATATTGTACTCCGATTTTGATATGCCTTTCAACTCTATGAATACTATTTATGACATCAAAATCAGCTGACATTTGGGTTATTTACCCCTATTAATAGACTGCCTTGTTATAATAAACTCATAGAGGTAATTGAAAATTGGCTGGGGGTCTATATTGATGAATGATAGAGAAATTGAGAATAGAGGTATCGAAGCAAATCTCTTTAATAATATTGTGACTGGATCACATTACATGCCAGCGCTGCAAACCTTTGGCACCAGTCTCATGTACTTGGGGGAAGGTATTGCTGCGCTTAAAATGACCTGTAAACATGAATATGCCAACCACATGGGTTCTATCCACGGTGCTATAGTCTCTGGACTTCTTGATAATGCGATGGGTTATAGCATTGAAACGTTAAATAAAAGATGTGTCACCTTGGAGATGAATATTAATTATATTTCCCCGGTTATGGAGGGAACTGAGGTTTTCGTAGAGGGGCAAGTAATATACGCAGGTAAAAAGACAGTAGTTGCGGAGTCAGCATTATTTAATAATGAAGGAATTCTAGCGGCCAAAGCCAGGGGAACCTTTTTTGTTCTCCCGGGGACCATAGAGGAAAGGATCTGGTGACCGTTATTATCCAAGTTATCATAAGTATCTGCCTGTTTTATGAAATAAACATATTATATTTCCTTAAACCGGGACACGCCCTACCTTTCGCTGCAAAATTGCATCATATTGCTTATACATTTTCTGGATGCTGGTCTCAAGAATATAGTAGTGAGAAAGATATGCCAATAACATGACAACAACAAAAACAAAAAATACAATAATTAAAATACTAACCTGGTCGATAGAGAAAACGAGAATCATTAGCATCATGAGTACCAAGGCGAATGTCACAGTGACTATAAGATGGACCAGTCGCTCATGTTGAAAAAATCTTATTTGATCTATATGTTCGGCCAGTACAGCATTCCAATCAGTTCCGGCATCCTGCTTGGCTAACAAGCAGTTAATTCTCATTAAGTAATCTAAAATTCTTTTTCTCAAATTGAGCCTTATACTTTCTTTCAACAATGAACAACTATATTAACCTAATCAACTGACCGGCTTGCAGTCATTTATAGAAACCGTGAAGAACGTAGTGGACAGTTTTTCGTTCCATACAATGAATCTGGTGGTATCTTCTGCCCTTATGTAGCCATAAACATCTAAGATTGTCATTGGGGGAACAATTATAATTTTGGTGGTCTGGACTTCTTTGGGCTGTCCGTGCCTGATCATTACCTCAGCTCTGCCAATAGTCATTACTTGAAACATCATGGTATTGCCACCTTTCCTTACGTTTTCTTTCTGTTGTTTAATAAATGTTGGGCTATCCCGGCAGATGTTTTAATGCCGTATTTATTTAAACAGTTAAGTTTCAGCAGACGTTCAATAGTGACATTAATGATTTTGAGCTAGGCTTGCAAGTATATAGTATTTCTTATAATTATAATAGAATAGACAAAACATATGGTCATAATTTTCCAATAGCCCATTCTTTATTGGACTTAGAAAAAGGAGTTGTATTTTTACTTGGCGAATAATTGGTTAAAATTCGATAATAGGTTCTAGAAAGATATTATGGAAAGGTGGCAAAATAATGAGCAGAAAATTATTTATTACTATTCTGGCTTTGATCATACTGTTGTGTGGAACTGCAACCGCTGCAGTTAACGGCGTCTTCTATGGTTATCCTATCGTAAAGGTAAAGGTCAATGGCAATGTTATCACCGGTGATACACCGGCAATAATATTTAACGGCCGGACTTTAGTCCCGCTTGCTTTCGTCAGCAATGCTCTTGGGGCGACTGTCGCGTGGGAGAACAGCACTCAGACGGCAATTGTAACTACCAACAATAATTCTTCAAATAACTCGGCCGATGTATCTACGGTTAAATATTATAGCTATGTGTCCTATCGATACAACGAATTAGCTACACTAGGATCTTTGCTGCTGTTCGAAGCAGATAAGCTGCCGTCTGATAGCGAGGGCAAAGTATCATATGACCAGAATGATTTTAATAATTCGGTTATGGTGTATAAAGGTTATGTTTCAAATAATGCCGCTTTTATATCAGACGCCGCCAATAAGGGAATTAGTGTTGATGATACGAAGGTGATTCTCAATAAATATCTAGACTGTCTAAATAACCTGAACACCGCTTATTCGTATTTGGCTGATTACTCGTCCACCAAAGATGTCAAAAGCTTTTCCAGTTATTTAACCTATTTGGATAAAGCACGAATAAGCGGAGAAACTGGTCACCAGATGGCTTGGGATGGCTATACGAAATATTATAATTTGGTCCAAAATTATTAAGATTCTGAGAAATGTATAATTAACACTACCGAGAATAACAAATCTAAATTTCATATTTGTCTTGCAACTCCGAAAATCCAGGCTACCGGTGATAATTGGATAAAATGGCCCTCTATGATTTTTTTTGCCTGCATAGAGGGCTTATTGCTGTGATTAAGTTCTAGCCGTCTATCGGAGCAGTCGTTTCCAATACTTGTGTTTATCTTTGTACGGCGGGAAAATAGGAAGGTCAAAACTAAAACTTTTAGTTAGAACTGCCTTTTTATGAGAAAATGCGTCAAATCCGAATTTGCCGTGGTAACTGCCAATGCCGCTGTTGCCTCGCCCGCCAAAAGGAAGCCAGAAATTAGCGAAATGATACTGAGTATCGTTGACGCATCCACCTCCAAACGGTACGGAATCGAGAATAATCTTAACCATATTCTTGTCCTTGGAAAAAACGTATAATCCTAACGGGTCAGGATTATGGGCGATAATCTGCTTCACCTCATCCAGGGTCGAATATTCAATTACCGGCAGGATCGGTCCGTAAATTTCTTCCCGCATAACTGGAACATCCAAGTCCGTGATTTCCATTATGGTGGGTGTTATCATTAGGGCTTGGTCATCATAACTCCCCCCTGTGACGATAGTTCCATCCCGCAGGTAACCTTTCACTCTGGAATAATGCTTATCATTAATAATGCGAGCTAGATCACTACTTTTCTCCGGTTGTCCTGAATAAAACTGATTTATCCATTTAGCGAACGCATCATATAAATCCTTTTTAATATCCCGGTGCACAATCAAATAATCTGGAGCTATGCATGCTTGGCCCGCATTTAGGAACTTACCATGAAGTATCCTTTTTGCGGTGACGGCAACATCTATATAGCGATCAACTATACATGGGCTCTTGCCACCCAGTTCGAGGGTAACGGACGTTAAGTTGTTAGCGGCCTTAGACATGATTATTTTGCCCACTTCCGGACTGCCCGTGAAGAATATCTTATCAAACTTCTGCTCCACCAGGCACTTGGAGATTTCAATATCACCATCAACCATGGCAACATGACCTTGGTCGAAAGTCTCACAAATAATACTCTGAATAACCTTCTCGGCGGAAGTATTCTTAGACGTCTGTACAATGCAGCAATTGCCGGCTGCTACTGCACCAACCAGAGGGGAAAAGGCCAGAAGAAACGGAAAATTCCATGAACCCATAATTAAAGCTACCCCGTAGGGTTCACTCATTATGCAACTTTTTGACGGATATACCAGGAACCCGGCTTTCACTTTTTCAGGTTTTACCCACTTTCTGAGATTTTTCAAAGCAAAATTAATTTCATTAATGGTGAACACTAGTTCAGTCATATAACTTTCAAAATAAGGTTTTCCATTATCCTCGCTCATAGAATCAATGATATCCTGCTCATGCCGCAGAATAGCATTTTTTAGATTCAACAGGATTTTATACCTGAATTCGGTTGGCCGCGTTTTTCCACTGGAGAAATATTCTCTTTGTTTTGCAATTAGATCCTGAATATCCTTTTCTAACGTAAAATCACCACATTCCTGGTTAATTTAAGTTCAATAAAGTTATTTAAAAACAAGACATTTTATTACAATACATACCCAATAACTATTGCATGCAGATGATATTATATTCCCAAAGATGGTATCTGCTTATTGCCGCTCCTGCAGTTTCTGCCACACATGCATGTTCAAGAAACTACCGTCAACATTCGCTTCCATATCATTATACATCGGATATGGTACGGTAATAGTCAGGATTTCTCTGCCCACTAATTTACGTTAGGCAATACATTATCATCTTTAAAGCATTAACTAAACGACCATTAATATAATTACACCCACACGCTATTGTCGTTTAGCCGTTTCGTAAATTCAAATTTGCCTATCTAATTATACTGAAGATATTGAATAAGGTTTGGTGTTTATTCTGCCTATCAAAAAAATATGTTAAAATAATGTTTTAGTATATGGGTTTGTAAAACAGTCGCATTAGGAGGGACAAAAATGGCTAACAATATCGGAAATGTTGAAGGGTTAAAAGATTTCGCCCGAAAAAAAGAAGGAACCTTATTTGGAGACTTGAAAAAGCTTCTGGTTATACTACAAGATTTCGTTGACGATAACGAAATAGCAGTTGTGTATCCTCGCAGCCCTCTTGTAGAACCACTAGCTCAAGATTATGAAGGCATCTGTTTGGAACTGGTCATTTTCACTAAAGATGGTAAAATAATCGTGGCCAGCATCCTGCCGGCAGAGAAATTTGAGATTGCAATTACCAATAAGTCTGAAATATGTGGGCTTAATGTTTCTGGGTACCTATCCGAAAACGAACAAGAAATAATGCCGGCTCTTAAAATAAGCTTCAAAGATGGCAGCCAATTGGATCTAAACAGTGAAGAGGATGCCAATGAATACTGGGGAGAAGAGTACCCTGAACTGATTAGGATGATAATAACGCAGTTACGCTGATCTACTAAAAGCAACAATTAACAGGTAAACTTATGGTGCATACCGTCAGTGGTATACACCATAAGTTTTTACTTTATCCTGAGAGTGTAAAAATATGGACCTGTTGACAAAAGAAATATGAAGCCCTTCCAATATGGTAGAATTTAGATATTGGAGGGCTTTTATTATGATGGGACGAAAAAGTCAGCAGCTACAAATGATTATTTTAGATATGGATCAAATA
>JAXDBN010000210.1:0-4538 GCA_034678805.1 Syntrophomonadaceae bacterium
CACCGGCAAATATTCACCTACGCTGGAACTATTTTGATCCATAGTCGATCTCAAAATGTACTTAAGTCTATGCCCATAAACCACGCAGTATTTACAAAGTTGGGGGCCTTGTTTTTGAAATACCCGGCAGTACCTGCATTCTTTACCGCTGATATGATTTTTTTCTGGGGAATTATAACTATCAGCTTCTTTCATTCCCAATCACCCTTATTTCTAAAATAATCCAGGAATTAGCCAAATACTTGAACTGAATAATTATTTGGTTATTTCCTCACTTGCCTGAAAAAAGCACACGGTTTGTTGAGATTTGATGTCCGATTCAAGCCATAGTCTTATATCCATTTTTGAAACATCGAATACTTTAATAACATCGGCCCATTTACTGTATTCGGGTAAATATGCGGAGAACTGGTTTTCTAACCTGGTGAGTCGTTGCGGACAATAAACCACATTGTCCTGACCAGGGAAAATAGCAACGTAAAATATGCCGGTTTCAACCAAGTCCTGGAAAAAGTGGGTGCCAAACGAAAGCTCGGGCATAAATCCCTCATCTTTTTGAGCTACTTCTACCAAGATGGAGGTATTGCATATTTCAGCAAAGGATACCGGTATTCCCAATGAAGGAGTGCTGCTTCCCCATCGTCCGGGACCTATTAACATGAACGTATTCCCATTATTATCTTTAAATAGACGATTCAACCGTCCTATCAAACGAGCTGTCTGGTATTTATCATTCAAGGGCAGATTGTAGTACCCGGACGGATCAATATACACTACCCGATCTATTTGTTGCTGACGACTACCACCCATGGTATTGCGGTGGGCGGCAAACAACAAATCACTGGGCTCGAACGATATACTCTGAATTTGTCCAGTCGTTGCATTGCCAGTCTGCATTGGCCGGCACTGTAATAGATTTATGCGAATGCTGCCGGCGCTGTCAAAATTAACGGTAAACTCAGTGTCAATCGGATATGCATAGGCCTCTTTCACTCTTTGCAGCATATTCCTGATCAAGGAAGGAAATTCACCCCTGAGTAATTCATCAAAGGTCAAAATCCATGCATCCGGTACCGGGCGTCCCATTTGCTGCAAACGATTCCTGGTTTCATAATCGGGAACAGCCGCTTCATTCCACCACGATAATTCGCTTCTCAGCTTGGTTAGCACCTGGAGACTAATAGTAGTCCAATCATTGCTATTAATATCCAGCACATCCACTTTGCGCTGAGAAAAGCGGCTAATGTCTTCAGGATCGGAAATTGGCCGCAGCGAAGGTTTATCGAGGGCAATTATTCGCGGATAATCATCCTCTACCCGGTCAACTGCCCTGGTACCTAAACCTAGTACTAACCGGACCATGCCCGCCTCAGGAGCCATATCCTCATGCCATGTATATAGATTATGGGACATTGCAACCCCAGCCAGGTCTGGAAAGAAATAATGTGAGCGCAAGGCTCCTGACACCCGCTGTACCAACAAAGCCATCTGCTCATCACTGTCAGCCATACCTCTTTGTAGTCGATAAGCCAGCGCATCTTCATTCATGGTGCTAGCGAATATTGTTCTAACTGCTTGTTCAAAGTTGGCATAACGTTCCTGGGGATTGCCCTGATTGACGCAGAAAATACTTTCGTATTTACCGGCAAAGGCATTACCGAAGCCGTCTTCCAGCAGGCTGCTTGAACGCACAATGACCGGTGACTGACCAAAATAATCCAACATCTGAGTGAACTGGTCGATTATAACTTCAGGCATACTGCCTTTAATAATCTTCTTACGCAATGGTTCGGCAAGATTAAAATAATTCTCAGGCAGTTTCTGCTGTTGCCGCAACTCCCAGCACTGGTTTTCTACCAGATAGGTGTAGAATACGTCGGAACCGATATAGAAGGAGTCATGTGGCTCTAAATATTTGGTCCAGTCTATCTTAGGATCTGATGCTAGAATTTTCCGTGCCAATAGCATGCCTACTGCTTTTCCGCCTACATAACCTGAACCGACCAAACGATTACGAATCTCAATTAAATCCTCTAAAGTAAAATAACGTCTTGCCAAAGTAAGCATACGTTCTTCGCGCCCCAGTACCATGGTGCACAGTTTTTCAATCATGGCCGTTTCTTTTTCAGAATCATATCTACCTAGGTTTTTTTCTTCCAGTAATTCCTGGGCATCCATGAAAGTCCGGTCCCAATAGTCGATTTTGCGTTCGGCACTGCCTGGTCCGCGTTGCAGCAATCGGGAAAATATTTGAGTAGTCTCTGTACTGCTTGTAATAGGTACAAAACAGTCTCCTTGTTGAACATGCGGTAAAAACATGGTAGGCGAATATCGGTTCCAAACCTTAAGGGGATGAATATATAGCTGATCCTCAGTTCTGAATAAATCCAAAAGTAATTGGGTAGTTTCCCGGATGCGGGCAATAGTAGCATAGGTATTGCGATCTTTAATCAATGCAAAATAGGCAATAGTATCCAATCTAAATAGATAAGGACAAGTTACCCTGAAAAAATTACCTATCATTAAATCAGTAGCCCATGCCGATAGAAGATCGGAGAGACTGTCAAACACATAGCAGGTCTTTTCACCCTCAACCGTCGCGATAGTGTGCACCTGGCCGGAGAAAGCTTCAAAACCCTGATTGGCATCCAGTTCGTATATTTTTATTTTTGGATCTTCATGAAGCAGGGGCTCGTGTTGACCAAAGCGCATATAGACAACTTTATATTGATTGGCTATATACTGCTTTACAAACGGTATTACTATTTTCCGGTATTCTTCAATGTTTTCAACCTGCCAAACGACATTGTCGCCCCAACGCAACCCATCCAGGATCTTATCCAAACCTGGTATACCGGTAGATGCACGGTCAAATGCAGACATGTGAATACCTCCCTTCCCTGACATCCAAAAAGAAAAAGCACGCGAATTCAAAATCTGGTTGGATTTGGAACTGCGTTGCTCCCGATATTTTGTATTCTATGTTAGGATTTTACGAGTACCTTCACCGGTCTTAAACAGCCGCTTCTATAGCTTAGATTTTATACTGTTTGCGGATAAATTCAACCAGCTTTAAATAAGTATAAAGTATACTTAATGCGGTAGGATAGCATTCGCAATATATGCAAATATTTCTGATTGATGGCATCTAGAGTGATGAACATTATTGAGACAAAAAGTCCCTGCATAAGACAGGGACTTTTTATCATTTTCAAAATTGCTATATACCTAAGCTTGCAAAGTACCCATTTCTCCATAACTATAAGCATCCTCACCATGTTGCGTAAGATCCAAACCGGTTTCTTCTTCTTCATCCGTAACCCTTAAGGGGGTGAAGACACTAATCACCTTTAAAATCACGAAGGTCATTGTTGCTGCAAATGAAATTGTAGCTACAACCGCTATTAATTGTACCAATAATTGGTGGGGGTTCCCGAACAACAATCCATCAAATCCCGCTGGATTAATTGCTGTTGAAGCCAGCACACCAGTAATCAAAGCACCGAATATACCACCCACACCATGAATTCCGAAAGCATCCAGGGAATCATCATACTTAAACATAGCTTTCATTTTACTTACCGCAAAGTAACATAGCGGTCCAACCAGTAAACCCATTAAAATAGCGCTCATAGGACTGACGAAACCAGCTGCCGGGGTTATGGCAACCAATCCAGCCACCACTCCGGAGGCAACACCCAAAGCAGTAGGTTTACGATGATGCAGCCATTCTGCTCCTGCCCAGCCGATCGCTCCCGCAGCTGCACACGTGTTGGTTACCAGGAATGCTTGACCCGCCAAACCATTAGCTGCCAAGGCACTGCCAGCATTGAAACCGAACCAGCCGAACCATAACAGTCCTGCCCCCAACATGGTTAATGGAAGATTGTGCGGTACCATCGGTTCTGATCCATCTACACGGCGGCGACCAAGCATTATACATGCTATCAGTCCAGATATACCTGAACTAATATGAACTACCGTACCGCCAGCAAAGTCAAGAGCCCCCAAATTACGCAGCCATCCATCAACTCCCCATACCCAGTGAGCCAGGGGATCGTAAACGAAGGTAGTCCAAAGGAGTAAAAATGCTACAAAAGCGGAGAATTTCATCCTTTCTGCAAATGCACCCGAAATTAAGGCTACCGTAATAATGGCAAACATCGCTTGAAACATTATGAATACCGAATGCGGAATGGTAGCTGCATACGCCGAATTAGGGTCTCCAGATAAACCATTCATTCCTAACCATTGCAGGCCACCAACCAGGTGATTTACATCGGGACCAAATCCTATCGTATATCCAATTAACACCCATTGCACTGATACCAGTGCCAAGGCAGCGAAGCTCTGCATAATCGTGCTGAGCACGTTTTTACGGCGAACCATCCCCCCGTAAAACATTGCCAATCCCGGAGTCATAATCATTACCAGAGCGGTGCATACCATCATGAAAGCTGTATCTCCAGTGTCGATAACTGGTGTTTCTTCAGCTGCTGCCAATATTGGCAGGCCGAACATCATTATGAGCATTGTAG
>JAXDBN010000211.1:0-12594 GCA_034678805.1 Syntrophomonadaceae bacterium
ATGTCTGGGCCCCGCTAGCCTGGGCTCCCCATATCATTCGCACGGCATTTTTCAGATAGTTGGGATTGGTCCACATGGTATCGAAAATCATATCTTTGGCCAGGCTGGGATTATGTTCATAGATATAGGAACGGGCCGCGGCGTTAAGTTCATGAATATCGATACCAGACGGACAATTAACACTGCAGGTTTCGCACATCAGGCAATTGGTCAAGTGTTCATAAACCTTCTGCTCGGGGGCTACAGTCCCGTCTCGCAGCATCTGAACCATAAACACATGCCCGCGTGGAGCTGCCGTTTCATTTCCTATCTCGGAAAATACCGGACAAACGCTGCGGCATTTACCGCAACGCACACATTTCATCAATTGTTCCTTAACCGGAGGGAGTTCCTTAAATTCCATTATCAATATCTCCTCAACAAATCAAACCGTAAAATGTCTATATTAACTTACCGGGATTCATTATCCCCTTAGGATCGAACGCTTTTTTGGTTTTTAACATATATTCATGGGCGATACCGTGCTCTAGCGGGGCATACTTCCTTCGCACGGCTCCCACTCCGTGCTCGCCGGTGGTGGTCCCGCCCATTTCAATCGCCAGAAGATGGATCTCATCGACCAGTTGCAGAACCCTTTCTACCTCAGCAGGATCCTCAGGATTGATAACCGGAGCGGTATGAACATTTCCGTCGCCAATATGGCCATAATTTACAACCTGGATTCCATATTTTTTACCCAGTTCTCTTATAGCCCGCAGGGTATCTGCCACCCGGGATAAAGGAACACTTATATCCTCACCAGCAAAAATTCGGCTGCCATCCGGTCGAACCCTGGAGGCAGCAGCCGCAGTCACACTGCGCCCCTCCCATAATTGCGCCATACGCTTGCTATCGGTAGACCATTCAACCATACGGGCCCGTTTTCCAGCTATTTCTTTGATTACATTTCCTTCAAATTCTACACTAGGTGCATTGCCATCTACCTCAAACAGCAGAATCGCTTCGGCATCCGGCAGCTTAATATGCGGCTTGAATTCATTAACTGCTTTTATGGCTGAACCATCTAATATTTCTATCCCCGAGGGAAGAATACCAGCCTGGTATACATCCAAAACCGTTGCCGGAGCATCATCCAGGTTGTCAAAGACCGCCATGGCAATACCGCGGGCACGGGGTTTGGGGAAACACCTCAGGCGTATTTTGGTTATTACCCCAAGCGTTCCCTCGGACCCTACCATCAATTTAGTCAGATTCAGCCCGGATACATTCTTTATGGCACGGGATCTCATCCCGCCAGTCATCAGAACATCACCGTTGGAAGCCACAACTTCCAGTCCCAAAACATATTGTTCGGTAGTACCGTATTTGACGGCCCGCAAACCCGAAGCATTATTGGCAACCATTCCACCCACCGTACACATCATGCTGCTGCCCGGATCAGGCGGGAAGAAAAGATTGTATTTGGCTAATTCATTGTTTAATTCGGCATGAATGACCCCAGGCCGGACAACTACCTGCATATTTTTCTGATCTATTTCCACGATTTCGTTCCACTGGGACAAATCCAACACTATTCCACCCTCGACGGCAACACAACCACCGGTTTCACCAGTGCCTGCTCCCCGGGGGATCACATTTACGTCATTGGCATAAGCAAACTGCATGATCTTCTGTACATCCTCAGTCGATTTCGGGAACACTACTGCATAGGGGGAAGTGTTTTCCAGTTTGGTCAAAAACGAACTGTCATAGGAATAGTACATTAAGTCCAGCTCATCACTCAGCAGACTGTCCTTGCCGAACATTTTGAGCAATTCCTTCTGTATAGCCAACTTATCCAAAATATCACTCCCTGTATATGATCATGTTACTAGGGGGACGCCAATCCCGTTGCCTATTATAGCATAACAATGGGGACGACTGGGGTATACAATACCTGTATCTTAAGTAAATTTGCTTTTCCGGGGAATGAGAAATAAACTATTATCGGAGTAATCCAAATAATCCAAAAACAGGTGATAGAACATGCAAGTTAAGCTGGCCTATGGCAAGAATAAACTGGATCTCGAGGTGGATGAAGCCAACCTTCTGGGAATACTAGAACCCTTACCCGTATCAGCCGGGATTGACGGAAGGGAATTGGTAGCCCAGTCCATGCAAAATCCAATCGGGACCAGTCATTTACGGGAGATTGCCAGGCAAAAATCAGCCCGCAATGCGGTAGTAGTGGTTAACGATATAACCCGCCCTACTCCTTATGAAATCATTTTACCTCCGATTCTGGCTGATCTTGAAGCAGCCGGACTAAAGCCGGAGAATATTACCTTAATTGTCGCTACCGGAATACACCGCCCTCATACCAGAGAAGACAACCTGGCGTTATTCGGTAAGGAGATATGTGACAATTACCGTATTGAAAATCATGATTGCGATGATGATCTGGTTTCCTTGGGCAAGCTATCCAACGGTCTCGAACTGGTTATTAACCGCACCGCCGCTGAGGCCGACCTGCTGATAACTACAGGGGTAGTAGGGCTTCATTATTTCGCCGGTTATTCCGGGGGGAGAAAGTCTATTTTACCGGGGATCGCTTCCCGCCAGGTGATCGAGGCTAATCATAAGATGATGAGTGATCCCCGAGCGCGGTTGGGCAACTATCAGGATAATCCGGTCAGCGACCTGATGTTGGAAGCAGCCTACCGGGCTGGAGTTGATTTTATCTTAAATGTAGTTACCTATTCCAAGTACGATGTTGTTTTCAGTGCTGCCGGCGATGTTAAGGAAGCCTGGCTGGCAGCGGTAAAATACTGCGAAGCAATGACCAGCATATCAATCGCCGAACAGGCGGATATTGTGGTGGCCAGCTGCGGCGGGTATCCCAAGGATATTAATATGTACCAAGCCCAAAAAGCCTTAGATGCTGCGGTTTTGGCCGTCAAACCGGGAGGTACTATTATCCTGGCAGCTGAATGTCGTGAAGGGCTTGGAGAGGATACCTTCCAGGATTGGATTGATATGGCTGCTTGCCGGCAGGATATCATTGACCGTTTCCACCGTCACTTCGAATTGGGTGGACATAAAGCCTATGCCATATGCCGTACCCTTGATCAGGCTGATATAATTCTGGTTAGTGAAATGCCACCGGAACAGGTTGATCGCCTTTTTATGACTCCTGCAGGTGATCTTCGGCAGGCCATGGAAATGGCCCAGCACCGTCATGGCCCTCAAGCGAAAATAATGATAATGCCCGAGGCTCCTAAATTAGGAATTAAAACGGCGGCAGGCGTATAATACTGTTTTATGATCAATAGAAATGTACAAAAAGGTTAAAGGAGACCAGGATGTATAGCGATTTATTACAATTATTGTCTCCGGCCAGCGTCAGTCTGGACGAACCGATGCGAAACCATACCACCTTCAAAATCGGAGGTCCGGCAGATGCTTTGGTTACACCCAAAAATATCGAGGAACTGAAAACAGCACTTCAATATTGCAGCCACTGTCAGGTGCCGTTTCTGGTTTTCGGTGCAGGCAGTAATCTACTCGTGCGCGACAAAGGCATCCGTGGAGTTGCTATTAAAATCACCAATATCAATGCAATTGAAATAACCGGACAAGAAGTATATGCACAAGCGGGTATTTTACTTTCCGACCTGGCTTATACTGTAGCCGGATTCAATCTGGCCGGCCTGGAATTTGCAGAAGGCATACCAGGTAGTCTGGGTGGGGCAGTGGTCATGAACGCCGGAGCTTATGACGGCGAAATGGCAGGCGTTGTACTTGAAGTGGAGGCAATCAGCCCCAGCGGAGAGTCCGTGAGCTTCGTCCGGTCCCAGCTGGATTACGGTTATCGGCACAGCATTTTTCAAAACAACCGGCACATCGTGGTGGCAGCGCGGCTGGGGCTAAAACTTGACGACGAGTCTGTTATTAAAAGCAGGATGAATGAGTATTCCCAGCGCCGCCGGGATAAACAGCCTCTTGAGTATCCCAGTGCAGGCAGTACATTTCGAAGGCCCCCAGGCCATTTTGTAGGACCGATGATAGAAGAATTGGGTCTTAAAGGCTATTCAGTAGGTGGTGCCCAGGTATCTGCCAAGCATGCCGGATTCATTGTAAATACTGGCCGGGCTACAGCCGAAGACGTGTTACAACTGATTGCAATCATTCAGGCAGCGGTGGAGAAGAAATTTGGATTCCTTCTGCAGCCGGAAATCCGAATAGTGGGTGAAGCCTGATCATGGCAGACCGGTATCAAGCCAGGAAAATCGTATTAGCTGCTCTTAATGCCACCTATATCCATAGTTCACTGGCCCTGCGTTCTCTGCGTGCCGTCAGCCAATCCCGCACCGACTGGAATTTTCACCTACAGGAATTTACCATCAATCAAAGACACGGTGACATAATTGCCGAGCTATACCGGATACGTCCGCATGTGCTGGCTTTATCCTGTTATATATGGAATATCACTCCTACTCTGGAGATCTGCGCCGATTACAAAAAAGCCGCACCTGAGACTATAATAATTCTGGGTGGGCCGGAGGTATCCTACGACGCCCGCCAGATTTTGGCTGACAACCCTTCAATTGATTATGTGGTTAACGGGGAAGGGGAATATACTCTGGATGAACTGCTGTATGTCCTAAACGGTGAGGCAAATGTGGACACGGTCCGGGGCATCAGCTATCGTGACCAAGATGGGGCATTGATCGAAAACCCAGCCCGGGAATTAATCGCTGACCTTGATGCCCTCCCATTTGCATACGCCGGCTCAAACGATGACCTTAACGACCGGGTGGTCTATTATGAAAGCACCAGGGGATGCCCATATGGCTGTACCTATTGTCTTTCCGCCACTACTCCCGGGGTACGCAGTCTCTCCATCGATCGGGTTAAGGCGGATCTGGCCCAGTTACTGGGCCTGCCACTACGTGAAATTAAGTTCGTAGACCGTACCTTTAATTTGGATGAAAAGCGAACCCGGGCGATAATGGAATATATTCTGTCATACCCGAGTCAGGTCAAAGTGCATTTTGAAATAAACGGAGAACTCTTTTCAGATGATATGCTTGAATTCCTGGCATCGGTTCCCCCTGGGCGATTCAATTTTGAAATTGGCATCCAGTCAACTTTTGGACCTGCTCTCCAGGCCGTAGGCAGGAGGCAAAACTGGGATAGACTCAGCCAGAATATTTTAAAACTTGGATCGGCCGGCAATATCCATTTGCATCTGGACTTAATTGCAGGTTTGCCAGGAGAAAATTATACCAGCTTCAAAGATTCTTTTAATATGGTATATGGGTTGCGTCCCCATATGCTGCAATTAGGTTTTCTCAAGGTTTTGAAGGGCTCACCGTTAACGCAAGATTTAGAACTATATCAATATGCCTGCCAGTCGCATCCTCCTTATCAGGTCATATCCAACCGTGACCTTAGTTTTGAGGATATAATAACCCTTACCAGGATAGAGGAATTACTGGGCATCTATTATAATTCGCAGGAAATGGCTGCTGCCGTTCAATATATAACTGAAAGAATATATACAGGATTGGCGGCTGATTTCTACCAGGATTTGGCTGCCTTCTGGTCTGCTCAAGGGTGGTGGGGCAGAGGCCACAGGAAAGAAGCTTTGTATACATTTTTATATATTTTCATTAAACATACTCATCCAGAGCATCAATTAATGATCAACGAGCTGCTCAAATTCGATTATTTTCTGCACTGCCACCGCTACACTTTACCCCAGGGTTTGATCAGCCATAATCCAAACAATATAAATGATATTATCTACACTTACACCAAAGACAAAACCTTTGTCCGGCAGCATTTCCCTGATTGGGAGGGGAAGACCCCTCGTGAAATGAAAAAACTGCTGCACATTGAATATTTCAAAGCGGATCCTGCTTCCTGCCAGATGGCAGAAGAACTGAAAATCATGTTTGTCTATAGTCCCGCCACTTTATCAGCTGATCAGGTTATTGACTTAACCAATCAGAAAGAGTATGCCTGGAAAATGAAATCAGTTCGCTAGTCCCTGGACAATACGATTATGTTTTTGCAGCATAATTCTTCCCGAACCTTTGTTTGGTTACATAATGGTATCATATAAGATACAATAACTTAGGTGTTATTAGTCATTTAATCTTAGTCATTTAATCACTTGGAATCAGTAAATATGTTTGGCGGTGAGAGTGAAAATGTCTCACAGTGAACCGATAGCTCGTGAGGGTTGGCCTTTTATAATATTTTTTGGATTATTGACCTTGGTGCTGTATTTGTTGACCTTAAATGCAGCGGCCATTTTGGGTCTGCTTTTAACAGGTTTTTGCCTATTCTTTTTTAGGAATCCCGAGCGTAAGATACCCGGTGAAAATGGCAGTGTAGTAGCGCCTGCCGATGGACGAATCATGGATATCATGACAATAACGGAAAACGAGTACCTTCACACCGACTCCATCCGGATCAGAATTTTTTTGAACCTGTTCAATGTGCACGTAAACCGCGCGCCATTACCAGGCCGGGTAGGGTGGGTAAAAAAAGTCCCTGGCATTTACCTGGCCGCGTATAAGGATGAAGCAGGCTTGTTAAATGCACGCAACTATGTAGGTATGGATACATCCTGGGGTAAAATCCTAGTGGTGCAAATCACCGGCCTGATTGCGCGGCGCCTGGTCTGCTGGACTCAGCCCGGTGATATACTGGAGACAGGCCAGAGGTTTGGTCTGATTCGTTTTGGTTCCTGTACTGAGATATATCTGCCAGTTGGAACCGAGATCCTGGTTTCCCCTGGTCAGAAGGTGAAAGGAGGAGAATCGCTGATTGCAAGGTTTAGTTAATAAAGGCAGCGCCAATACCATTACCCTGCTTAACATCATTTTTGGTTCGCTGGCTATAATACAAACATTTCATGAAAAATACCTGGCTGCGGCTATCTTTATTCTGTTGGCAGTGCTAATGGATGGAATCGATGGCAAAGTGGCCAGGAAACTAGGAATTATGTCTGATATGGGCAAGCAATTGGATTCACTATGTGATCTGGTTTCATTTGGAGTAGCACCGGCTATTCTTATCTACGCCCAGTTGCTTTACGATTTGCCCTTGCTGTTAGGGATTGCCGCGATCCTGATATACATTATGTGCGGGGCCTTTAGGTTGGCCCGTTTTAATGTATTGAACATCAAAGATTATTTTGTGGGCGTTCCTATAACCCTGGCAGGTTTACTCATGGCTATATTGTCCTTACTGGCCGGTAATATGAACAGTTACCTGGCACTAGCTATTGTAGTCTGTCTGGCTCTCTTGATGGTAAGCAAGATACAAATACCAAAGTATTAGGCATAGGTAGAGGCAATCAGCTGTGATCTGGAAAGGAATGCTATGCTGCCTAAAGCGATAGAGGCCTTACGAAACAGGAAAAGAAATATAATCGGTCATCAACAGGCCAATATTTCTGCCGTGCTCCTGCCTTTGGCAGAAGTGGATGGTGTTTTATCCATCCTTTTCGAAAAAAGAGCTCCTCATCTGTTTAGTCAACCCGGTGAAATCTGTTTCCCGGGCGGTAGAATCGAGAGCGATGAAGATCCCCAGATGGCTGCAGTACGCGAGACCTGTGAAGAATTGGGTCTGGATACAGGAGATATTGAGATAATAGCCCCCCTGGATCTGCTTATCACCCCGTTCAATGCCATTGTCTATCCTTATGTTGGCTATATAATGGATAACCAACGCATTAGGCTCAACCCCGATGAGGTAGATACGGTATTTTATGTCCCATTGGATTACTTACTCCACAATAGACCTATCCAGAAGAATTTATCATTTAAAATGCACTTTTCCGAAGACTTTCCTTATGAATTGATCCCCCATGGCAGGGAATATCCATTCCGGCAACCCAGCTACCCCCAGCACTTTTATATATGGAAAGAACACGTAATCTGGGGATTAACTGCCTTGATTCTCAATCATTATCTAGAATTGGTTCAAGCCGGCATCATTGCCGGGATAACCTCTAAAGAAGACTGATCACCTGGCTCAAAAATAGGCCCGTACTGCCTGTATCGACTTTTAAGGTAGCTGCATAATCCATCTCAGTTCTGCCCTTGTTGATAATGAGCAGGTCTTTGTTGGAAAAGCAATAATCCCTGACAAACCCGGCCAGGGGATAGACTGTCAGGGAAGAACCAATCACTATCAGCAAATGCGCATTCGAAATGGTCTCCTGGGCATCATAAAAGTTTTTTATCGGCTCTCCAAACAGCACTACGTCTGGCTTCAAAATTTCACCGCATTCTTCGCAACAGGGAACATTGAGGGGATAGGTATCAACATACTGCTGGTCATATACCTCCTGGCAGGACCGATTGGTGCAAATGTAGCGGTTGGTAGTTCCGTGTACAGCTATCACCCGGCGACTGCCTGCCTTTTGGTGCAGCCCGTCGATATTTTGGGTCACGATCGCCTTGACCAGACCCCTTTGCTCCAGCTCCGCCAGTTTCAGGTGGGCAAGGCTTGGTTCTATAGCGGTAAAAGATTTAAAGTGTTGGTGATAAAACAGGTAAAACTTTTCCGGGATACAGCGAAAGCAATCTCTGTGGAGTATCTCCATTACCTCTGCTTCGCCCAATTGACGGTATATGCCGTTCTCCCCGCGGAAATCGGGGATGCCGGCCTCGGTGCTAATACCGGCCCCGGTAACTACTACCGTATTTTTAGATGTCTTTAACATCGTGGCGACCTTTTCAATGTTCTTATCCATTCGTTTCACTCCTTAGAATTGATTATAACAGTCTGATCCGGGTCCAACTAATCGCAATCCCAACATATTGTAAAAAAATCCCCATCATTAATTATGGGGATTTTTCTGGTTATTAAAGCAAGTACATTGGCGTAGAAATGCTTAGTCGACCACTTTCCAATACTGTTTCTCTTTCTCCCATCCGGATAAAACCATAAACTTATGGGGGGGACGGGCCACGGTTGCTTCACAAACTGCATAAAGGGTGCCATCTGCCGACCTGATTTCGGCTGCTACCCGGGCAAACCGGCTGAACCGTTTGATGACCCAGCCAGTTGCCTGCAAAGCTTGACCGGTCGGAGTAGGTTGATGGTATTTGACTTCCAGTTTGGTAGTAATAAACAGGTCATCGAACTCGCGGTTAAGCATTAGTGCTCTCCCCGAAGTTTCGTCTAAAATGGCTGCCACTATACCACCATGGACGATGCCGGGATAGCCGTTGAATTGCTCCGGCACTACAATTTCAGCTCTGATCTTTCCGGCATCATAATCGTTGTACCAGTTCATCTTTAAACCAATATCGTTTTGCCGCCCGCACATAAAACAAGTGCGTGAGGTTGGTTGCTTCTCCATTTTTACCTCCTCCTCATTTACCTGTAAATCCTTACCGATGTTCCTACAACAGAGCAAAGATTTCTATTATGGTAACATATACTTATAAAAGTGTTCTAAAATAACTGGCCGGCTTCAATCAGGCAGGAAAGCAATGAGAACATCACGAATTTAACATTGATCAAGACATCAACGGAGGGGTCCCCTGAATGAGCATAAAAATAGTCACTGACAGCACCGCCTATATAGATGCCAGGCTGCAAAAGGAATATGATTTGACCATCGTACCTCTGTCGGTAATATTTCCGGATGAATCTTACAAGGAGACCGAGGTCGATTACTATTACTTCTATGCCAAAATCGATCGTGATGGTATAATCCCCACATCTTCGCAGCCTTCCCAAGGTGATATGGAAAACGTCTTTAACCGGATTATTGAGCAAGGGCATCAAGTTATGGCCATATTCATATCCGGTGAACTTAGTGGGACCTGCCAATCGGCTTATAGTGCCCGGCAGGTGATCCTGCAGACTAATCCACAGGCCCGGATTGAAATACTTGACTCCCGGACTACCTGCATGGCCATGGGATATATGGTTCTGGCCGCCGCGGAAGCAGCCCGGGAAGGGAAGTCTCTTGAGGAGGTTATAACTGCAGCCAAGGGAATTCAAGAACGGTGTCGTCTATTTTTTGTTCCTGATACCCTGGAATATTTGAAAAAAGGCGGAAGAATCGGTGGGGCAGCCGCATTGCTGGGTTCGCTGTTACAAATAAAACCGATTTTACATCTGCTGGATGGCAAAGTCGAGTTACTGGAAAAAGCCCGGGGCAGAAAAGCTGCAGTTGACCGCCTTTTAGAGCTGTTAGATCAGGATCAAAAGGAACGAGGTATAAGCCAGATTATGGTTTTACATGTCAGTGCAGTGCAGAAGGCTGCAGAATTGGCTCAGATTATCAAAGCCCGTCATGGCCGTGACGCAGCTATAACGTCAATAGGTCCGGTCATCGGTATGCATGCCGGACCCGGGACGGTAGGCCTGGTATATGTTACCCAAGATAAATAATACAATGCTATAATTTAGTTAAAGCTAATAATAAAGGGGGTATTGAGATTGAAAAAAGGATGGCTGATTGCACTAGCTGTAGTAGTTCTCTTAATTCTGTCCGGGATAGGCAGTTATAACAATCTGGTTAAGATGAACGAAAGCGTAAATAGTAATTGGGCTCAGGTTAATGTTCAGTTACAGCGCCGGGCAGATCTGATTCCCAATCTGGTTTCCACCGTAAAGGGATATGCTGCTCAGGAGCAGGGTATATTAAACAATTTGGCAAATGCCCGGGCCAGTTTATTGGGAGCCAAGACCCCGGCAGCGGCAGCGGCTGCCAATGACGAATTAAACAGTACATTATCGCGCTTGCTGGTCATTGTAGAAAATTATCCGAATCTTAAGTCTGACGCTAATTTCCGCCAATTGATGGATGAGCTGGCCGGAACTGAAAACCGCATAGCTGTTTCCCGTAAGGACTACAATGATTCCGTCCAGACCTTCAATAGTAAGATTAAGTCTTTTCCCACTTCAATGTGGGCTGGAATGTTCGGATTTGATGCCCGTGAATATTTCCAGGCTCAAGAAAGTGCCCAGACAGTTCCCCAGGTTAATTTCTAACACAAGGAGCTGTGCACAATGAACGGTTTACTGCCCGGCCGACAACCAGATACCGCTGTCAAGGGTAATCGTTGGTTTTCGGCCGGATTTACAGCACTGTTATTGCTGTTTTTCCTGCTATCAAATTTTACTTCCGCAGCCAACGCGGCGATTCCGTCACCTCCCGCAGAACTCTACGTACTTGACCAAGCCGGGGTGATGAGCAGCGATACTAAATCCCTGATTATAAATACCAGCCAGGAATTAGCGCGGCAAACCAAAGCTCAGGTCGCCGTGGTCACCCTGAATTCTCTGGAGGGGCAACCAATTGAACAGGTTGCCTTGCAGATCGGCAGGCAGTGGCAGCTGGGAGACAAGCAATTAAATAACGGGGTACTGATTTTGGTGGCTCCAAATGAACGCAAATCCCGTATTGAAGTAGGTTATGGGCTGGAAGGCGCCCTCCCCGATGGCAAAACCGGCCGTATTCAGGATGACTATATGCTGCCTTATTTCCGGGAAGGTAATTATGATCTGGGTATAGTCAACGGATATAAGGCAGTGATTGCCGAGGTAGCCAAGGAATATGGGGTAACCATTAACATTGCGCCAGCCGAACAGCCAGCTACCCAGACCACTTCTGAAACACCCTGGTGGGTAACAATAATGTGGGTTGTAGGTATAATTATGCTATTGTGGCTTGATCAGCGCTTCTTCAACGGTTTTATCCTGGGATTCTTACTCGGGACTCTATTCCGCGGAGGGGGTAGAGGAGGCGGCGGCTTCGGTGGAGGCGGTTTTGGAGGAGGAAGTTCGGGCGGCGGCGGTTCCTTTGGAGGGGGCGGGAGCAGCCGTGGTTGGTAAAATCAATTAAAGAAGAATCAAACCCTGCTTTTGGCGGGGTTTTTCTATTTGCATAAGTCTAGCTTACCAATAATATATAAAAATTTGTCATCAAAACTTAACGGCACTCCATCTCCAAAAATATGGTTGAGATATATTGATTTGAGGTAAAGATGTATATATAATTTAATTAAATAGTTAGGCAATTATCTAATTACATTTTGAGGGGTGGTGTTTTATGAGTTACAGCCTGGCTTTTAAAGCGTTATCGGATCCAAGCCGCCGTCAAATACTCAAGATGCTGCAACACGGTGACATGACTGCTGGCGAAATTGCCGCGCATTTTGACATGACCAAGCCCAGTATTTCTCATCACCTTAACATCTTAAAACAGGCCGACTTGGTCCAGGATTTAAGAAAAGGACAGAATATATTCTATTCATTGAACACTACTGTATTCCAACAGCTGATTGGTTGGTTTTATGATGTTTTAGGCATATCCACCCCGGAAGAAAATACTGGAGCTCAAATGTCCTGCGGTACAGCTTCCGGGGAAAAACAGGGTACCGGGAAAGGAGACAAACTTGATGAACAGGAAGGATAATAAAACCTACCATCTATCCTGGGATAACGTTAAATCCGAATGGCCGATATGGTTATTAATGGCGGGCCTGCTGGTAACGGCGGTGCTGGCTTATCCTCATCTGCCCGACCGGGTTCCCAGTCATTGGAATCTGCAAGGGGAGATAGACGATTACC